>JANXML010000315.1 GCA_025354645.1 Arcicella sp. | reverse complement strand
GTTTGATAGGCAGTAATTGACGTAATATCGACCTTATTTCCAAAGTAATTCAAGACCGCAGAACTGTTCAATGTATTGTCGTTATCCTTGGCAACGGCATTATAATTTACTTTAAATTTCAATGAATCAACCGTTGCGATTGCGTAGGGTGCAAGCGTAAATGAGCCAGAATTTTTACGAGCATAATGCTTCAAATTGAACGTTGCCGAAAACTTAGGAGAAGCTACATATTTTAAGAAATAATTACCCGTAAAACTGTTGTGAACATCGAATTTTGAGTTATCGAAAACATTGGTATAAAAGCCATCACGAGCATCATACATCACGGAAGCACCTACGTAAAGATGGTCTTTTATGAGGGGAGTACGCACGCCTGCGGTGTAACGTTGTATGCCATACGAACCAAAATTCAATTCGCCAAAACCAGCCGTTTTATTGGTGGGTTGTTTGGTAATAATGTTGATAACACCACCCATTGAATTACGTCCATAGAGTGTTCCTTGTGGTCCTCTCAAAACTTCAATGCGTTCAATGTCAATGAGTTGTGGAATGTAAGCGTCTAATCTGAATTGATTAACACCGTCCACGTAAGTAGCAACGGGTTGGTCGTAGGAAGAGGACGTAATACCTCGTAATGAAGTATTATTTTTATCATCACCAGGACTTGCAGAATACATATTTGGCACGATTGACGTTAAATCTTTGATATTCCAAAGGCGATATTCTGCCACTTGTTTTGCAGAAATAACAGATACGGCAGAAGGAATTTTTTGAGCTTGTTGATCTATTTTTTCCGAAGAAACAATCACCTCATCCAATTGCTCATTTGACTCGACTAAGGAGATATTTAAGGTCTGATTTTCGTTAGATTTTGCGGTAATTTTCTGCGTTTTTGTTGAATAACCAATTGCAGAAATTTCAAGAATTACATTGCCAGATGGTAATTTTTTGAATTCATATTTTCCGTCCGTGTCCGTAACGATTCCAAGGTTTGAGTTTAGGATTTTGATATTCGTTCCTTCTAATGCTTCGCCATTTCTTGAAGTAATTTTTCCAGTAATACTTTGACTGAAAACAGGGTTGCAACTAATTGATATACTGAAAATTAGAGCAAAAAGTCTTAAATAAATAAGTTTCATTGATATATATTTTGGTTGGAATTATACACAAAGTTACGTTCGAGAAATATATTTTCTATCCTTTTTTACTGATGTAACCCGAACTTTATATTTTTTATGTAGCTCGAACTTTCCAGTTTGGATTGTACTAATTTATTATAGACCGAACTGGAAAGTTCGGGTTACAGCTTTTTCACAAATTCAATCATTCGCTTGTCTCCCCAATAAATTCCGTCGGTATTTGGTTGGTAAAATCCACAATGTCCTCCGTGATTTGGAATTTCTGAATAAATGTAATCTGAGTTTTTAGCGACGTTTAACATCGCACAACTTTCTGATAAAACAGGGTCATTTTTTGCGTTCAGAATAAAGGTTGGTACTCTGATTTTATCAACTACGTACATGGCAGCACATTGTTCATAATAATCCCGTCCATCTTTGAAACCGTGAAGAGGAGCAATGTAGTTATCCGTAATATCATCCAAGTATTTCATTTTAGGAATTTCTTTAAGAACTTGATTATCAATTAATTCCGAACGATTTAAAAGAAATTTCAGCAATTTTGTTTTGAATCTTTCGGTATAAAATCCCTTCTTTCCCATTACATCAACGCTCCCTTGCAAATCAGTCGGGGAAGAAATAGCAATGATTTTTTTGATTTCTTTGGGAATATTTGCGGACTTTTCTCCCGCATATTTCATGGAGATATTACCGCCTTTACTGTACCCTACCAAAATAATTTCTGTGTATTGTTTTTGAGACAATACGTAGTTAATAACTTCTTCCAAATCTCCAGAACTGCCATGGGTCGTAATTTTTTCAAAGCGATTATTTTCTCCGCTAACACCTCGATGATTCCATGCTAAGGCATCGTAATTGGCTAAATTAAAAGCCTTTACACCTCCTAAAAGATAAGGACGAGTTGAATTACCCAAAAATCCGTGCGTGAAAATGGCGAGTTTTGAATTGTTTTCGGATGATTTGGACCAGTCTAAATCCAAGAAATCACCGTCTGATAATTCCATCCTTTCACGGATATAATTCACGCCATTGACTTTCCGAAAAGCACTTGGATAAATGGTTGAAACGTGCGGATTTCGCCAAATAGGAGAAGGGAAATAAGAGGATTGTAAAATGGGCATTTTTGAGTGAATTATTTAATTTTGAAAGTTTTTTTGAGTGGAAACATTAATTCTCCACTACCAAATGCCCACAAAACTGTGCTTTATTATCAATAATTTTCCCGCCACATCTGAAACCTAAACCCGCTCCTTCGCCTGCAAAAAATACGCCCGCTTGGTAATATTTGCCCGTATTGTCTTGCAAAAATTCGGTGTATTCTTGATAAATTACTTTTTGTTCAACGTAATCTCCTTCGGTTTTTTCAAGCGTAATGCCTACGGGAGAAAGGATTTTTACATTTGCACCTTCACGTCCGAACAATACTTTTTCTACACAAGATTTATTTACTAATTGCTGATTATCAGTCTCCAATAAAAGCGGATGATTTGGAAATAAATCCCACAAAACTTTCAAAATTCCTTTTGATTGAAATAATAAAGTGTAGACTGGATTCATCACAAGGGCTTTTTTGCTCATTACGATGTTGGTCAGGATTTTTGATAATTCGGGTTCGTCCCAACCGATATATTCCCAAGGAACGAGTTTGAACCAACAATCATACTTGGTAAAACTACCATCTTCATTTTGTTGAAAAATGCCCTGTTCTACTGAAAATTCTACGTTGTCGATGTTTTCAAATGTTACCTCAAAACCTGCATCTTCGGCGGCTTCACCCAAAAGTTGCATATTTGTATCGTCTTCTGGATAACCTTCCATCTTCGAAATCAAAAGTGTTGGTTCAAATTCTGGATTTTGTTTTTTGAGTTCTTGAAACTGGTTAACCAAAGACTCAAAAAGCGTATTGAATTGTGAACTTTCATCCAATCCATTTGCCTTCAAAGATGCCCATTGAACGGTGGCAGTTTCAGGAATACAAGTAGCAGTGTCGGCATTAAATTCTATGAGTTTTATGGGTTTTCCGTCCAATCCGCCCGACAAATCAAAGCGTCCGTAGAGATGCCAATTTTTATCATTTTCCCAAGAATATTTAACTAATTCAATCAAGTTTTCTGGAATGCCCAAAGTTGCAAATTGCTCCTTGTCAATGACATATTGAGCCGCTTCAACGAACATTTCGTATAATTGATTGGCAGCTTCGTAATAATTCTCGGCTTCTTTTTCAGAAACTTCAATCATTGAATCAGTAACGTATGGAAGCGTATTTTCACCCAAAAGCCAATCGTATCCCTCATTTTGGAGTGATTGAGTTGGGGAAAGGTTGAGTTTTTGAAAGTTCATCTGTTTGAATAAAGGTTTAAGGTTAATTAATTTTCAATACGCAATTTTCAATGTTCAAGGAAAAAGTATAAAAACTTATGCAAAGCCAAACACTTAAAAATTGATTATTGAAAATTGGAAATTATTTAATAGAAAATGAAGAAATCATATGCCTTGGAAAACATCTAAAATTTTATCCTCTAAATCCTCCTCGTCCCGTACTCCTAAAAAATCCACTTCGTCCACTCACGGGTCTGGTCGTGATGGTACGAGAACTTCCTATGCTTTCGTGAATGCCACTTGATTTTTGGAAGGCAGTTTGATTAGAATAGTATCGTCCCATCATCGGAAAGAAGAAAAATCCACCCGAATGATGTCTTCTACGGTAGGTTGTATCGGTTGAATTTTTGGTTTTTGGGTTTAAATCTGGGCGATAATTGGCATAATTTGGACTCATGGTTTTTGCCAATAAATAGCCCATTCCACCAAAAAGGAGAGCATTTGGCAAAGCATTATTTTGTCCAATGGTGGTTGGATTAGCTTTTATGTCATTATCAATCAAGGCTTTAACTGCCTGTGGAGAAAGATTTTCCTTTCTTCCGTCTAAGTACGTTACGATGGCAACCGAACTATCGGCTGGCACTTCGGTTTCGTCCGTGATTTTGAATTGTCCTTTTAAAGTTTCAGAAATATAGGTTTTCACGCCCTTCGTATAAACTTCAACTTCCTCATAATCTTCATTGTCCGAAGACTCGGAACTGCCACAGCTTTGTAGCATGACAGAATTTCCCAAAATAGCCAATGCCAATGAGCCACTAATGGAAATATCTTTGATTTTACGAATAAATGAATGTTTGCGTATGACTGTCATCTTGTTTTGGTTTTTGTTAGGACAAATGTATTGTAAAAAATAAATATTTATTGAAAATTGGGAAGAATGGTTTTGGGAATATACAGATTCTTGATTTATCGGTAGGAGGATTAAAACATTAAAAGTTATTCATTTGCCCTTGTGGTTATTACTTTTGTAAACACTTATGGCGTATTCAGACATGGGAGAAATCTTGAATTTGACCGATAAAATCACGCCTGAAAATCAAATAATTTTGAGTAAGTTTTAATTCATAATAATAACAAAATTTAAAATAATTCACTCAATTCTATTTCACAAAACACGATAATCAAAAATCAAATCTATCTTTGTAAAGCAGCAAATCTTAAATAAATGAGTGTAGAACAGAAAATGACCATCAACGTAAAAGTGCCTAATCACAACAGCATCCATCCAACCAAATTGACGGATGAAAAGGGGAATTTTTTAAAGAAAATTTTCGTCTCTGATGTTGGGGTCTTGGTGTTGGATTAAACGGTTGCTAAATCCTTCTTTTTTGATGAATTATACTATTATTCAGACGTAAAAAACCAATATCAAAACCGAAATTGAGGAGGTAATTGTGTTTATGAAGATTCCGAAATATTCCATCAAAATTCTATTTTCAGGAAGTAAAAGCTATTAACCAGACTTTGCCTACGTATTGAAATTCAAGGCAGGGGAGCAGAAACTATTTTTTATTTTGGAGACAAAACGCAAAAGCGAAGACGGATCAAGAAAAGAGAAAAATTTTAAAATCA
The DNA here is from genome assembly GCA_025354645.1 of Arcicella sp. GTDB lineage: Bacteria > Bacteroidota > Bacteroidia > Cytophagales > Spirosomataceae > Arcicella. Next base: position 9,608 of record JANXML010000315.1, on the reverse strand, counting down.
AATACGCTAAAAGTTCTTCAAAGAGAGCGTGAAAATCAAGTTTAGAACACAGTTCGGTAATGATAAAATGGTTGGTTTGATTAAGCAAATTTTAGTCAATAAATAATTTTAAGTGTCAGTATAAAATTAATAGAATATTCATGGCATGACTTAGCATAATTTATTCATTATCAATGACTTACGAGTTAAGTCATGCCATGAATTAATTTATTCCAAATACTTACACGATGAAAACACTTATCATTATTACTGGACCAACGGCAGTTGGCAAAACTGATTTATGTGTAAAAATTGCTAAAATCCTTGATATAGAGGTAGTTTCAGCGGATTCTCGTCAGTTTTATCGTGAACTTGCCGTCGGAACTGCCAAGCCATCAATTGAAGAAATGGATGATGTAAAACATCATTTTATTGATTCGCATTCTATTCAAGATTATTATTCTGTGGGAGATTTTGAGCGTGATTGTTTGGCAGTTTTGGAAGAGATCTTCCAGAAAAAAGATGTAGCAATTCTCACAGGAGGTTCTGGAATGTTTATTAAAATGATAACCGACGGCATCGACGAAATGCCCGAAGCGGATTTAGTATTACGGCAAAACTTAGCACAAAGACTTGAAAATGAAGGACTTGAAGTTTTAGCGAACGAATTAAAAAACCTCGACTCAACATATTACGAGCAAGTTGATATTCAAAATACGCAACGAGTTTTGCGGGCTTTGGAAGTTTGTATTTCTACGGGAAAACCCTTTTCAAGTTTCAGAAAAAATCAGAAAGTTGAGCGTCCTTTCAAGATGATAAAAATTTTTCTCGAACGCCCACGTGAGGAATTATACGCCCGCATAGACCAACGCATGGACATTATGCTCGCCAATGGACTCGAAGCCGAAGCCAAATCTGTTAAGGATTTTAGAGATCATTATGCCCTAAAAACCGTTGGATACCGAGAAATCTATGAACATCTTGATGGTAAATATGACCGTGAAGAAATGGTGAGATTACTCAAAAGAAATTCCCGAAGATACGCCAAAAGGCAAATGACATGGTTCAAAAATCAAGATGAATTTCAATGGTTTGATGCCAAGGATGAAGAGGGGATTATTGCATTTGTTGAGGATTCTTTGTAAACTTAACTTTTGTCTTACTATCTTTCAGCGTGGCAACACCAGGTTCTTGCACTATGTATTCAATCGGTTCGCATTTCACATTCTTACCTATGTCAATTTTCTTCAATTTTTCTTTTTTGCAAGATACAAAACTGATAAAGGCGAGGAAGAGGAAAATATTTTTCATGATGTATTTGTTTAGTTTTAACGAATCTAAAACATAAATTTTACCAAACTGATTTTAAGGTTGTTAAAAAATGTTAAACGATATAATTAAAGCTAATTTGTTAAGCCGACTGCTGAAAGCCATCAAAAACAAATGTAGCGAAACCCAGTGAGCTTCGCTACGTTACTGATAATCAGATAGTTATGTAATTTTATGCTAAAAAGTAACAAAATGGTAACTAAAACGCATATTTTAAAAAGTTTATCATACTTAACAATTTCATTTGGTATTGCTTAATATTCACCTTGTTAAATTCAAAGTATCAAAGTTTTCAAAACCTTCCAAATCTCTCGATAAATAAACCCACATTAATTCATTATGAACTTTTGCCCTAACTTCTGAAAAATTACTACTTTCATTCTCAATCAGTTTAAAGTCTTTTTTGGCTTTTTCATCAACAAGATTTACAAATCTCATCATCTCGTTATCATTTGCAAAGGTTGAAACGGTTTTTCCTCCGCTTGCTCCCATGTATAAAGTCTTTATCATTTGTTTATTTTTAAGTATCAATAGTATCATTTTCATAATCCCATTTCATTTTAAAACTTTCATAAATGCAGCTGTAAACTTCATCATACGTTTTGCCAATCGTGTAAGGCTGTTTCTCTTTAACTACTTTCTTCGTATAGTTTTCAACTGCATTTAAGAACTTTTTAAATGAGTAATCCGATTGAAATTTTGAATTTCTGATAAGCGGATATTTCTGGTTATTGTCCATATTTCGTATTTTAAAAAGTTCTAACCTAAATACCAAAAATTTTCTCTATATGCCTTTTCAACTTTTTGGGTTGCACTAATTGCAAGCAAATCATCGGCAGATAATTTCTTTTCCACTTCTAAGCTACTTTCAACTTTCCTGCTACTACTTGGAATAGATAACTTGCCTAAAACCTTTTCCTCTAACAATTCAATCCAATCGAGGAACCAATTATGTTCACAAATTTCTATGGACTTACAACCTGGATTACTATTTATTTCGATTAAGTATATTTTTCCGTCTTTATCACTAATCATTACATCCACTCCCGCAAAATCTAAATCTATTGCCTTACTTGCTTTTATACAAAACTCCTCATGTTCTTTTGAAAGTTTAACCAATTCGCCTTTACCCTTTTTTGAAAGATTAGCTTTAAATCCATCGGCTGACGTTCTTTTCATGGTACAAAGAACTTTACCATTTAAAACGATAACTCTGTAATCCGTTCCACCTCCTTCAATATATTGCTGTAAAAGTGTCTCTACGCTCTTACTATGCAACAATTCTAACGTTGATGTAAGTTGTTGTTTGTTTTCCATTAAAGCGACCCCAGAACCCTGCGAACCTCGTGGAGTTTTAAGCACAATAGGGAATGGTCCAACTTGTTCAACCATAAAATCAATATCTTTGGGTTCTTTAAATAGTATGGTTTTAGGACTTCTTAAACCCGCAACGCTCACTAATTGCGAAGTCCAACCTTTATGAGATGCAATACGGTTTGCATTTGCATTTTGGACTGAATAAATACCTAAGTTTTTGGTTAAATGTTCCAAAACTGTGTAAGCATATTCACCACCATTACCAATTCGAGTAACGATTGCATTATATACTTTTAAATCCAATAGTTTAGGCTTAAATTTTTTACTTTCTTGGAAGTAAACCCTGTCATTTTTGTTTATTTCATCAGAAATAACTAAATATAGTTCGCTTGGCTCAAAATACTCGTAGGTGTGTCCACGACTTTCTATGGCTTGGATTAGTCTTTTACTTGGTTTGCCTGTGCAAAGTACAAGAATGTGTAACTTTTTCATGTTGATTAAAAATTATTGTGTAAAAAATATTAAAAATGCTATTTAAGGCTCTAAAACAGGCTTGTAATAGCCTGTTTTAAAGGGTTTTCCAATCACATATCAACGGCAACTGTTTGGCGAACGCCTGCACCGTACAGGGCGTGCAACGTTATGTAAGCCGTGATATGTGTCTCAAAAGGTTCTCAAAATTGATTAAAAACTTGATTATCAACGCTTTATCAAAAGATTTTATAGAACGAAAACCTAATTATGATGGTAATTGTAATTTTACAGTCCCCTGAAATCTGAATTTCTGTTAATTTTAGGGCTACCTTTCACTTTTTCAATCGTATTTTCTTCAAAAGTTAGCTGATGAAAACATTTTTTCTTGCTATCCCACCACGTACATTCGTAGGAGAATTTTAACATTTTTTCCTCAAACTCTTCTGATTGGGTTCTAATGATTTTTGTAATTGTCAATTCGGGTGAATTGGGTTGTCCTTTGAGTCTAACTAATTGAGCTCTTTGGAATTTTTGCAGATTAATTGCCATTTTATAAAGGTGTTTATTTGTTTAAAAAATCATTGAAATCCTTGTAACCTTGATAGATAATGGATTGGTCTGAAATGTTCAATCCTGTATCTCTCATTTTTTGAATTGCCTTTTTTCCTGCATCGTCATTGTCTAAAAATGTGTAGATTTTTTCGGCTTTACTTAGATGTGGAATTGCTTTATTTAGGTTCGATACTGAATTTAAAATGATTGCTGTGGAGGTCGGTAAACCGTAATATTCAACGGCTGATAGAAAATCAAATACGCCTTCAAATACAGATACTTTTTTAGTTATGCCTATGCCTATGATAGTAATATCTGTGTGTCCTAAATTGATAGGCTTTTTCATTATTTCACTTCTCACAATGTAACCACCTCTTTCATTTTGATAACCAACTCCAAAAAATTGACCTTTGGCATTTTTATAGTGTATTTCTTTGAGATAACTAAACGCTGTATGTAGGGTAATTTTACGGCTCTCCACGTAACGGATTAATGCGGGGTGTTGCAAGTCCTTCACGGCTGTAACTTCATAATGCTTGGTCTCATTATTAGGGCTTTGACTTGATGAAAGAGAAAGAGGATTTTCATTTTCTTTCATTAAGTCTTGACTATCCAAGAAGTTACACGCTTCTACAAAACTCATACGCTCCATTCTCATTACTAACTCAATGATGTTTCCTTTATCGCTGTCATTGCCTAAATCGTAAAAGGTGTTCTTGGTAGGATTAACAGAAAAGGACGGTGTACTATCGTTTCTTAGTGGAGAATGATACATAAAATAAATTCCACTTTTTGATATTGGACAAATGCCTTTTCCACTTAGATAATTTACTATTGAAATTGCTTGTTTTAATGCCTGTATTTGGTCTTGTGTTCTCATTTTTAAAATTGTATTAAACTAAGTATTATTTCTAAACGTGTGTGAGAGAAAAAAATAAAATGTTTTGTTTGGAGTGTCATTTCCGTCATTACCGTCATTCCATTGTATTTTTTATAGATTTTAAATTCTTTAAATAATTATATTAATGACGGAAATGACGGAAATGATGCTTTTTAAAAAACATTTATATTTTTCTTACGGGTGCGTTCAATTAAAAGATAGGGGTCTTGGTAACACTTACAAATAAACCCGCTGATTTTTTATTTACTTGTAACTTGTTACTTTCCAATCTATTACGAAAGTTTTTGAGGTTGTTAGGATAATAGCCAAACGCTCCGCAATACTGTTTATATTCACCGTACAATTCAGTTAAACCCGTACAACCTCCATCGAAACATGGTTTATAATTTTGTTCATCTAAAAACAGAAATACTGTATCAGATTCATTTTTGTACTTTTCCAAGAAATTAGATGATGTTTTAGAATGTGTAAATCCCTTTTTAATTAGCAATCTGTTAAGCCCTAATAATACCCAATTAAATACACCTGACAATTCATTTTTAATTATCTTCTTTGGTAATTCGGGGTCTCTTTCCTCTGATGGTATCGTTACCAAAAAAGGCACGATTAAAAACCGTCTAAAATATGCTTCGTTATGTTCAACGTCCTTTGGTAATTCGTTTGCATTAAACATCAACTTTGCATAGTCTGTCATGGTAAAAGGTTTTTGATACAATCGTCTCGCTCCAATAGGTTCACCACTTGCTAACTGTTTAAAAATATCACTTTCCAAACTACCTTTAATCTCACTTCCATAATTCAAAAGTTTATCGTCTAAACTTGAACGGTATGATTCATTGCTTAAAGAAGTAAGCGAAAAATTACTGATATTTTCTTTGCCTAAAATTGCGTTTACAATCTCAAAAAATACAGATTTTCCATTTGCACCCGAACCAAATAATAGTAAGACTTTTTCTAATTTGAGATTTTTAATAAATACATAACCGATGTATTCCGCTAAAATATCTTGCAGTTCCTTTTCTGGTAAAACCCTGTCTAAATATTTCTGAAATAGTGGGGCGGTGGCGGTGGTATCATAAGAGAAAGGTAATTGATACTTTAAAAAATCGGTATCCTTAAACGGTCTTAATGACTGCTTTTGTGAGGTAATTTCAAACGTACCATTTTGTAGATTAATGAGTACCTTATCTTGTAAACTTTCTGGTTTAGTGAAGTGTGCAGACTTGAAAAACTGACTTAAAAGGCTATCTTGAAACCTGTGGAACTTTGAATCTATCTTATCAACGCCCAATTTTAAAGCACAATTTCCCATGAATTTTCCTAAATCTGCTTCTGAAATTGAAACCCAATAGCGACCATTAAAAATATATACAACTCCATTATTCATAGCCAAACGATAACCTAAATTGTTGGCTTTTTCTAAAATATTTTCAGTTGAAATAACTACGTAGTTTTTCTCTAATAATTTTTTATCAGTGTCTTCTATATACTTTTGTCCTGATAATGCTCTAAAATCTACTTTGGTTATATTATCAGTAATTTTGTCAAAAATTTCATCTTGACTATGTTGTTTTTCTAAGGTTAAAAAAACCTCTGAAACTTCTTGATTTTCTAATGGATTCATATTAATTTTGTACTTGTTCAAAAGAAGAATTTAAAAATTTATTTTTAGTCGTTGTGTTAGTCGCACAACGACTTTTTTTTGTTCTTAATCGTTTGAATATCAATGGCTTTGGCTCTTTTGCGAAAATGTCCATTGATTCAATGATTAATGAAATGTGTGTAGGCTGTTCCATGTTTTGTAGTAGAAAAAGACTTTCCTCCAAATGCAATTAAGCATTAAGAGGAAAGACGTTTGGAAATATTTTATTTAGTTCTGAATGAAGGAAATAAACTTTTTTTGTATTAGGGTCTGGTTTGATTTTATTCAAAAACCCTGTATTTGCCCATTCGTCCAATTTAGAACGACCAATACCTAAACGCTCCATTATTTCTTTGGGAGAAATATATCTTTCTGTGAGTGTAGATGAAGTATTACCTCCAAACATTAACTTCATAGATTTAACCTCTATCATTAACTCTTGCAATAATTTTATTTGCTGTTCCATTGTGTAAAATGTTTTGATATTTTAAATTATGTTGCAATGTATAAAATGTTCGTTAATAATAAAACAATAACGAACATTTATTTCAAAAAAATAGCCTATTCAGCTAATAGGCTATTTACTTTATCAACAATTCTGTGATAATCTTTTGGGTTAATAAATTCTTTTATGAAATTTTGATAGTAGCCTGTATTCCAATCTTCTAAGCACATCCAAATTAGGGAAACATTTTGTTCTTCTATGAATATCTTTCTCAAATCAAAGACTTCTTGATAATAGTTTAGAAAATCTTTGGCAAACGGAATATTTAATTTATCTAAAAAATTTAAAATTTCAATTGACGAATTTCTACCCTCTCTTGAAAAACATGAACTCGTTTTATAGATTTCATATATCTTTTTATCAATTAAATTATAAAGTTTATTATTTAAAAGTTCCTCAAAATTTTCATTAATTTTTTGACGATAATATTCAGACCATTCAGATATTTTAAAATTATCATCTTCGTCTGGATTAAATTCTCTGATAGTGTTCTCTATCATTTTTCTCTCATGCTCTATAAACTTAGCTATGTATGGAATTTCTAAGTAATTCTTTAACCCAATTTCAGTAGTAGTAGTATTTAATCTACTTTTGATAGATGTATTTTGTCTTCTAACTCTAATTTCAATATAAATAGGATGACTACTATCCTTATTTGCATCTTGAAAAATTGATGAAACTCTCTTATTTAGTTTATATTCTACAACTATTTTCTTTTCAGTTTTATATTTCTGGTATTTCTTTTTAATTGCTTCCATTAATTCCAATCTGTTTGTTTTAATGCCTGTATAGTTTGTTCAGGCGTATGTTTTGTATAAATTTGGGTTGTGGCTAAATTTGAATGTTGCATTTCAGATTGAACAATATTGATAGGTATTTTTTTGTCCAATAGCACCACCGCAAACGTATTTCTTGAATCTTTAAACCGTAATATCTTGGTAATTCCTGCCCGTTCTGCCAATACTTTTAAATTTACATTTACCTGCTGCTGCTTCATATTTTTAAACAACACGCTGCCATCCTTTTGCATATACTTTAAAGCAAGTTTTTCGGGTTTTCCTCCAAACAACATAGACAAATATTTCACACCAAATTTGCGGGTTTTATTGGCTTGGTAGTCGAGTATTAAACCGTCTTTGGTTTGTTGAAAGTGATTAGCCTGTACTTTTGCCGTATCGCTGTAACGTAGCCCCGTGTATGCTGAAAATAGGAACATATCACGGCATCGCTCCATAAATCGCTCCTTTCTATTTTCTACATTAAAAGTCAAATTTTCAAGTTGTCTAAGTTCCGCTTCCGTACAAAAACTTGAATAGGCATCCGCCCTCGGTATTTTAAAGTCTTCATAAGGATTGAAAGAAATCAAACGGCTCTTGGTTGCGAGTTTAATGTATGCCCTCACGTTAATATGGTGTCTTTTAATAGTATTGATATGTAGTTTCTTAGCCTTCAAAAAGAAATCAAAATCCCTAATCATCTGAAAATCAATTTCACAAAATGCAATTTCTGGGCGTAATTCTTTGAGATATTTAAGGGTTAATTTTTTACTTCTAAGCACTACTTCATGCCCTTCTTTTTCCGCTTCGAGTTGCTCCGCAAAGAATTTTATAAATGATACATTCGTAGGCTCTGCTATGATTTCGGGTTTATTGATAAGTTTGAAATCTTTGATAGTAAACCGTCCATTCTTTTGCCTAAACTCTTTCTCAAAACTTTTCAATTCTAATTCCTGCCTTGCACATTCTTGATTAATCAAATGGTTCTTTGGTCGGTTTTTAGATTTGCTCCAATCGTCAGGCGTTATACTCATGCCAGTACCCTTATAAATTGTTTGACCGTTAAGATACATTCTAATCTCAATGGGTGCTTTGTTGTGGGTGTCGAGTTGGTTTTTACGATTAAATCGTAAATCAATTTTTGTTATTCCGTACATGATATTACTGATTTTTAAATTACAGTAACAAACGTATGGACAAAATCCGTGAACAAAAAGGTAACAAAATCAGTAACATTTATAGCAATATATGGCGGTATATCACGGGTATAAATACTTTAATTTATCCCTTCATTGAAAGCTATAAAGGTTTAAAATCGTAGTTTCAAGCTAATTTAAAACAAATGTAGCGAAACCCAGTGAGCTTCGCTACAAATCATCCTTAAACCAAAACTAAATAGATAATGTGTTCTAAAAATGCGTTAATTCTTTGATCCGAATAGGTAATTTAATGCTTTCTGACCTACATAATTCAAACGACTATCTCTCAACATTATTACTTTTTTAGAAATATTCTGCACGTGATTGTTTGTAATCTTTTCCTTTTTCAACCCTTTCTTACCTGTCAACAAATTATGTGGAAATCCCATCGCTAAAACGTTGTTGGTCAAAGCAGTACACAAAAATAAACTTACAATAACTATTAAATTTTTCATTATTTTATGCGTTTGTTTGGGAGTTAAAAGACAATAAATTTATTCATAGTTTGACTATGTTTCCTATGATAGCTATGTGGTTACAAAGATAAGTGTTTTATTAGGTACTATGCAATACATAATACCTTAAATTTTGTCAAAATCTGGATAAGTGGTTGTTCAGATTGATAAATGGTTGGGCATTTTTGATAAGATGCAGAGATTGATAATAAGGTTGCATTTTCAACGTTTTTTTCTTGTTATTCCGACCAATAAAGGAACTGATTTTAAATTAAGCGGAATTGATTTTTGATTTATTAGTTCAGTTCCCTCCTTCGTCAGGATGACACATACACTTCATTAGTTAATGTAAGTTGCGTAAAATTAAAACTGTCTATCAAGGATATACATGATAATAAAACAGAGAATTTTCAGTAGAAATCCTTTTGCCGTTACAGCGTGGATTTTCCTTGGAAACTTAGCGGTAATATCGGCAAACG
>JANXML010000314.1 GCA_025354645.1 Arcicella sp. | reverse complement strand
AAATCATTATGATTTGAGGCTTTTTCTATTCCCGCTCCTACTATTTAAAAATCCTCATCCAAAGAAAACGCCATTGTTTCTTTCTCCGACATTACCCCTGATTTTTGGTATTCTGCAACACGTTTCTCAAAGAAATTAGTTTTACCCTGCAACGAAATCATCTCCATAAAATCGAAAGGATTTTGAGCGTTAAATTGCTTATCTAAGCCCAAAGCTACCAATAAACGGTCGGCACAAAACTCAATATATTCACACATCAACTCCGCATTCATTCCAATTAAAGAAACTGGCAAAGCGTCCGTTACAAACTCTTTTTCAATAGAAACCGCATCTAAAATAATGGTATAAATGGCTTCTGGATCTAACTGATTTTTGATGTGATCGGTATATAACATACACGCAAAATCACAGTGCAAACCTTCGTCTCTTGAAATTAATTCGTTCGAGAATGAAAGTCCAGGCATTAAACCACGTTTTTTTAACCAGAAAATTGAACAGAAAGAACCTGAAAAGAAAATTCCTTCCACGGCAGCAAAAGCAATCAAACGCTCCGCAAAATTACCGTCATTAATCCAACGCAAAGCCCAATCTGCTTTTTTCTTTACGCAAGGAATCGTATCAACCGCCCGCAACATTTTATCTTTCTCTACTGGGTTTTTAATGTACGTATCAATCAACAATGAATACGTTTCAGAGTGGATATTTTCCATCATAATCTGAAAACCGTAGAAACATTTTGCTTCGGCGTACTGCACTTCTGATAGGAAATTTACCGCCAAATTCTCATTCACAATACCATCTGAGGCAGCAAAAAAGGCTAAAACATGGGAGATAAAGTGTCTTTCACCGTCATTTAAACGGTTTTCCCAATCATTGGTATCTTGCGAAAGGTCAATTTCTTCGGCAGTCCAGAAAGAGGCTTCGGCTTTTTTATAAAATTGCCAAATATCATTGTGCTTAATCGGAAATAGCACGAAGCGATTTGGGTCTTCGACTAAAAGGGGTTCTACTTGTTGTTGAAAATTACTCATTTTTTAGAAGGATTATAGTTCTAAACTGATGTGGGTTTAAAAATAATAGACATACGATTTTTGAAAATCGTGATACATATTGGCGGTTATCAGAAAAACTAATGGTTTTAAATTATACTTACTTTATATGGAAACAAAATTACAAATTCGATGGTAAATCTGCCTTCATTTCGGCACGATTAATTTGGATATTTGATAAAAACTTGATTTTCCTTACAAATGAATTTTAATAGGAAATTATTTTATCAATACGATTTTAGTGGGGTGTTATAGGTTATAAAATAAGTTACCAAATGATGAGGTAAATTGTTTTGTGTTTTGAAGATTTATTGTCAAATTTAGAAATCTATTTGGGTAATAACTAATGAAATCTGTTGATTTTTGATAGATTAACAAAATAAAAAAAATATGGATAGGGGTTAGGTTTTAGTTGTTAGGGGTTAGTGTTTTAATCCACTTATAATCATATATTTACGACCAATTTAAAAGTACATAAACACTTAATTCATTTAATCGTTTATTCAACAAACAATTCTCAATAAATTAAATAAAATGACACAGGATTTTACGGGTAAAGTTGCTATGATAACAGGGGCAGCATCGGGTTTAGGTAGGGCAACAGCATTGTTATTTGCGGAGCGTGGAGCAAAAGTAGTAGTTTCGGATGTAGCAGTTGAAGGTGGTCACGAAACCGTAAAAATGATTCAAGATAAAGGAGGAGAAGCCACTTTTATTGAGTGCAACGTTGCTAATGAAGAATCAGTTAACAACCTGATTACCAAGACCGTAGAGATTTACGGAAGATTGGATTGTGGTATAAATAACGCTGGAATTGGCGGTATTTGGACGAGTACAAACAACTATCCAACCGATAATTTTGAGAAGGTAATGGCAGTCAATACCACGGGCGTATTCATGTGTATGCGAGCGGAATTGAACGTGATGTTAGGTCAAGGTTCGGGGGCAATTGTGAACGTGGCATCCATTGCAGGATTGTCGGGTTTTCCTAAAAATGTGGCTTATGCTGCCAGCAAACACGCCGTGGTTGGGATGACGAAATCAGCGGGTTTAGAATACGCAAAAAAGGGCATTCGAGTAAATGCAGCCTGTCCAGTTTTCACCATTACACCCATGGTAACGGGAATGTTTGACGTGATTGGGGATGAGATGAAGGATAAAATGGAAGCATCAATCCCGATGAAACGTTTTGGACAACCCGAAGAAATTGCAGAGGCAATTGTGTGGTTATGTTCAGATGCCGCCTCCTTCATCACGGGTCATGCTTTGCCAATTGATGGTGGAATTATGGCGGGGTAGATTATTTGTGATTTTGTACACTGTTAAATAAATGTTCTGGTATCTTTTAGGACAGGATTAATGAGATTTACAAGATGCGACAGGATTAAAATTCAGAATCTGTTAGTCCTGTTAATCTCATCAATCCTGTTCTAATTTCGTAACATAATTTCATTTATTGTTGGGTATTTTAGTAGTTTTGAGAAATCGGTTTTCCAGAAATCTAAATCTAATAATTGCCCTTCCGTGTCGTGGGTGAGCGTAATTATGACGGGCGTATCGTCGGTATCAATATATTCTACTTGTATCAAATCTCCTGCGTAAGCGTCTGGATTATTATTTAGACTAATGCTTCCCATTTTCCCTCCTTCATATTCAAAGATCTCTTCATTAATTGGGTAATCAGCTATGTTAAAATTGAGTTTTTCTAATAAAAAAACGATTAAATCTTTTTCATTTTGCCTTATTTTTCTGGTTTGATTCATTTTGTTCTTCTTTTCGTATTTTTGTAAATATACAAGGCAATTTAACGATGGCAAAGAAAAAAGAATGGCGTGAAGGTGAAATTAAATATCAATAAATGAATTACTTAGAAGGATTAAATCAACCGCAACAAGAGGCGGTACAACATATTAACGGACCACTTATGATTATTGCGGGGGCGGGTTCGGGTAAAACTCGTGTACTAACCTATCGCACGGCGTATCTTATTGAAAAAGGCATTGACCCATTTCAAATTTTGTTACTGACTTTTACGAACAAAGCAGCAGGAGAAATGCGTCATCGGGTGGAATCTATTATCGGGAATGATGCCAAAAACCTCTGGATGGGCACTTTTCACTCGGTTTTTGCCAAAATTCTTCGGTTTGATGGAAGGCACTTGGGCTATACTTCCGACTTTTCTATTTATGATACCGACGACTCAAAATCACTTATCCGAAGTATT
>JANXML010000309.1 GCA_025354645.1 Arcicella sp. | reverse complement strand
CGTTTGCCGATATTACCGCTAAGTTTCCAAGGAAAATCCACGCTGTAACGGCAAAAGGATTTCTACTGAAAATTCTCTGTTTTATTATCATGTATATCCTTGATAGACAGTTTTAATTTTACGCAACTTACATTAATTAATTCAAAAAAAGGATTTATTTGGCATTACCCCAAATTCTTACGAAATTGGATATTCATCATAAACTAAAAATACATGAAATTAAATTTTATTAAAACGCTACTAATCTGTATCGCTATTTTATCTCCGTTATTTCAAACAAAAGCTCAAAAGCTCAAAACCGATTTATTCAAAAATATGAAAGCCCGTGCCATTGGTCCAGCTGCCATGTCAGGTCGAATTACAGCAATTGATGCAGTTGTTTCAAATCCTGATATAATTTATGCAGGAGCAGCATCGGGTGGAGTTTGGAAAACAGAAAATGGAGGCACAACTTGGACTTCCATTTTTGACGAAAATCCTATCATTAATATTGGAGCAATAGCGATTCAACAATCAAATCCATCGGTCGTTTGGGTAGGAACGGGAGAAGGGAATCCACGAAATTCTATCAATTTAGGAGCGGGAATCTTTAAGTCTTTAGATGGTGGAAAGACTTGGAAATCAATGGGTTTGGAAAAGACAAAAAATATTCACCGTGTAATTATTGACCCTACAAACCCGAACGTTGTGTATGTTGGCGTAATTGGAAATCCATTCACCGACCATCCAGAAAGGGGCGTTTTCAAAACCATTGATGGCGGACAAACGTGGGAGAAAATCCTTTTTACCAACGAACATTCAGGCGTGGGGGATATGGTTATGGATCCCACAAATCCAAATAAATTATTTGTTGGCATGTGGGATCATCATCGCACAACCTACGATTTTAAATCGGGAGGAAAAGGCTCTGGTTTTTATGTTACTATCGACGGTGGTAAAAATTGGACAAAATTTAACAATAAGGTTAATGGCATTCCAGAAGGCGATTTAGGTAGAATTGGAATTGCCGTTTCCAAATCAGACCCTAACAGAGTTTATGCCTTAATCGAATCATCAAAAAATGCCTTGTATCGTTCTGATAATGGGGGATTTAAGTGGGAAAAAATTAATGATGATGATGCCGAAACCATTAAAGGTAATCGCCCTTTTTATTTCTGGGATATTGCCGTTGATCCTAAAAATGAAAATCGTGTTTATGGCATTTTTCAAATGATTTCGATGAGTGAGGATGGTGGTAAATCCTTCAAAGTAATTGTTCCTTACGAAGGCGTTCATCCCGACCATCACGCTTTCTGGATTCATCCAGAAGATCCTTCTTTTATTATCAATGGTAATGATGGCGGTGTGGCAATTTCGAGAGATAGAGGTAGAAAATGGGCATATACAGAAACCCTTCCGTTGGGTCAATTTTATCATATTAATGTCGATAATGAGATTCCTTACAATGTTTATGGAGGTTTGCAGGACAATGGTTCATGGCGAGGACCTGCTTATACTTGGCAAAATGGCGATATCAGAAGTTGGCATTGGCAAACCGTTTTGGGAGGTGATGGTTTCGACGTAATTCCTGATAATGAGAATGTTAGGTATGGATATGCTATGTCGCAGGGAGGGAGTTTGGCAAGATATGATTCTGAAACTGGGGCTGATATTACGATTAAACCAACCGCACCCGACCTCAAAACTCGTTTACGCTTCAACTGGAATGCAGGAATTGCCATTGACCCGATTGATAAAAAAACAATTTATTATGGTTCTCAATTTTTGCATAAATCAATGGACAAAGGCATGAATTGGGAAACAATTTCACCCGATTTAACAACTGATAATAAAACCCAACAAAAAGCATCAGATGAAAGCGGAGGATTAACGATTGACCTAACTTCGGCGGAAAATCATAACACAATTTTATGTATTGCTCCATCGCCAGTGAAACAAGGGGTAATTTGGGTTGGAACGGATGATGGTAATGTGCAAATAACCCAAGATGGTGGAAAAACATGGGTTAATATTACCCCCAAAATCATTGGTTTACCAAAAGAATCTTGGATTCCGCAAATTCGTGCCTCATCTTTCAATGGTTCAGAGGCGTTCGTTGTGGCAAATAATTACCGTCAAGGCGATATGAGTGCTTACATTTTCAGAACAAAAGATTTCGGACAAACGTGGACTCGTTTAGTGGATGATAAAAAAGTTGTGGGATATGCCTTAGCAATTCAGCAGGATATTGTTGAACCAAAATTAATGTTCGTTGGTACTGAACAAGGGCTTTGGGTAAGTGTGGACGAAGGAACAAATTTTACGCAATGGAAAGCTGGATTTCCACCCGTTTCAACGATGGATTTATCGATTCAAGAAAGAGAAGCTGATTTAGTAATTGCCACTTTTGGAAGAGCAATTTATATTTTAGATGATATTCGACCCCTAAGACAAATTGCAGCAAACAATGGTAAAATTTTAGATAAAAAAATTGCCGCTTTCGACCAACAAATGGGGTACATGGCAAATTATAGAGATGCACCAGGGGCAAGTTTTACGGGCGATGCTAATTATTCAGGGGAGAATCGGAAAAAAGGATTTAAGTTGAATTATTTCTATAATCCTCCGAAAAAAGATACTACTTCAAATAAGAAAAATGGTCTGAATCAAGTAGAAAATAAAACCCAGAATTTGAATGCTAAAAATGTTGAAAAGGGTAAAAAGAAATTGGATGAAGTTGGAAAAGAAGATTTTCCAATTACAGTAGCAACTATTTCAACTGATACCATAAAAAAGGTAACCATAAAGTATGACACCGTCTATGTCAAAATTTATAACGCTGAAAATAAACTTATCAGAACGCTTCAACATAAGCCTGATTCAGTTGGTTATCAATCAGTTATGTGGAATATGACCGAAAAGGGGATTCGTAATCCAGGCGTACCAAAACCAAAAAAAAATGTTCCAGATGCGAATGGAATAGATGTTTTAGCGGGGAAATATAAAGTCGTTTTCGAGAGTGGTGATGCAAAAGATTCGACAATGATTGAAGTAAAAGATGACCCACGAGTACTGATTTCCAAAGAAATAAAACAAGCTCAAAAGGCTTTGTACGAACGTATGGCAAAGTCAATTAATCAACTTACCGAAGCCACCGACCGATTAACTGAGGCTGAAGATATTGCTAAAATGATTCAGAATCAAGCCAAAGAAAAAGAAGGAAAAGAATTTGAGGATTTGGGAAAAGCAAGTAAAATAATTCAGGATTCCATTAAAGTGAAAAGAGAAATTATTGTTGGCAAAAAAATGGAAAAACAAGGCTATGGCAGACCCTATCAATTAACTCCGCAAGGAAAAATCAGAGAAGCCATGAGTTACATAAGTTCAAAGCAAATTACTCCAACAAAAGATGATATTAGTTTAGTTGCTCAATTAGAAACTTTAACAAAAGATTCTATCGAAAAGATTAACAATTTTTTTGAGACTACTTGGACAACGTACCGTAAAAAAGTGGAAGCAATGCCAATGAAAACTTTTAAAGATTATTCTCCAATCGGTGAAGGAAAGTAAGTTCATGGATAAAATTGTCTATTATTTACCACTGTAAATTTCTTCGGAATAGGTTTTCAAAACCTATTCCGAAGAAATAATTTAATTAGTTAAAAATGTAATAATCTGCATTGAAAATGTTTAAAGCAATTTTATAAAATAAAACAAACATTTTTATTCTTATTCTGTTTCTTTTGTAATTGCAATTAGTATTTTTACTTCAATTACTTCCCAAAAGCCTTCCCAATAAAATACAATATCTTCTTTCTTGATTGGATAGTTTTTTCAGATATGAAAAAATGATACTCATCATTTTGTATCGAAAACATGATTTTGCTCACTAATTTATTTTAATATACACATTTTTAATTTAATTAATTTCAATAATTCTTTATAAAACATGAAACATTTTAACTTATTATTAAAGGTATTATTTTTATTTACTTTTTTTGTAATACAAGCATTTTCTCAAAAAGATTCGCAAAATACATTACCCGCTAATATCGTTTATGTTGATGCAATCGGGGATTTTCCTGCTCAACAAAATGGTGGAATTACCCTAAATTCATCTAAGGTTTACATTGTTTCTGGAAGCGTTGATATTGGTCAAAATTATATCAATATGAATGGAGCGGGCATCAGAGGTCTTGACCCAACCAAGGATAGAATTATTTCTGCAGTGAAAGGAGCTGTTTTAAGAAGTCAAGATTTGGATGTTTACTTAGAAAAAGTGTGCGTAATTCCATTGGGTGCTACCACTACCGCTTATGATTTTGAAGATAACACAGGAACAAAAACGCTCAATTTATTAGCTGGAAATTCAGTGGTTGAAGCTCCACGGATGGTAAGCGGGGGCGTTGGAAGATTTAGTGGTTTTAATTCAATGTATATCACTGCAAACTTCTGGAGATGCCGAGACGGTTTGAAACTTTCAGGTTCAACGGGAAAGTTTTGTAGTGCTTTCAATTATATCACGGGTATTTCTTCGGGAGTGGGAATTGAATTTATGCCTGATTTTGATGCGAGTGATATAGATTTATCTAATAATTATTTCGTATTTTCTGGAGGTACAGCGGTAAAATTTAATGATAAAGCGAAAGTTGACCAAGCAAGAATGAATGGCAACCTTTTTAGAGGACCAGCCGTATTAATTAGTGGTTTTAATTCCTACACACCTGGTTGGGAAATGCGTCAAAATGGTGCAGGTTTACCCGATACAAAACCTTATGGTTATTTGTATATGAATGATAATCCAATCGCCACAAAAATAATTTCACCAAACTTATTTACCAAAATTGGTGGTGAAACAACAACCATAAAATCTGATGGATTCACGATTGCTTCAAACAAAATTACATATACAGGTAAGCGACCTTTGAATGCTCGAATATACATAAATGTAGGTGGAAAAACGCCTGAACCAAACTCGGATTTCTCAGTAGCAGTTTATAAAAATGGGTTAATTCAAGTTGCTCCAAATTCGTCCATTTCAGTAGGTTTAAAAAATGAAGGTTTTCAACTGACCCTTGAAACAATTGCTGATTTAAATCAAGGGGATTATCTGGAAGTTTTTATCAAAAATAATGCGAACACTACTCCAATTGTAGTAAAAGACTTGCAATTTAGAGTTAGTGAATAATCTTTAAATGTTTCTTAAATAATGGACAGTAAGCAAATGCTTACTGTCTTTTTTTATGCCTATTTTTGTGCAAATTTAGTATAATAGTATGCCTTAAATTTCGTTTAATAATGAGGAGATATTTATTTATTTCCCTATTAAATTTAATGATAAACGAGATTATTATTATCCTAATGAGTAAATTTTAAAAATCCGCAACAATGAGAATAATCACAACACCTTGGAAAAATGAGTTACTTGAATTGGTTTCAAATGCAAAAAAATCCATAAAAATTATTACCCCATTTATAAAAGAAAACGTATGCCAAGAACTACTTTTGAAGAAGCAAAGCCAAGCAAAAATTGAAATCATTACTACTTTTAAATTCTCTTACTATTGTTCGGGGCAAAGTGATTTAACGGCTTTTGATAAAATACTTGCGGTCAATGGGAAAGTGAAAATTTACCAAAACCTCGAAGCGAATATTTATATTTTTGATGATAAAAAAGTGATTATTTCGTCTGGAAATTTGACCGACAGAGGGCTATTGGATAATTATCATTACGGTATTTATTTAGATGAAAAATTGGAGGTAGAAAAGGTGCTTTCAGACTACAACACTGTTGCCAAAAATGAAGATATACGGGTTATCAAAAAAGCCGATTCTGAAATTATTAGAAAAATGCTCTTAGTAGCTCACAAAAATACGAATCAGAAAAAATTAAAATTATCAGCTTTTGAAATTGAACATATTAAAGAGAGTTTTGATGTAGTAGATGTGCCAATTGATGCCATCACAAGTGTTTTTGAAGGCTGGCAGTTGGAAGTATTTAATTGTATAAATTTAACCCAGCAATCAGTTTTTGCCCTTGAAGAAGTTTATTTGTTCGAGAATCATCTTAAAAAAATCTTTCCATCTCAAAAAAATATTCCTGATAAAATAGAGATACAACTAAAATATTTTATTGAATTGGGTATGATAGATTCATTGGGAAATGGATTTTATAAAAAATTGTGGAGATATTGATTTTGAGTGCCTTCTGGATTTTCAATTGTTGGAACGGTACAGTAGAATATCTTAGCTATATTTACAAAACTAAAACAATTAAAATGAAAATATTTAAACTTATCATAACCTTTATTTTCGGAGCAATCATGATTTTTGCTGGTGTTAATCACTTCATAAAACCAGAAATGTATTTTCCCTTTATTCCTGATTTTTTGCCCGATCAATTTGTTAATTATTTAACTGGAATTGTTGAAATTATTTGTGGGGTTGGAGTCTTTATACCACCGTTTCGAGGTTGGGCAACTTTGGGAATACTTTTAATGATGATAATATTTCTTCCTTTGCATGTATGGGATGTTTTCAGAGAAAAACCTGCCATTGGAAAGCATGAAGTAGCTTTAATTCGATTGCCTATTCAATTTGTTTTGATTGCTTGGGCTTTTTTTATCAGTAAAAAATGAAAAATATTCTAACTGAAAAAAACAATCTTCATCCAAGAAATCTTCACCGTTTTCGCTATGATTTTGAACGATTGATTGAGGTTTGCCCAGCACTTAAAACTTTTGTTTTCATTAATAAATACGATTCCCAAACGATTGATTTTGCCAACCCTAAGGCTGTAAAAATGCTGAACATAGCTATTTTGAAGCATTTTTATGGCATTTTTTATTGGGATATTCCTGATAATTATCTTTGCCCACCTGTTCCTGGGCGTGCAGATTACATTCATTACATTGCTGACCTTTTGGCTTTAAATAATAGAGGAATTATCCCCGAAGGTAATGCTGTGAAAGTACTTGATATTGGTGTTGGGGCAAATTGTATTTATCCAATTATTGGAAGTAATTCGTATGGTTGGAATTTTGTTGGTTCTGATATTGACCCTTTGGCAGTACTTTCAGCAGAGAAGATTGTTGCCAATAATGAGTCGCTTGCAGAGAAGATTGAGATTCGATTGCAAACATCACCCACTGATATTTTCAAAGGAATTGTGATGCCAGATGAGGTTTTTGACGTAAGCATTTGCAATCCACCTTTTCATGCTTCGTTTGAAGAAGCAACTAAAGGTTCTTTACGAAAAATTAAAAATTTGACTGGTAATAATTTTCAGAAACCTACCTTGAATTTTGGAGGTCAAAATGCTGAATTATGGTGTGAAGGAGGGGAGGAGGACTTCGTTAGAAAAATGATTCATGAGTCTGCATTAATCCCTCAAAAGTGCGTGTGGTTTACAAGTTTAATCTCGAAGAAAGACCATTTACCTACTATTTATAAGATTTTAAAACAAGTAAAAGTAGCTAAATTTCAGACGATTGAAATGGCTCAAGGACAAAAAATAAGTAGAATTATTGCTTGGACTTTTCAGTAATTAATAATTTAAAATGAAGACATACATACAAGATTAGATTTATAATGTATTGATTTTTAATAACTTATGGTTTCACTATTTTACGTAAATTGGTTTTTGATTAAAATTATTTGTAAATTTAATAAGTTGATTCTCATAATAAATAATTCTTTGAACGTAGATAGTATTACAACCATTTGAGTTAAAAATTTGTCTTTGTTATAAATAAACAAAATCATTATGAAAACTATATTAATAACATTACCAATTATGTTGGTTTTATTAATTGCTTGTAAAAAAGATGATAATTTAACCTCAAGTGTTCCATTGATTGGTCAATGGGGCGGAAAAGGAATTCAGATTGTTGCTTCTGATAAAGAAATTACTTTTGATTTTGATTGTGCTTCGGGTTTGATAAATCGGAAAGTAATGATGAATGGGAACCAACTTTCAGAGAGAGGAACTTTTACTCCTTTGGCAGGGAATAGACCCATAACGGAGGATTATCCAAAGCCTCAAAATGTGCTATATGAAGCGAAAGTTACAGGAAATGACATTAATTTAGATATTAAATCTGAAGATGGCAAAACATTAATTGGTTCTTACACAGTTTCCAAAAATGTGTCAGGAAGATTATTTAGGTGTTTATAAATTTTACATTCAATATCAACAGAAGTAGAAAAATTATTGGTACAGGTAACTTAAAAATTAAGTTACCTGTACCATTTTTGGGCTTTGAAATTCTTTCATGACAAAATAAGCTGTTCCTGCGAATGACATTATCAAGTAGGCGACTACTAATAGTGTTTGAGTTTGATTGCCCCCAAACCAATTTCCCATCTGAAAAATTAGGGCAAATCCCCCAACTGTTTTTACTAATTCCCACCAAATTGCGTTTGAATTTCTGTCCATCAGTTCAGAATACGCATATATACTTAACATTAGAAAGCCTCCATAAACAAACATATTTGGAATGCCTAATTTGGCAATATTTCCGTAGAAAAACAATAAAAGTCCAAAAGTAGAAAGAAATTGAATCCAAGTCCAAACGATTAAACTATTGGTTGTCAAGGGATTATACTTTTTAAAACTGTATGGATTAGTTATTTTGTTATGCAGTGGATATTGCTCAATTACATCTGCAGGTCGCCACCCCGTTGGTTTAAACCAGATTTTAAACTTGTCTCCAACGTTTTTTGTTCGCCAAGCATCTTTCATTAAAAGCCATATATGTTGGAAGTTTATCTTAATTGGATTCCAAGTAGAAACTGGAACCGTTATTCCATAAACAGGCGGAACGTTGGGTAGTTCTTCTTGAAAAGTCCCAAAAAGTTTATCCCAAATAATAAAAATTTGTCCATGATTTTTATCAATATATTCTGGATTAATGGCATGATGAACACGGTGGTGCGAAGGCGTTACAAGGAAAGATTCCAGAAATCCCATTTTTCCAATATGCACGGTATGATACCAAAATTGAGCAAATAAATGAATTGGAGCAATGATGGCAATAATCTGGGCAGGCACGCCCAAAATGGCGGCGGGCAAAAGAAATATCGTGAAAAAATTAATCAGCGAAGAAATACTTTGGCGTAATGCACAAGCCAAATTAAATTCCTCGCTACTATGATGAATAAGATGTTGATTCCAAAGAAAATTAATTTGATGATTGAGTCTATGTCCCCAATAGCCTGCCAAATCAAGCACAATAAAGGCAATTAAGGCAACAAGTGGAGTCGATTTTATCTCAAAAACTGCCCAATGATCCACCATCCATTTATAGGTTATGATGGAAACACCGATTCCTAAAACATCTTTTATTGAATTTGTATAACCCGAACTCAAACTTGAAAGCATATCCATATTGCGGAAAGGCTCCTTTTTATACAGCCAACCATACAGTTTTTCAGCCATTACTAAAACTAAAAAAGCAGGGCTGGCAATCATTAGAATTTGTCCGTAAGTTTCCATAAAATGTGGTTTTGTTGATAAATTATAGAACAAAAATAATTGATTTGCGTTCAAAAAACTATAATATTTATTTTCGTATAAAAATAAAAATCCAAGTTAATTTTGCTTTAAAATTAACTTGGACTTTAAGTAATAATCTTAAAAAACTTTTCCTACAAATTTCCTTTCCGCATTTCCTTCACCGCATAATCAGCCGCACGAGCTGTCAGAGCCATGTAAGTTAAAGATGGATTTTGAGTTGAAGTTGAAGTCATCGAGGCTCCATCTGTTACAAACACATTTTTGCAATTATGCAAAGCATTCCATTTATTGAGCATAGATGTCTTCGGGTCTTTGCCCATTCTTACACCGCCCATTTCGTGAATATCTAAGCCTGGAGTACGATTTGAATCGTTAGTCCTTATATTTTTGAAACCTGCTTTGGTGTACATTTCGGTCAATTGCTCGAAGAAATCCTTGGTCATTTTAACATCATTATCATCATAATCAACATTTATTCTCAATTGAGGAATTCCCCAAGGGTCAACTAAGGTTTTATCTAAAGCCACAAAATTACTCGCTTTCGGAATCGTCTCGCCCATCATGTGTGAACCCACACTCCAAACATTATTGTACTGTGGATTCAATATATTATTCTTTAAATCTTCGCCCATTCCGCTTCGGTCTTCGTGCTGATAACGCCCTGCATTGAACCCAGAGGCATATCCACGCAAAAAGTCAGTTTCTTGTTTGAATACATTTCTAAATCGAGGAATATAAGCAGAGTTCGGACGACGACCATCGGTTGTACTGTCTAAAAAGCCTTCATAATCAGCATTTATGGTTGCTCTATAATTGTGGAAAGCTACATATTTACCCAACAAATCGTTATCATTTCCCAAACCATTTGGAAAACGATGCGAAGTAGAATTCAATAGAACCAAATTGGTATTAATGGCGGCGGCATTTACGAAGATGATTCTGGCGTAATATTCAGTCATTTGTTTCGTATTTGAATCAATTACTCGAACGCCCGTTGCCTTATTTTTCTTTTCGTCATAAATAATCGAATGCACCACCGAATGTGGACGTAAAGTCATTTTACCCGTTTTTGCCGCCCAAGGTAAAGTGGAAGAATTACTACTAAAATATCCTCCATAAGGACAACCTCTTTCGCAAATGGTTCGGTTTTGGCAAGATGCCCGTCCTTGGTCAAAATGAATCTGTTTTGGGCTGGTCAAATGTGCCGCTCTACCGATAATAATATGTCGGTCTTTGTAATTTTTGGCAGTTTCTTGGCTAAAATATTTTTCAACACAATTCATTTCATGAGGTGTCAAAAATTCACCGTCGGGCAAACTTGCCAAGCCATCTTTATTACCTGAAATACCCGCAAATTTTTCAACGTAACTATACCACGGAGCAATATCAGCGTAGCGAATGGGCCAATCAACGGCAAATCCATCACGGGCAGGACCTTCAAAATCATACTCCGACCAACGTTGGGTTTGTCTCGCCCACATCAAAGATTTTCCACCTGTTTGATAGCCTCGAATCCAGTCAAAAGGCTTCTCCTGAACGTAAGGATGTTCAGCATCTTTTACGAAAAATTGTTCAGTTCCTTCATAAAAAGCGTAACACTTACTTATCACAGGATTTGCATCAATTACTTCTTTTTTGAGTTGATTTCTATGCTCAAACTCCCAAGGCATTTTGGTGGTTGTTGGATAGTTTGTAACGTGTTTAACTTCACGTCCACGTTCCAAAACTAATGTTCGTAATCCCTTGCCAGTCAGTTCCTTAGCCGCCCAACCGCCACTAATTCCCGAGCCTATAACAATGGCATCATACGTTTGATTTTTTATTGAATTTATATTGAGATTTGACATTTTGTTTTCAGTAAATGAATGATATGATGAGTGATTGAGAAAATGTTTTACCTATATTTTTACAGGTACACAACCATGATAACGAGCGGGTGCATATTCATAAACTCTTAGATTTGTCATGACATATTCAGAATTCAAATAGCCTTGAATTGTCAGCCCTTTTACCAACTGAATATATTTCTTTTCGTCTGAATTTTCAGATTTTGACATTTTATTCAATACTTCCAATCTTTGTTTTGCATCACAATCTGCGAAGGATTTTGAGTATGTATTCTTCGCATTGTTTTCTACTAAATCGAATCCCTTTTTGTATATTTCTTGGGCATTTTTATCGTAACAATCCATGACCATTACAGGGACAAATTGTTGAACGTTTAGCTCCTTTGCCCCTGGTGTATTGGTCTTTGGAATGATTGTTTCTACAATTTCAGCTAATAAATTTTCTTGAGAAATTGGATTTTTTAAAAAACTATTTTGGAAAGATTCTCTATTCCAAGCATTAGCCCAAGCAGGTAAAACGATGGCTGCACCAATCGTTAAAGCTATATTTTTAACTACGGAACGTCTTTGCATTTTTTGATTTATTATTGGATAATTGTATGAACGATTAAAGATAGCAATATACTAAAATCTAATGTCTAATCTGATAGGTTTTATCCTATTATAATAAAGAACCTGTTTAAACTTATTCCTTTCGATATAAATAGTTTCCTTTTAAGCCTAATAACTCAAAATGAATTCAATTTATTTTTAAAACGAAAAGCTTAAACAGATTCAAATTTTAAGCATAAAAAAGAGTGACAGTTTCTAAAAACTATCACTCTTTTTGAAAATAGTTTGAATTATAAGCGAACAGTAGTCACCTTCAAGCTATTACGCTTATTAGCTTGTTTCACTTCATAAGCTACAACTAATTGATTATCAAGCACTAAGCCTGTTGAATTAATCCCGTTTACGGAACCATTTACCCAAATAGTTTCAGAAGCTTTATCGTTATTTATTTTCTTGAAGGCGATTTCTGTTAACTTATTTTCTGGTTTATTCTGTTCCCAAAGCAAAACCTGATTCTGTGAACCGTCCACTAAAAAAGCATTTTTTGCGGAAGCATCACTTAGTACCAATAATTTTTTGCCGTCATTATTCACCAACCTAATGCCACTTTCTTTTTCTGTACCCGAGAACCAAGCAAATAATGCTCCTTTACCTGATGTACTCGAAACTGCACCACTGTGAGGACAACCATTTATTTTCCACTCATCGTTATGAAGAATTTGGGGCTTCGTGAACGTTTCGGCATTGTCAGTTGAAACCATTTTTGCCATATCTCTGATATCGTCGTTATTGTCACGATAAACGATGTTTAAAGCACCATTAACATCAATCAACATATTTATTGGACAACAATCGCAAACAACAGGGTCAATCACTTTCTCGGGTTGAAACGAACCATTTTTCGTTACAACCATTCTTAAATCACGCTCTTCGTGTTTAGTACTATTGGCTACGTCCTTTAAATAAGCTACGGCAATTTCATCATTTGGCAAAACAACGGCATCAAAAAAGCCTCTTACTATTCCCTGTTTTGGGTCTGAATCCACTGAGACGGGACTTGTCCAGGTTGAGCCATTGTCCTTTGAAACACAGAAAACAATGTTTGAAGAACGCTTCCCACCCTGCGGAGGAGTTGCGGCAGTTGAAGCAGTTGCAGATTCTCCACGATTCGAGAAAACAGCTACTAAACTTCCGTCTTTTTTAGTAAGCACTTTTGCTCTCATCATACGACTATTACCCACGCCCGTTCCTGCAAAAATCACTTTCTTATCTGAAAATGTTTTGCCTTTGTCTTTCGAAAATGCTAAACAGAAGGAAGTAATGCCTTCCGAATTTTTTTCTGTCCAAGTAAGCATCACATCACCCTTCTTGGTTTGAGCAAGCAAAGGCATCGAATAGGCTTTCGTTGAATCGTCTGGATTGATATTAGAAAGATTGATTTCTTCCATAACCTTTGAATTACAAACCGCTATTTCCGAAATTTTAGATATTTTTTTGTTTTTGTTTGTAATGAAAAACGCCCCAATTCCAAACAGAAATAATTGAAACGAAATAAGTAATTTTATCATGATTTTATTGATTTGAATAATTGTGATAAACGAGAATTATCAACTCAAAATTATTGAATTTTGACAACAAAAAGATAATTAATCTAAAAAGAAGAAAGAGTGTAGCCCATATTAGTTACTGATGTTACGTAAGCCCAACGGGCTTAAATTTGAATAGCCGTAGGTGAAACCTACGGAAAATGTAATTGGACAAATAAACCCTGAAAGGGTTAAATATCTTATTACAATGATTTATTTAACCCTTTCAGGGTTATAGTTAGAACGTTAATTTTCCGTAGGTTTCACCTACGGCTATTCACATTTAAGCCTTTTAGGCTTTTACTTGCGTTACATCAGTTAGTAAATTTTAAAAACTAATCATTTTCAAACAAACAGGATTAGGCACTGCAATTTCTTTTCCAATGGAAGTAAGCATTCCTGTTTTCATGTCACGTTTAAAAATTGTGATATTATCCGAGTCTTGATTTGCTACTAAAACAAAATTTCCAGTTGGGTCAATCATGAAATTTCTCGGCTTTTTACCCATCACTGATTGATGAGCTATGTACGTTAATTTGCCCGTTTTGGCATCAATAGAATAAATTACCAAACTGTCATGCACACGGTTTGAACCATACAAAAACTTACCATCGGGCGAGATATGAATATCTGCACAATTAAAGTCGCCCGAGAAACCCGCAGGTTTAGCAGAAATAGTCTGAATTGCCGTTAAAGCCCCTTTCTTGTAATCAAAAGCCGTGACATCGCCCGAAATTTCTTGAATTACATACGCAAATTTACCATTAGGATGCACCGTAAAATGTCTGGGTCCCGAACCGTCTTGAACTTTCGTAAAGGCGGGATTTCCAGCCGTCAATTTCCCCGTTTTCGCATCCAGAGCATACGTAAAAATTTTATCCAAACCCAAATCTGGTACAAAAACATCAACATTGTTTGGAGCAACATTTACTGAATGAACATGAGGTCCTTCTTGGCGTTCGGGGTTCACACTTTTGCCTTCGTGTTGAATTGTTTGGGTTGGTTTTCCTAATCCTCCGTTGGCTTCAACGGGCAAAACCGTTAAATTTCCAGCACCATAATTACCCGCAAAAACCCACTTTCCAGTTTTATCAATGTCAACAAAACAAGGATAATTTCCGTTAGAAGATTGCGTGCTTAATTGTTTCAAGCTACCCGTTTTTTTGTCGAAAGCAAAGGCATAAACCGCCCCGTTCTTATCAATTTCACCCGCAGAATACACGTATTTTTCATCGGGAGAAACCACTAAATAAGAAGGATTTTTGACGTTTTTGGCAATGCTTTCTGCTTCAAATTCGCCCGTTTTGACATTAAATTTATAGACATAAATACCCTCGCTTTTTCCAGAAGTATAAGTCCCTACTAAAAGGTGAAAATCGTTGTTCATGTTGTTTTTAGGTTTATTTTGTGCGTTTAAGAATGTGTTAGCGATTATTAAAAACGCTATGACAAAGGAATACATTGTTTTCATTTGAAATTTGATTAAATTTTGAACACACAATTTAAGTTATTTCTAATGAACCACAAAAAAAACCCTACACAGGCGTACCTGGCAGGGCAATGCATATATTCAGTTGGTTATATTGCAAAATAAATTAAAACTGAACTTCAATATCTTTCTTAAATCCTTTTTTGGCATCATCAAAAGGCATAACAATTTTCCATTGATGATTGTGGTAACGGGCTGAAATATTATCCACATCCACAAAGTTTGGTAACATTAGCTGTCCAATGGTTTGAGGCACAAAATTCTCGTGAACTTCTTGCTCCGCTGTCTTTAAAACGGGTTGCAAAGCGTATAACCACAAACGATTATCTTCGATATTTAACTTCAAATGGTCAGCTTCTAATCCCGCTACTTTTACAAAAATTTCATACGAATCAGGTGTTTGATTAACTTCAATTTTGGGTTCAACTCGTCCCCCGTTTAAGGTGTTGCTAAAATCTATATTTGCTAAAATTTCTCTCGGAATCACTATTTTCTTTTCCATGTAATGTGTGCAGGTTTTGCTTTTTTTGACTTCATTTGTCGAAGTATTAAGTATTATTCAAATCTTGTACCAGCACAAAAAAGAAGACATTATGACCGTTTATATTAACAAAAACGGTCATAATGTCTCTTATGCTTAATATTAATGCTCTTAATCTAAGTAATATTCTGATGTTACGCAAGCCCAAAGGGCTTAAATATGAATAACCGTAGGTGCAACCTACGGAAAGTAAAATCGAGTAAATAACCCCCGAAGGGGATGAATAACTTGTTATACTGGTTGATTTAACCCTGTCAGGGTTGTGGTCGTGACGTTATTTTTCCGTAGGTTGCACCTACGGCTATTCATATTTAAGCCTTTCAGGCTTCTCTTGCGTAACATCAGTAATATTTACTTTATCGTGTATTTGCCAGAATCATCAACCGAGACAGTTGGAACAGTATTAGATTTCTCAAAAGCATCAAAACCTGGTTTTAACCACGACCAAAATTTTAATAAGGTATCATTCGAAGCAAATTCTGTTTTCAAAGCATTATAGTTTTCATCCGTCATTTTATTAGGAAAAATATGAATCGGAATCTCTTGGTCAATTCCTTTTGCACGAGCCGCTAAAAGATAGATTTCTTTAATATTTTCATCACCCAATGGAATACATCCGATTGAAATGCAAGAGCCATGCACAAAAATATTGTCACCAGGATTTAATGGGTCGGCAAACTTTTTGTCAGAATTATTTGGATAATTAACTCGAAAAGATAGGTAATAATTACTCGTTGGGTTAAAGCCATCAATGACATAAAACCCTTCGGGCATTTGACGGTCGCCCGAACGTCTTTTAGGTCCTAATATTCCAGTTGAAGCACAGAAATCGTAAGTTTTCAAAAGTTTAAAAGCAGTTTCTCCTTTATTTTTTGCCCACATTTCAAATTTTTGTTCTTTCTTAAAAGCTCTAAAAAACACCTCGAAATTGGTGGTGCTAATGCCTTTCTTAATAAGCATTTCATCCACAATTTTGCCTTTGGTTTTAAGGGCTTCTCGAACTCTGGGGAAATGTAATTGAGCTTGATAGAAGTTTAAAGGGTCGGGAGATAAGCTCATTAGGATTAGTAAAATTGGTACGAATAAAGTAAATTTTCTCATATATTTATGTGTTAAGTAGTTTTATATTCGCAAGTTATAAATTTTGTTTGTATTCACAATATCTTATCATTCAAGGCTTTAAGGATAAATTATTTAACGTTAATTTCCCTAATTTAGTAATAAAATTCAAAAGCTATGACATTTACAGAATTCAACAAAACGCTTTCAGATAACAACCTTCCGAAAACACTTTCAGAAATTCTTGAAGCCCTTTGGCATGATGCAAAAGACGATTGGGAAGCTGCTCATAATATTGCTCAGACTCAAGAAGGCGTACAATCCTACGACCGTCTTCATGCGTATTTGCACAGAAAAGAAGGCGATAATTGGAATGCAAATTATTGGTATCGAAAAGCAAATACTATTATGCCGAATTTGAGTTTGGAAGATGAATGGATTTTTTTAGTAAATGATGAACTCAGTAAATAATTTCTTAATAATTTTCTTCGTAAATTTATCAATGTACTAACACTATATATTTTTAATATGCTGATTTTCAATGATTTAAGATAATTTATTTATCAATGGTATGAAATTTGCCTTACCATTATTAACAAATAACCAAACCCTAATGTCTAAACGATTTACTTCCTTACTGAAAATAATATTTTTGAATAAAAACATATTCTTAACACTGGCAATTGCGGCTTTTGGATTAGCATTAATTCTCTTAATAATCACAAAAAAAGGTCCTGTTAGTGCCATTGAAGACAAGTATTTGTATAATATTCAAACCAAGATTCAAGATGAAATCAAAGCTTCGAGTGAAGACTTAGCAAAAGTTGTAACGCTTGTTTCCCAATCAAAAGATTCTACTTTCTCGCACCTCAAAACGCCTACAAACTATCCTTATTTTATTTTCAAAAATGGTCAGTTGGTTTTCTGGTCTGATTATCAATTTGTGCCTGATTATCAATTAGTTGAGGGCAATTATAATCTAAAATCTGTTAGTACATCGCAAGGAAAATTTGTGGTTAATAGACGAGTTGTATATGCAAAACCAGACAACTTTGAGGTATTTTCAATAGTAACGCTCTTTCGCCAATATGAGTCTGAAAGTACTCATTTGAAGACAAATTACAATTCTATAATCTTTACTTCTGACCCCCAACAAATTGATACTTCGCCCGTGGCGGCAACGCATCTAAATATGTATGCGGATACGAAAGAATTCTTGTTTTCCGTAACTCCTTCAAAAGCCGATAATCTCAAAAATCAATCAATTCCTGAAAACGTAATTTTGTTGGGACTTTTGAGTATGTTTTTTTTAGTGGTTTATTTATTGGCTTGGATTTGGTTTTTAAATAAAACGCACCGATATGGAAGAGCGTTTTTATTGCTAATGGGATATTTTATTTTGTTCAGAGCAATTATGCTTTTCTATAATATTCCCTTCATTTTTTATGAATCCAACCTTTTTAACCCCAAATTTTATCATTCTTCTTTTATTACGCCCTCTTTGGGGGATTTTATAATAAATCTTTCAGTAATTATTATACTGCTGATTTATTTGGTGAATTATTATTATAAAATGAAGAAATACTTTTGGTTACTTCATTTGCCAATTGAAGTAAAAAAGATACTTTCAGTGATTGCAGTAGTGATTAGCTTCATCGTTTTTCAAGGTTTTTGTGGTCAATTACTTAATATTTATGAAAAATCAACTTTCCAATTAGACATTTCAATGAGTATAGATTTCTTGGATAAATCCTTGAAATTGTCAACATTAATTACTTTTGTTTTAATCTCCATTGTCTATTTTTTATCCACTCATCTACTGACTAATTTATTAATAAAATTGAACCGTCGAGATTCTCGTTGGGCGAATTATTCATTGTTGATAGGTTTATTTATTTGGGGAATATTTGCCATTTTTCTATTGAATGAAAATATGTTCCTATTACTATTTCATGTCTTATACATTGGCTTACTTTTATTCACTAAACTCCCCAAATATTTTTATACATTCCGCTACCAAACTTCCATTTATTTTTTTATTGGAGCTTTGTTCTGTGCTGGCTTAGGAACGTATGTAGTTTACAATCAAGCAATTAGAAAAGATTTTGTTCAAAAACAACAATTTGGTCAGAAATTTTTATCCGAAAATGATGAAATTGGAGAGTTTAAATTGAGTAAAGCAAACCTTGATATTAGTAAGGATTCAATGGTAAAAGTGTTAATAAAATCGGCTCTTCTTCCTCGTGAACAAGTTCAGGGTTACATACGGAAAACACTTTTAGACATCTATTTTGATTATTATGATACGGAAGTTTCAGCATTTGATGTAAACGGAAAATCATTAGATAATGTGTCTGATGCCCAGAGTTTTCAAGTATATGAAGACCGTTACAAAACATCTAAATATCAAACCGATTACAGTAATATTTTCTTTATAAATGATGCTTCAAACGGTTACCAGAAACAATATATTGATTTTATTCCTTTAATTAATAAAGAAAATAAAGCAGTTGGTTATGTGATTATTGAATTAAAAAAACGGACTGATGCCATTCGTGATGCAACACTCGCCGACTCGCCCACCAGTGGAGAGGAGCAATTGGAAGCTGGCAATTATAGCTATGCAGTGTATGAAAATGGAAAAATTATAAAAACAGGGGGTAAGAGTTATAATTATGAACGTAAAATGCCTCTCAGTTTAGTTGAAGGAAAACAAATTGGTCAAGAAGGAATCATTGATAATGGATTTAATCACGTGGCAACGGTTAACAGAAACGGAAGAAAAATTGTGGTATCGTCAGAGAAAATTAGTTTACCAACCATTTATTCAAACTTTTCTTTTCTGTTTTTAACCTTAGTAATCACCATAATTTTTGTCGTTATAATGTACGCCATTCGGTATGGTTTTTCTAATTTGAATGTAAATTTTGCCACAAAAATTCAAATTTACCTCAATGTTGCATTTCTACTTCCGCTAATTTTAGTAGTTGGTATTACGCTCCAAATCATTGGTACAAAACTTTCTGAAAGCCAAAAGCAAACGTACATTTCCCAAACTGAAAATACAGGAATTAGTCTTTTGCCTGCGGTTGACAGATACGTCCAAGGCAAAATGAGCAAACAGTTCTTAACGGACACACTTAAAAATATTTCCTCTAATTCCAAAAAGTATGTAAGTATTTTTGATGTAACGGGAAGATTACTGGCAACAAATAAAGAATTGAGTTATGAAACTGGCATCGTTTCGACCTACTTAAATCCAGAGGCTTACATTAGAATTGTTGAAGAACAAGAACATAATGCCATTATTGCTGAAACCATGGGAAATCTTAATTTCATGGGGTCTTATGTTGGAATAAATTCAAATGATGGCAAATTAGCGGGCGTAGTCAATATTCCATTTTATGATTCAAAGGTTTCAAATGAACAAGAAATTAGCGTTGTAATTGGCTCATTGTTGAACACTTTCACAACCATTTTCTTAGGCTTACTATTGCTTTCTTACTTCGCTTCAAATGTCTTGACAGTTCCTTTGCGATTGATTACCAACAAGTTACGTAAAATAGATTTAAGTAAACCAAACGAACCTTTGGCTTGGCGGTCGGATGATGAGATTGGCGTATTGATTAAAGCCTACAACGATATGTTGGTTAAATTAGATGAATCCAAAGTGGCTTTGGCAGACACAACCAAACAGTCGGCATGGCAACAAATGGCGAAACAGGTGGTTCACGAAATCAAGAATCCGCTTACACCCATGAAGTTATCATTGCAATTATTACAACATAAACTTTCACGAGGAGCAACGATTGATACTGCCCAAATAAAAGACCAAATTGAATCTTTGACTGGGCAGATTGATAATTTGTCATACATTGCTAATTCGTTCTCAGACTTTGCTCGTTTACCAGTGCCAAAGCGAGAAGTTTTTGATTTTATTTACGAAGTGAATAAAGTTGTTAATTTATATTCCGAAAATAAAAAAATTAATCTCTCAAAAGACGTTCCGCAAAAGCCTGTAATGGTTTGGGGCGATAGACAACTGACTGGAAATATCATCAATAATTTGCTAATGAATGCCATTCAATCCGTTCCATCTGAAAGAAAACCTACCATTAAAATCAAAGTAGAAATCAATATAGAGGCAGTAACGTTCAGTATTACGGACAACGGAACGGGGGTTTTAAAAGAAAATGCCAGTAAGATTTTTATGTTAGATTTTTCAACAAAAGCTGAGGGAACAGGTGTTGGATTAGCCCTTGCCAAGTGGGTTGTTGATAATTCAAAAGGCAGCATTTGGTTTGATACTGTGCAGGATGTGGGGAGTACGTTTTATTTTACTTTGCCTTTGGTGTAAAGTATTTAAAGTTGTGGGGTTAAGAAATATAAACCCCACAACCAATCTCAAAAGTCTTTCCAGCTTCCAAAGTCAATAAGCCATCGCTTGAATTGAAAGCATCCGTATTTCCCGTCATGGGTTCAATTGCAATGCAATCTCGTGTAGCAGGAATATATACAACCATAAATGTAAAACCGCCCTTCAAGCCCTCCTGCCACACATTTATCGTCATATTTTTTTGGGGAGAATGTAATTTTGCTTCAACTTTACTGGAAGGTTCAATCTCAAAAACAGCATCTAACGTCTTTCCTTTTAATTCCATATTCCCTTTAAAATCTACTTCAACCTTATCTGCCGAAATCATCTGACTGTCAGATTTATATTGATGCGTTGCGGGGAAATCTATTTGCCAGTCGTCGGCAGTTTCGCCTTCAATTTTGAAATATGGATGCCACCCTAAAACCATTGGCATTGATTTATGTCCAGTATTCTTGACGGTATAATTTATTTCTAATCCTTCATCGGAGCTAAAAATATGTTGAATATCCAGGATAAAAGGAAAAGGAAAACCAAACTGTGTTCCCTTGTAATTATACCTTAAAGTTAAAATAGCTTCCATCTCATTCACTTGCTCTTCAACTACTTCAAAATTAGCAAAACTCACAAAACCGTGAATAGCATTGTTAAAGCCAATTTCATTGATAGATAATTGATAATCAGCATCTTGGAAACTATATTTTCCATCTCTCACACGATTTCCCCAAGGAAATAAATGAGCCGAAGGATAAGCGGACATGGTTCCTAAAAGTTGCTCAGGACTATTAGCAACATCAATAACGTGGTGCAAATGTCCCTCTTTGTGCAAAGTCATTCTACGAATCATTCCACCGTATTCTGGCAAAATATAAAGAGCTTCACCAGTTTCAGGATTTGTAAGGACATATTCAGTAAATTGTCCAAAAGGTTCTTTGGTAATTTTCATTGTTTTAGTAGGACAGGTTTCCAACCTGTCAGCGATTAAGACAGGTTGGAAACCTGTTCTACAAAAAACTACATTTCCCCTTCAACGCCCAACCCAAAAAGGGCAAAATCATATTTCACGGGGTCGTTTGGGTCGAGTTGTTTTAGGTTTTCAGTAAGTTCAACTGCCGTTTGCCAATCTGGTTTTGGTCTTTCAATAAGTCCTAAAAGTCGTGCCACTCTGTCCACATGAACATCACAAGGACATATCAATTGCGAAGGCTTCAAGTTTGTCCAGATACCAAAATCTACTCCTTTATCATCCTGCCTAACCATCCATCTCAAAAACATATTCATGCGTTTACAAGATGAATTTCTTACAGGCGTGGCAATGTGTTTACGTGTTCTTTCGGGATAATCTTCTAAGTTAAAAAAACGGTCGTGAAAAATGATAAGGTTTTGTCTGGTATTTACCTCAATTTCTGAATTTTCAGTTAAAAATGCCTCTTCCAAGCTTTCATGACGACTATAAAAATCTTTAAACCATGCCATAAAATAGAGTGTATCGGTATCATTGAAAGTCCGATGTTTAAAATTTAGCATCCTTTTCAAGTCAGAATCTTGATGATTAACCACAAAATCATAAGGAGCATTATCCATTAAATTTATCAATTCTTTACATTTATTGATAATCGTTTTGCGTTGTCCCCAAGCCAAAACAGCCGACCAAAATCCCATAATTTCGATGTCTTGTTTTTGTGTAAAAAGATGAGGAATACAAACTGGATCGTTCGGAATAAAATTGGGCTGATTGTATTGCAAATATTTTTGTTCTAATAAATCAGCAACGTAGGAAGTCATTTTGAGTTTTTTTTGTAAAACAGGTTTCTAACTTGTTTTGTTAACAGGTTAGAAACCTGTCCTACATTTTGGAAGCAAAAAAAGCAATAATTCTTGAAGGAATTGAAAACAGCCAAACCAAAGCAGTATATAAAAAGGCAAAGGTGGCAATGGCAGGAAAAGCCAATGTGTATAGGACATTAAAAACAATATGTCCGAAGGTAATTTGTCGCTTATTGCGGGGCATCTTTGTACAGTTATCAGTAATCAATTAACAGTTATCAGTAAAAATAGTTGCCAAAATCATAATAAAAATAACGATTATTGATTTTTATAACTGCTTACTGATAACTGTTCACTGAACTAAGGGGTCATATAACTTATTTCCGCTCTTATTCTTTTGTCGGAAGGATTTAATTTTTCAAATGCTCTTGGCGATAATTTAATAATAACTTTATCAGAGCCAATATCTGGCAATTTTCCCACAATTTTCACCCAAATGCTCTGACCATTTGATGAATTTTTCACGTTTACAAGCGTTCCCGCAGGGGCAGAACGATGTAAACCCAAATATTTTCCAGATTTATCTTCAACATCAATTAATTCAGCCAAACCAGTTTCAACAGTTTTTCTATATCCCGAAGAAGTCTTTGAAGTTTCCGTTGAAGTTTTTGCCTCGCTGGCATCAACTGGTTCTGCGGCAGGTTTTTGTGTGGTAGTAGTAGAATTATTACCCATATTGGTATCTTCTACTTTCACAACTTCCCCTTTTGCTGGTAGTTCACCCGATTTTTTGGCACGCTCATATTCACGAGCATCCACGATAAGCACCTGACCCGAAGCCAACGCATCGGTTGTAAGATTGTTCCATTTACGCAAATCTGCCATTGTAATCTTATACTTGGTGGCAACTGCGTATAGACCTTGTCCAGATTCAACTACGTGCGAAACCATTTTTACAGTTTCAGTGGGAGGAGTTGGCACGGGTGTTGTTGTTGGAGCGGGCGGAACATATTTAGGTGCAGAAGCCACAACGATTCCTTTATACGGAATTTTGATGGTCTGACCCACATTCACACTTTCGGAAAGTCCTGGATTGGCAGCTTTAAATTCTGCAACCGAACTTCCATAACGTTTCACAATCGAGAAAAGCGTTTGCTTAGGTTCTACTTTGAACAAAACAAAAGTTTTGCCTGCCTCTTTTTTAATACCTACTGAATCCTTCATCATTCCATTCGAAAATGATGATAAAGCGACGGTTGATAATGCACAAGTAAGAGCAGTTTTTAGGGCGGATTTCGGGTTATAACTTATAACCGACGAATTGAGTTTGATTTTTGACATATAACAAAGTATCGGATTTAACAGTGAAAGTATCAATTCCAATGCCTTCGGTTTCCGCAATCAGGTCATTTAATAAAATCTGACGAGACTGATTAGTTACCAAAAGATAATTTAGAAACGATTTATCTCTGTAAATATAGTAAGAAATTATAATCTTGTTACTGATTTCAAGATAATCTACTGCTTTTACCGCATCAACTTTCAATAAACGATAC
Source organism: Arcicella sp. (assembly GCA_025354645.1). Lineage (GTDB taxonomy): Bacteria > Bacteroidota > Bacteroidia > Cytophagales > Spirosomataceae > Arcicella. The sequence continues at coordinate 13,145 of JANXML010000309.1, read as the reverse complement.
AAAAACTTATAAATTGTTGGAAAATGAGGACTGTCTTCTGGGTAGTGACTGACTTTTTCTGACAAGACTTTTATAATATTTTCAACACTGTCAGTTGATTTTCGAGGTGAGCCAATTTTTATGGTTTTTAAATTACTATTCAAATCAGAAATAGTTAAAAAATTTTGTTGGTAATTATAGAAAGTAGCTTTTTCTAATTTCAAAATTATTTCTGACGTAGTAATATCTATCACAAATAAATTTTCTATCTGTGGTTTTTGGTTCGATGAATATTTATGTAAAAATAAATATTCATCGAAAATTCCCACTAAACTTAACCACCAAGATTTTTCGGGTTTTAGATTTTCCCATAAAATCTGTCCTGTTAATAAATTAAAACACGAAAAACTTACTTGCCGAATCAAATCGTCTCTAATTTCTAATACACAATATTCATTTGAAAATGTTGAATTCCAGATTTTTCCATCAAAATTATGGTTAATTATTATTTCCAATGTTGCTTATTTTACGTAAAGTTAAGGTAATTAAGTTGGAAATTTTCGTACATTTATTTCGCTTAATTAGAAATTTTATCATTATTATCTCATGGAAATTGAAGAAATAATTACTCAAAAAAGAGAAATTGAACTTGAATTATTGACTCGTGAAGGCGTTACGGGCGTTGATGTTGGGTATAAATACAAAAACGGAAAACGAACAAAACAAATTGTTATTCGAGTGTATGTGGTTGAAAAACAGACTAATATACCAAAAGCGAGTAAAATTCCTAAAACCATTCGAGGAATTAAAACGGATGTAATTGAGGCTTGTGCTTCTTTCCATGCCGACGACAGCCCTTATACACCCATCATGGGAGGGATTAGTTTTGGACAGAGTGAAAAGTTTAGGCTGATTGAAGCGGATGGAACGGTAGCTCTGATTTCAGAACAAGGAACTCTGGGAGCGATTGTTCGTGATAATTTAACGGGAAAACCGATGTTTTTGACCAATCATCACGTGACAAAAGTGATGATTTCGCAAACCGAAGAACGCTCAGGAAAAGTTGGTGATGTCTTTGACCAACCTAACTTGGTAGGAGATGATGGTAAACCTTTTCCAAATGCAAATATTGGGAAATTAGCCCGCTTTGCTATTAATCCAACCGTTGATGCAGCCGTGATTGAATATCAAAGTTCAAGACCTTTCACGGAAGAGATTTTGGGAATTGGTAAAATTGCTGGTTCGGCAAAAGCAACTTTGGGAACAAAGGTCAGAAAGCGTGGACGAACAACCGAATTAACCTATGGAATTATTGATGGCATTGATGCCACAACTGCCATTCAAGGTACGCCAATTATGTTTCAACATCAGATAGTTATCGTGCCTGATACTACTAAAAACGCTATTTTTAGTAATTCAGGAGACTCTGGTTCTGTGATTGTAAATGAGCAAAATAAAGTAGTGGGCTTGTTGTTTGCGGGAGTTCCAGCCACAACAAATTCACCACAAATGACGTGGGCAAATCATATTGATTATGTGCTTGCACAATTAAATGTTCATTTCAAAATCAACGATACACCCGTTACTCCAAGTGCAATTTTCCCCATGACAGCAACGACAAATTCACCCATTGATTTGAATGTGAGGTCGGGACCTGGGACTACATTTTCTTCTTTGTCCAAAATAAAAACTGGAACAAAAGTTACGCTTACAGAGCAAACAAATATTTGGTTTAAATTAAATACAGGCGGTTGGGTAAGTTCTGATTATTTGATTTTTGTAATACCACAACGGAAAGGAATTATTAATTATGAAGGCGTTAACGTTAGGGCAGGAGCAGGGACAAATTTTGCGGGTTTGGAAAAACTGAAAATTAATACACCCGTAACGATTTTTGAAGAGAAAGATACTTTTTATCGGATTGGAACGGGGCGTTGGGTGAAGGGAAGCTATGTAACTATTCGATGATTTAGATTAGTGAGTTGTGGTTTAAAATCACAACTCACGAACCTGCAAATTGTAATTATTTAAGTTTTACATCCGAATAAACAATCTTAGAATTGCCATCTGATTGTTTCACTACATTAATATACTGATGTTTTTTCTCTAAAAAATCAGTTTTAAATTGGGGAAATATTGAAGCAGTTGATGTTTCTATTGTTTCAACTTCATCTTCTTGAAAATTAGATGGTTTGCCCAATGAAATTACTTTAAGCGTAACGTCAGCAGTGCCACTGCTTATTAATCCTAAATCTTTTGCGGCTAAATACGACAAATCAATTAATCTTGTTTTTGCATGAGGACCTCGGTCATTAATTCTTACGATGGTTTTACGTCCATTGTCTTGATTTGTGATTTCCAGTAAAGTTCCGAAAGGATAAGTTCGATGTGCGGCGGTGCGTTCAGTGGCTCGGTAGCGTTGTCCGCTTGTGGTACGTTTACCCTCAAATTTTTTAGCATAAAACGAAGCAGTGCCTGAATTGGCTTTGTCGTCTGTTGAGGGATTGGTTAATTTAGCAAAAGCAAGAAATACGGTAACATAAACACTTTTAAAAATCATAATGAAAAAGCAACTCAAACAATTTAAAACACTGATTATCAGTAAATTAAATTTTGTAAAATGTTTTAATTACTTGTTAGTTAAGAATGGATTGGCTCTTAAAGTTTGCAATAAAACAAACAGTAAAATCAATTTTATATAAAAATGGGAATACAAATTTAGTAAAAAAACGTTAAAAAGTTGCTTTTATTTTCGTTAAAATCGGATACGGTATTTTGGGGTTAGGATAAAAAAATGAAAAACTTATTTTTTTGTTAAAAAAGAAAACGAAGTAACTTAAACTGTTTACGTATAAGTTGCTGACTTTATATAAGTATGAAACCAGAGAAAGTTATTGCTTTCAAACCTTCAAAGTCAAATCAAAATAGGCTTGATTTTATATTGGACAAGCAAACAGAAATCTCTTTGTCTGATTTAGGAAAAAGCTAATAAATGAAATTTTACTTAAAAAATCTGCGAAAATCCATGTTGTATTTTCATTACCGATTACGACCAAACTGCTCATGACTGCTTACCCATTCATTTGCCACAATCGCTGAACCCAAAGATATTTCTCCTGCCAACACGACCGCTACCATAATCTCGGCTAATTTATTAACTTTATCTTTCCCAAAACAACCCAACATTTCCAAACATTCTCGCTGGGTTGGCAAACCCGTTCCACCACCGTGAGTTGCCACAATGAGCGAAGGAATCGTTATTGACCAATAATAATCACCATTTTCTTTTAATTCTGAATAAGTTAACGCCGCTGATGATTCGGCAATATTGGCTACATCTTGTCCTGTGGCAATAAACATGGCGGTTAGTGCATTTGCTGAATGAGAACCATTGTTACTCGAATTTGCCAAGAATGCTCCCATATTTGATAATTGCCTTTGTCGATACATCGCTTTTCCAGAAGTGTGCATGATTTTTGTTAATAAATCACTTGGAATAGTCGCTTCGGCAACTACTCGCTTTCCTCGAGTTTGAAGCGTATTGATTTGGGAATGTTTTTTATCAGTATCCAAATTCGCAGCCATCGAAAAATGTTCCAACCCTTCAATCCCTTTTTCAAGCATCCAATGACAAGCATGATGCGTTGCTTTTGTCACCATATTCTGTCCTGCTGCATCACCAGTGGTATAATTAAAACGTAACCACCGTAATTTTCCAACGGTATATTGCTCAATATCAATCAGTTTTCCAGACTTGGTTGTCTCTTCTGCTTTGGCTTTTATTTGGGTAAAATTATCTGTAATCCACTGTCCAAAAACCTTAGAAAAGCGAGCATTTTCAAAAACAAAAATGGGAGCTCTTTGCATTGAATCGTCCAAAACGGTACAAGTAACACCACCCGCCTCGGAAAGTAATTTCATGCCCCGATTATAACTTGCCACCAAAGTCCCTTCTGTCGTTGCCAACGGAATATAAAAATCTCCTTGTGCAAATTCGCCCAAAACCTTCAAAGGACCCGCAAAACCAATGGGAACTTGAGCTATTCCCGAAAAGTTTTCAATGTTTCCAGGCAGTATAGACGGCTCAAATGAATATTCATCAATATGCTTAAATTCTACGTTTGTTTGTTCAGAAATGAATGTTCTTCGTTGACAGGCAAGGTCTTCCGAATAATTATTCTCCTTGTTATAGGGCAATTTTTTCTCCATTTTATGCAAAAAATTTTATGTTTTATAAATGTAGTTAATTTTAAGAATTGTTTTACTATGAACAGTATTTAGAAAATTATTAGGAAAAATTTCGGGGATTAGTTCTTTGAATAATAAAGTATGATTTGGTCGGCAATATTACTAACTACAAAATAATTGTTTGTTAACATTGCACTATAAAATTGCAAGAATTGTTTATGTTTAAGGAGAACAAAAACAAAACTGGCAATCAAATTTTCTCGTATATATTAAATTCATAAGAAGCAGTTTTTAAAAATAAATTCATAAATAAAAATAAGAAAATGAAAAATATCCTTGTAATATTAGGTCTATTGAGTGCACTGACGATAAGTGCCAATTTTCAGAATCCACCCTTCAAATTTCCAATGGGTTCAACTAAAAATATTAGTTCCAATGAAGCAGTTGCCACATTTGCAGAAGGCTGTTTCTGGCATTCTGAGCTTGTTTTTCAAAGTTTAGTAGGCGTGAGAGATGCCATTTCGGGCTATGCAGGAGGTACAGACACGAGTCCTACTTATGAAAAGGTTGCTTCTGGAAAAACAGGTCATGCTGAGGCTGTTGAGGTACATTATGACCCTTCAAAAATTTCTTATGAAACACTGGTAAAGGCATTTTTTGCGAGTCAAGACCCAACAGCTTTGAATCGTCAGGGCAATGATGTTGGAACGGAATATCGTTCAATTGCTTTTTACAGAAATGATAATGAAAAGAATATTATTGAAGCTGAAATCAAGAGAATTAATAAGGCAAAAATGTATAAAAATCCAATTGTTACGGAGGTAAAACCAATTCAAAAGTTTTATTCAGCCGAAAAATACCATCAGGAATATATTCAATATCACCCAGATAATGGGTACGTTTCTGGCGTTTCAATCCCTGAATTTTTGGAATTTAAAGAGAAATTTAAAGGAAATTTTAAATAGTCGGCAGTATTAAATTAGTAGTGTAAAATAAAGAAGGGTTAATTTCTTACCAAGAAATTAACCCTTCTTTATTTATTGTATTTATTTTTGGTCATATTTTTTAGCATAATTTTTTGTTCGGCAACTTAGCCCGAAAATTTTGAGCTTTTATCAATGACGGGATTAACGGTAAGCGTAACAATTCGACTTGAACTAATGATTTATTTTCCATTTCGTAGGTTTTGTTTATGTATCATTGATACAAAGACTTAACGACTCAAATTAAAATATTTTAATTATTCAACAACAAATACCTTATCATCAATTTCTTGATTCACATAAAATTCTTTCCATTTAATATCCACCCATTTCAAACCTTCAAAATAGATTCGTAAGCGAGTTGGTTGAAGGAAATTTATATTTTTGGCTTTCTTAAAATCCGAATAAATTCTATGATGAAATCCAACCTCAGTCGAAAAAGCAACTTGGCGAATATAGAAGTCTTTTTTATCAATTCCGAAGACGGTCATATTCATTTTTGGGTCGATTATTTTAATCATATAACAAGGGAAACCGTCCACAAAATCATCGCCTAAAAGGGTTGTTTGAAACGCTGGTTTATCGGCAAAACGTATAATACTAAACCCAAAGTTATTGCTCAAATTGAATTGTTTAGCATAGGGTTTAGCTCGTTCTGAAAGATTTAAAGTCTGTTTTTTGCCATCAAAATTTAATAAAAAAAAGGTAGAATCCTTGTAGGCTGCATCAAAACGCACTTTTCCGTTCGCTTTATGAGCTTCGTCGTTATAAGGAGGAAAAATGCGGTGCATCGTGTATTTATCAAAATGAATAGCATTTTTATCGTCCGCTAAACCATAAGGCGTAAAATCGGCATTGCCTTTTAATAGCAAAGTTTTAGGGTTTTGCCAAGTATCTCCACCTGCAATTTCTGTTGCTTTTTTAAGAACATCAAGTGCAGTTAGTTTTTGAGAAATAGTGGTGAGTGTTGAAGTTGAAATCAACGTGATAAGTAGGACAAGTTTTTTCATAAGAGACAAATATTTTTTTGATAAAAGTATAAATTTTACCGATGAATCAAAAATCACAAAACTACATATTTGTAAATTTAATGCTAAGTTTTATTTTCTGATTAAATATTTTTAAGTGTTTTGGCAATAGCCTTAGCACTTATTACATTTGGTGAAATTTAACACTGAAACAACATAAAATGATAAACAAAGTAGTGAAAAATGCTGATGAAGCCGTTGCTGACATTCCAAATGGCTCAACTTTGATGTTAGGAGGATTTGGACTTTGTGGTATTCCAGAAAATTCAATTTCAGCTTTACTTCGCACGGGTGTAAAAGATTTAACTTGTATTTCAAATAATGCTGGTGTCGATGATTTTGGCATTGGATTAATGTTAAAAACTCGACAAGTTAAAAAAATGATTTCTTCGTATGTGGGTGAAAATCAGGAGTTTGAACGCCAATTACTTTCTGGAGAATTAGAAGTAGAATTAATTCCACAAGGCACCTTAGCCGAAAGAATCCGAGCGGGAGGTGCAGGTATTCCAGCTTTTTTTACTCCCGCAGGAGTGGGAACGGAAGTGGCAGAAGGTAAAGAAATTCGAGAATTTGATGGCAAAAAATACTTAATGGAATCATGGTTGAGGGCTGATTTTTCTATCGTGAAAGCCTGGAAAGGTGATTCATCTGGAAATCTTGTTTTCAAAGGAACAGCCCGAAATTTTAGTCCAATGATGGCTTCGGCTGGTAAAATTACAATTGCAGAAGTAGAAGAATTAGTACCTCTCGGGATGCTCAATCCAAATGATATTCATGTCCCTGGAATTTACGTTCAGCGAGTTTTTCAAGGTAAAAACTACGAAAAAAGAATTGAACAAAGAACCGTGAGTGCCAATCAACGGCAAGAAAATGATAATAGTCAATTCTACGTGATTGGGAAAGGCTTAACCAAGTTTGGCATAGCAAAGCGAATAAGTTATGACTTGAAGAACAATCAATATATAAATCTTGGCATCGGTATTCCAACATTAGTCGCTAATTTCATTCCTGAGGGCATAAATGTTGTTTTGCAATCAGAAAATGGCTTATTAGGAATCGGACCATTTCCCATCGAAGAAAACGTTGATGCCGATTTGATTAATGCAGGAAAACAAACGATTACTATGCAAGCGGGTTCATCAATTTTCAGTTCTGCCGAAAGTTTTGCCATGATTCGTGGAGAACACGTTGATTTAACGATTTTGGGAGCGATGGAAGTTTCGGAAAATGGGGATATTGCTAATTGGAAAATTCCTGGAAAAATGGTTAAAGGCATGGGCGGAGCGATGGATTTAGTGGCTTCTGCCAAAAATATTATCGTTGCCATGCAACACGTGAGTAAAGATGGAAAGTCGAAATTGCTCAAAAAATGTTCATTACCTATCACTGGACTCAATTGTGTAAAAAAAATTGTAACTGAATTAGCCGTTTTGGAAGTGCTACCCGAAGGAGGTTTTAAATTATTAGAAATAGCTCCTGGACTAAGCGTTGAAGACATTCAGATGGCTACTGAGGGTAAATTAATCATTGAAGGAGATATTGCTGAAATGAAATTTTAATCAGAAAAGAATTGTAAAGTTATTCGTACCATTATAATAAAAAATCCATTCAAGTTGAATGGATTTTTTATTGAAGAGCCTTGAAATTATTTTATAAAATCACTACTTGTCTTCTTCCAATTTCACATGACCCCAATTTTCACCCGAGCGGATACGATTGAGTTGTGTGTGAGTAATACCAAATTGTTTGGCAATCATTTTCAATCGATTCTTGTCTGACTTAAGCATCTTTTTAATCATAATAACCTTGCTTTCGGTCAATTTATAATTTTTAGTTCTTTTCGGTATTACTCTATCAATCACGGCTGGATTTTCCCTGTTGTGGAGTGTCATTTCATCACGAGTAGCCCATTTCAAATTTTCCCAATAGTTGTTTAATTTATCGTGGTCAAGATGAAGAACAAACTTTTTATCTGGATTATCATCTCTTGAAATAAAAAATTCGGCAACTAATTTGTGAACATATCGATTTAATGATTTATTGCCTTTCGCTCTGATATTCAATGACTTATACCCTTGAATTTTAGACCCCCCGATAATATCTCCTTCTTGCGGGTCGTTCTGAAAACTCTTTAAACGTCCATAATTTGATACTTTATAGAAAGGCGGTATTTCAACTTCTGGAAAGGGAATATCTACCCATTTTTCATTCCAAAAACTGATATTTTTTTTCATTCCAAAACCTGCTTTTTTTTCCGTCATACAATTATTTTATTTGAACGTTACTACTATACGACAAAAACTTTTTGTTTTTTCGGAATGTTTTGAAAAAATATAAATTTGTATATAAACAGTTAAATTTTGTAAATTCTACATTCTCCTTTCGATATAATATCTTTATCAAATATTACTTCTTCGTTATTATTTTGAGTTGTTGAATAATAAGGCTTTAATTGAGCAGTTTTTTCCATAATTTTTAAAGTATCTATTTTAACATCGTCTTCAGTATTTAGATTTACCATAAAAATATACTGGGGATTTTCCTTTTGAGTCCATGCAATTATCTTGTTTTTACCAGTTAAATCTGGTTTAATTAACCATACAATTGATTGATTTTCAATTGTTGGATAAATTTTATCTGAAATGGATTTCAAGATAGAAATTTTACTGAATAATCCGCCATTTTGTCCCCATTGATAGTTTGAATGAGTTGCTTTTTCTCCTTCCGAAAATTGAAAAACGTATAATTTAGTATAATGTTCATTTGAGGCAGGGTTTGGATGGGGGTCTCGTTGTTCAAACCCCAATGCCATATAAGAAGGCATATCCGTTAAGAACAATCCTATGAAAATCCTAATTTCATTACCCCTAAGATAAAACTCATCAAAACGGGGGTCATCTTTATCGGCAGTCATTATGGTAAAATTTGGGGCAAACTTACGAGTGGTTAAAAAATGATGATACCTGGCAAATTCCGAAACAAATCTTTCAGTTCCCACTGCCATTGATTGTAAATCGCCCAAAGTTGTGTCCGTATCTGAACCCTCCAAATGGTCTTCTTCATTGCCATAAGCCATGATGTTGGGTGGTGCCAAGAAACTCTCGGCAAAATATCCAAAATAAGGTTTATCTTGATTAATTTTTTCTTTAATATATTTATGAATATCGTAGTAAATACTTAGTTCTGAGGGAGTTCCAGCAGGGTTCATTTGCACATGCGACATATCCCCTCGCATGAAATCAAAGTTATATTGACTGGCAAAACCCTGGTATTTTTGGGACATATATTCCCATACTTCGACACGTGGTTTTGTAAAATCTATTTCCCAATCGACATTATCATTTTTAGATTCATACAATTTTACTCTTGCCAAAGGACCAAATACTCTTGACATTCCTTCGGGTTTTGTAATTACGTAGTCACGCCAAACTCTGCCATCATCATCAATCGTTTTAGCCTCCTCTCGATTGTCAACTTCCAAGCCTCTATAAGGTGGTGCCATTGTGGCGGGAACGGGTTCATAACCCATTGAAAACAAATGACTTATCAGTTTATTTCGCCTTTCTGTTCGTCCCGTAAGATTAGATTTTTCGCCAAAAATGAATCTTAAACGATTGTCTTCCGAAAAAATGTTATTGTCGAAAAATTTCTCTTTTTGTCTTGGATAATATTCGGAAAATGTCCCACCGTATTGATATAAAAAATCCAAAATTGCTTCTTGTACTTTTTCATGAAGATTCTCAGAATGATTAGTAATTTCAAATTCTTTCCGTTTAAGCCATTCAAAAAAATGAGGATTAGCCAACGTAATTTCTGAATAACGATCAGTGTGTGGAATCACGTCCATGCCAACCGTTTTTCCCATTAAATGAAGCAAATTTGTTACAACTTTCAACTGTTTCTCGACCGTGTTGAGATGAGGAAAAGCGAGTGCGAACTCGGTGTCAAAAAACTCGGGATTAATATTCCAACTGGCAATACCATACAAACTTGCCACTACGCCACATTCCCAAATCGGCAATAAATGTATGGAAGATTGGGATTGAGGCAAGGTAAGTGAATATTTCACAACATTCCAAAAACTTCCAATTGTTCTAACATTTATTCCAACCATATTGACAGTTTTGAGCCAAGACGCATTTTCATGATTTTGAACGGGACTTGCAATCGTATTTTCAGGATTTAAGGCTTGAAAAAAATTGTCTTGTCCAAATCTTTTTTCTAAAATATACGCCAATTGTACAGCGGGCATTTGTACAGCAAGTTCTGGAAGTAAATTAGGAATAAATGTTTGATTTTGAGCTACATACGATGATATAGCCGTCTGCTGATTGTTCGCCCATGATAAACGAAAATCATCATACGTTTCAGGAAAATTCATAAATTTTTTATAAAAATGGTCTTTTCAACTAATCAAGAAACTAAAAGTGCCTGAAAAATTGTTTTAAATTAAGAAGAAATATGCAAAAAGCGTGAAATAGTTTGCAAAAGTTTGCAAACTATTTTGAATGGTAGTTGAAAATTATACACCAAAAATTCATTTCTCAATAATTGAAATACCCTTCTAAAAATAACTAATACATGAAAACTTTAATCATAGGAGCTTCAACAAACCCTGAACGCTATGCCTATAAAGCGGCAAAAAGTTTGCTGGCACACGGACACATAATTGAATTAGTTGGGCAAAAAGAGGGAGAAATTCTGGGCAATAAAATTAATACTACTTATCCCGATTTTGATGAAATTGATACAGTAACAATGTACGTTGGACCCAAAAATCAGCCTGATTTACAGGATTATATTTTGAAACAAAAGCCCCGAAGAATCATTTTTAATCCAGGAGCAGAAAATCTTGAATTTGAAAAATTGGCAAAATCAAAAGGAATCGAAATTGAAGAAGCATGCACATTAGTTCTATTAGCAACTGGTCAGTATTGATAAAGGCATTATTTTTGTAATAAAACTTTTATATTTAACGTTATTTTCAAACAATCAAAAATTATAATAACATGAAAAAATTAATCTTAGGTTTATCATTATTGGCATTCGTTGCAAGCTCATCTTTTGCGGGTGATAAAGACAAAGGAAAATGTTGTGCAGACAAAGATAAAGCCGCTATGAAGTGCGACAAATCAAAAGCGAAATGCTGTGCTGATATGGAAAAAGAAGCGAAAGCGGATAAAAAAGCAGATAAGAAGGTTGTGAAGAAATCGGCTTAATCTTTAAAAGATAACGAATCAGAATTAATAATCCTGTGAGAATTAAAATCTTGCAGGATTCTTTTTTTGAATGTAATTTTGAAAATAGTTCTTAGTTCTTGGTACTAAGTTCTAAGTTTTTATAAACCAAGAATTCAGAACAAAGAACCCAGAACTAACCAAATGCAACAATATCAAACCCTTCTCAAACATATTCTTGAAACTGGTGTTCAAAAAACCGATCGTACAGGCACTGGAACTACCTCAATTTTTGGCTATCAAATGCGATTCAATTTGAACGATGGTTTTCCGATGGTTACGACTAAAAAAGTACATTTAAAATCAATTATCCACGAATTATTGTGGTTTATTAATGGAGATACTAACATCAAATATTTGACCGATAATGGCGTAAAAATTTGGGATGAATGGGCAAATGAAAATGGTGATTTAGGACCCGTTTATGGAAAACAATGGAGAAGTTGGACAACTCGGGACGGAAAAGTGATTGACCAGTTAAAAGAAGTCATTGAAACGTTGAAAAAAAGTCCAGATTCGAGGAGGATAATTGTGAGTGCTTGGAACGTAGGCGAATTATCAGAAATGGCTCTGATGCCCTGTCATGCTCTTTTTCAGTTTTATGTAGCGAATAATAAGTTGTCTTGCCAATTATATCAACGCTCGGCAGATGTGTTTTTGGGAGTGCCTTTTAACATTGCTTCTTATGCACTTTTAACCATGATGATTGCCCAAGTTTGCAATTTAGATTTAGGTGATTTCATTTGGACGGGTGGCGATACGCACATCTATTCAAACCATTTTGAACAAGTGCAAACGCAACTTGCCCGTGAGCCAAAAGCATTACCAACCATGAAGATTAATCCCGATGTGAAGGATATTTTCAGCTTTAAATATGAAGATTTTGAATTGTTGAATTATGAACCATATCCAGGAATTAAAGCCCCTGTGGCAGTTTAGATTTGAGTTCATTTGTCCAGATTTGATAGGCTTCTTTTTGGAGATGAATACCGTCGGTTGAGAAGTTTGATTTAAGTTTTTTATGGTCAGAAAGTTGAATATTCAAATCAATAAATTCAATTTTCTGGCTATCAAAATATTCTTTCAATAGAAAATTTAGCACAAAGACTTCTTTGTTAATTGCTTCATTATCAGCCGTATATATAACTAAATGAGCAATTATTTCAATATTATTTTTTCTTAAAACTTCAATTATTTTCTGATAATTTTTAAACACTCTCTGCGTTGGCACGCCCGAAAGTAAGTCGTTTATCCCTCCATTAATTATCACAGTTTTAGGATTAATAATTAATTCTCCACGTTCAATATTCCACAAAATTTGTTGAGTAATTGCTCCACCAAAAGCATCGTTTTTCAAGTCACTTCTGTTTAATAAATCATTCCAGTTTTCTTGGGCTAACAAAGAATCGCCAATCAATAAAATATTAATTTTTGAAGCAGGGAAAAGTTGGGAAAATATTTTGTCCTTCAATTGAAATACAAGAATCAATAAGCTGATATTCAGAATGATAGATATTGTGAAGAGGTATCTGTGAATCATAATTATTGGGTTGTTTTACAGAATAATCTCAAATTCGTCTGCATCCAAATATGCAGGAAATTTAATCCTAAAATCTTCTAATTCTTTTTTGCTAAGTATTTGATTATGAATAACTTCTGAATCTTTTTGATAAAAAACTTGATTCCCTTTAAAATCAATTAGGGCAGAATTACCCGAATATGCTAAGCCC
>JANXML010000304.1 GCA_025354645.1 Arcicella sp. | reverse complement strand
CGTTTGCCGATATTACCGCTAAGTTTCCAAGGAAAATCCACGCTGTAACGGCAAAAGGATTTCTACTGAAAATTCTCTGTTTTATTATCATGTATATCCTTGATAGACAGTTTTAATTTTACGCAACTTACATTAATTATGAGTGAGGTAAATTTTACGGAGAGGTTATGCTATATTTTTTAGATAGTTGAAATTCAATAGCTTATCCGTTTTGACTATTACAAATTTTAGCTATTAATATTTGTAATCATATACCGTAAAAGGGTGATTTTTAGGGAAAACTCACGAAAAAGCATCCCGTAAAAGGGTGATTTTCAGTATGATACTGGTTATTGTAGTTTTTTTTCAGGAACTTTCATCCAGAAATCATACCCAAAACCCACTCATGATGAAGACTTTAAAGATTGTTTTTGTGCTTGTATTTTTTTGTTTTTACAGCTCAAATGCTCAAAAAATAGATAGTTTATTGAATAAATTGAAGGTAGCAAAAGAAGATACCAATAAGGTGAAATTGCTCAATAAGATTGGAAATTATTACAAATCAAATAAATATGATTCGGCAAAATATTACTTTCAAGCCTCTAAAAAACTAAGCGAACAATTGGACTATCCCGCAGGTGTTGAATGGTCGTATCTGAATCTTCATGGTGTTTATCTGGAAAGTGGCAAATATGATTCTTCTTTGATAATAATAAAAAAGGGCTTGGCTTTGATTGAAAAATCAGGGAATAAAAAAAGATTGGCGTTGGCTTACGAAAATATGAGTTCGAGTTATCGACTCTTGATGAAAATAGATTCTTCAAGAAAATATGATTTGAAAGCACAAGCCATCTTAGAGGCACTCAATGATAAAAAAGAGTTGGTAGTTTTTTACGGTAATTTATGCGCTCATTATGTCGAGTTACATCAATTTGAGAAAGGAATTGAATATGGTAAAAAAGCTGAAATGCTCTCTAAACAAGGTTTTGGTGATGAAAATGACTTGGTTTATGTGTTGAATAATATTTCTACTATTTATATATATCTAAATCAAAATGAGAATGCCTATCAGTATGGAAAAAAGTGCATAGAATTATGCAAAAAAGTAAAAAATTACAGCGTTTTGCAGGTAATCCTTGGTAATATGATGTTGGTAAAACTCAATCAAAAAAAGTACAATGATTTATTTGGATTGGTAGATGAACTCAAAGAATTGGGCAAACATTTCGATTCACCAGAATTCAATGCAACGCTAAATTTCAACTATTCTCTCGCTAATTTTTATATTGGAAAAGACCAAACAGCCAAAGAATTTGCCCTAAAAGCATTAGTGATTAGTGAGCCAAACAAATTGAGTATTCTCTCAAAAAACACCTATGCACTACTCGATAGAATTGAATCGGTACTTGGCAATTATGAAATAGCTGATATTTATAGCGCTAAAAGAGATTCTATCAGCGATATGCAAATCAATATAGAAACATCAAAAAACATTCAAGAATTAGAAAAAAAATACGAAACCCAAAAGAAAGAAAACGAGATTTTGAAACTTAACGAAGAAAACATCCAAAAATCAAGCCTCAATAAAATACTAATTGCCTCAACGTTGGGGCTTTTATTGCTGGCATTTTTAGGCTATCGCAATTTTAAAAACAGGCAACAACTACAACAACAGCAAATTACCGAACTCGAAAAAGACAAACAATTATTAGCCATTAATTCAATGCTTAAAGGGCAAGAAGATGAACGAAATCGCATCGCCAAAGACCTCCACGATGGGCTTGGCGGGATGCTTTCGGGTGTGAAAATGTCATTCTCAAATATGAAAGAAAACCTAATCATGAGTGCTGAAAACGGGACTGTTTTTGAGCATTCCATTTCGCAATTAGACAATACCATTTCCGAACTCCGCAAAATTGCCCATAATCTCATGCCCGAAGCATTAGTAAAATTTGGGCTAAACGATGCCGTCAATGACTTTTGTACGTCCATCATGTCAGCTACGCATATCCACATCA
The DNA here is from genome assembly GCA_025354645.1 of Arcicella sp. GTDB lineage: Bacteria > Bacteroidota > Bacteroidia > Cytophagales > Spirosomataceae > Arcicella. The sequence goes on along the minus strand of JANXML010000304.1, from coordinate 421 downwards.
TATACGAGAGTTTGGGCGAATCAAGAAAATTGGATAATACCGCCAATACGTACATTTATAGAATCATTCAGGAATTAATAAACAACGCTGTAAAACACGGACAGCCTTCACAAATTTTAGTGCAATTAACCACCACAACCAACAAAATATTGATAACGGTTGAGGACGATGGCAAGGGAATGGATTTGGATAAAAAAGCCCTTTCAAACGGCATGGGTTTAACCAATATTGAGCATCGGGTTAATTATTTTAAAGGAGACGTAACTTTTGAACCTAAAAACCCACACGGAACGGTGGTAAATATTGAATTAAATGTTTGATTGGGTGGGATAAATACCAGTAACTAAATATTCACGTCATTAGGAATGAGTACATAGTATGAGTTCAAATTATTATTCGTCTATTTGTCTGATTTTAAGCT
>JANXML010000281.1 GCA_025354645.1 Arcicella sp. | reverse complement strand
CCGCCACGAGAAAATTTTAGTTTCGTTTGCATAAATTTTTATTAAATCCTTAGCTTAAAAACTCTTTTGGCGGAATGAGTTGATATGCCTAAAATTGAACAAAAACCATGCCGAGGGGAAGTCAGTTATCAATTAACAGTTATCAATTAACAGTTGGTGCGAACCAATTATTTTCGTAAAATAACTCCGATGTTTTAAACTGATAACTGATAATTGATAACTGTCAAAGCAGCTCCTCTTTCGGAATCCAATACACGTCTTTGAAATTTTTAATTTTATCATTTTCAATCGTAAGTCCCTCACTTTCAAGAAGTTCTTGCATTCTATTTTCTCCAAAGAAGTTCTTTCCTGTCAGTACTCCCACCCGATTGACTACTCGATGAGCGGGAACACTTGGCTCGCCGTGACTTGCATTCATTGCCCAACCCACGAACCTGGCACCACCTTTTGAACCCAAATATTCGGCAATAGCACCGTAGGAAGTCACTCGTCCTTTTGGGATAAGTTTTACCACTTCGTAAATATCTTCAAACGTATTTTTCATAGCTTTTCGGTAAACGAGTTTATGCTTGTTATTGATAAATGGTAGTAATTTTACACTATGATTAATCAACTTACCAGCTTTGTTTCCTCCAAATATACAGCCATTTTTTGGACTGTATTGATATTTGTTCTTTGCACAATACCGAGCAAAAATTTACCCGATAATCAACCCAATGATAAAGTCAGTCATTTTATTGCGTTTGCTGGATTTACTTTCTTTTGGCTTTTTCATTCCCCAAAATATTGGTTAATTATTTTGCTGGCAGTAGTTTATGGAGTTTTAATTGAATTTTGTCAAGCAATTTTACCTGAGCATTTTCATCGTAGTTTCGATTGGTATGATGCCGTAGCGGACGGAATTGGAGGAATTATAGGTTTAGTTATCTATCTGGTTTACAAGCAGTTAGTAATATTTATTTACAAAAAATAAAAAAATATTAAAAATTTTTCATTTTGACTAAGGGTAAGATACCCTTTTTTTGTCTATGCTTCTAAATTGAATAATTCCCATAAAAAATTGTATAACGCTTCAAAGGTACGTTTGTAAAAAATATGTCTGAAAATCCACTTTTCGAGTCAGATTCTGAAATCCCCAAATTCCAACCCAAACAAGTTGCGAAGGTGATTGATGATGAGTTTTTTATTAAACAGGCTTTTCTTGAAAATGAAAATAAGGGCTTTGAGTTGCTCTATAATCGTTATTACAAACCGTTGTGCAGTCATGCAGTACGATTTGTGTATGCAAAAGATGTTGCCGAAGATATTATTTCAGAGATCTTTTATAGTATCTGGAAAAATAAAACTTTTCTGAACATCACAACTTCTTTCCGTGCTTATTTATTCACGGCGGTTCGCAATCGTTGTTTTTTATATCTACAACAGGAATATGGCAAGACATCTTCTTTTGAGAATTCGCCTTTCCAATTTCCAGATTCCAACGTTGCTCCCGATCAAATGCTTTTTTATGATGATCTCCAAAGACAAATTGAACAAGCAATTTCAACGTTGCCTCCACAATGTCAGAAGATATTTTTAATGAATCGTTTTGAAGGAAAAAAATACAAGGAAATTGCCGATGAATTGCAATTAGCTCTCAATACGGTAGAGGCTCACATCAATAAAGCCTTGGTTCATTTGCGTGAAGTGGTGTTAAATAATCCTTCATTATTAGGGCTAATTATCTGGTTATCAATAGCTTAAATCTCTGACTTCTGTTAAACAAAAATAAATCTGATGACATCTCTTAACAAAAACATATTATTTGAACACTTCGCAGGACGCACAACGCCTCTGCAAAGAATCGTAATTTCGGAGTGGCTACAAACCCCTGAAAATCAAGAAGTATATTATCAATGGCTGGAAGATTACGAAAACACTTTTCCACAAATATTGGCGGATAAAGGCGTGGCGAAAAGAGTCTTTTTTGATAAAATTACTTCCGAAAGTAATCTACAAACAACGCAGGAATTAATTGAAGAAGATGTGTACGAAGATTCCCTTGAACCAATCATTATTTGGAAAAAATCTTGGTTTAAATGGGCAATTGCTGCCATGTTATTTTTGAGTATTGGAATGATTTTTTACGTACAAAAAGATAATATTTTATACAAAAATTATCAAACAGCGTACGGAGAAACACAGACAATCAATCTGCCCGATGGCAGTCGTGTAACCTTAAATGCTAATTCATCCTTGCGTTTAAAGCGTTTTGGCTTTGTTTCTGCTCCGATTCGTGAGGTTTATTTAGACGGTGAAGCTGAGTTTTCAGTGAAACATAAATCTGATAATCAACGGTTTATTGTGAAAACATCTCAGAAATTAGAAGTAGAAGTTTTAGGGACTGAGTTCAGTGTTTTTGCCCGTGAAAGAGGTTCAAAAGTTGTTTTGACAAAGGGAAAAGTTAAGGTTAATTACGGTACAGGCAAGCAACAACATTCAATCATGATGAAGCCAGGTGATTTGGTTTCGTTGGACAAAAAAGGTGAAGCCAAGTTAAAGGAAATTCAGAATGTGAAAGTTTACACCGCTTGGAAATCTCATCGTTTTATTTTTGATAATACCTCTTTGGAAGAAATCACTTACCAAATCGAAGAAACTTTTGGCGTTCACATTGAGATAAATTCCGCTGATTTAGCCAACAGAACCGTCACAGGAACATTTAGTGCTGAACAAGCCGATGATCTAATCGCAATTCTACAAGAACTTTTAACCTTACAGTACGAGAAAAATTCAGATGGAACGGTGGTTCTTTCTGATATTATTGAGTAAAAAAGACTCAACGAACGCTGGCTGGGTTCAAAACCCAGCCAGCGTTAAATTTTAATTTAATAAATAAAAATTCAAAACACATTACCATTAACCAAACATTTTATTTTCATGAAAAAACAATTATTCAAACTCACGGTAGCTTACGGAATGATGGTCTTATGCCATTTACCCGTACCAGTCTCAGCTCAGGCTTTTGCGTATGCACAAACCAAGCAAAAGGTTGATCGAGAGGAGACATTTAACACCCAAATTAAACTAAAAGATGCTATTCTATCTTTGAAGAATCAATTTAACGTTGATATTTTATTTGAAGAAAAAATATTATCGGGCATCAAAGTCTCCCAAGATAATTTAAGGTCAAACAACACAATCGAAAAATCGTTAGACAATTTATTGACTCCTAATGGTTTGATTTACAAAAAGGTACGTAAAAATACCTATCTAATTATCGGTAAAAAATCGGAGATCAGTTCACAAACCAGAACGTCATCAACCGAAACAACCTTGCCCGTTATCAGTCAGTCAACTGATTCAAAAGAGAGTAATTCTTCGAGTTCAGCAAACGCCGATCAATCCGTGAAGGGAAAAATTCAAGACGACAAAGGCAATGCTCTTCCTGGTGCTTCGGTAGCGGTGAAAGGCACAACCAAAGGCGTAACGACTAATGCTAACGGTGAATTTACTATTGATGTACCAAATGCTTCATCAGTATTAGTGATTACTTTTATTGGTTACAATACTCAGGAAGTAACCATTGGCAATCGTCAAACGATTAATATCGCTTTAACGGAAGATTTGAAGACACTTTCGGAAGTTGTGGTCGTGGGTTATGGCTCTCAGCGAAAAAAGGATTTAACGGGTTCGATCACCAGCATTAACTCCAACGATTTTGTGAAAGGAAACATTGCAACCGCCGACCAACTGATTCAAGGTAAATTGGCGGGCGTGCAAATTATCTCAAACGGTGGAGCTCCTGGTGCGGGCAGTCAAATTCGTATTCGTGGCGGTTCGTCTTTAAGTGCCAGCAACGATCCCTTGATTGTTTTGGACGGTGTGCCTTTGGATAACGCTGAAATCAAAGGTTCTTCCAACATTTTGAGTTCAATTAATCCCAATGATATTGAATCTTTTAACGTACTGAAAGATGCCTCGGCAACTGCCATCTACGGTTCTCGTGCCTCCAATGGTGTTATTATTATTACCACCAAAAAAGGAACAAAAAAGGATTCTTTCAGCGTGAATTTTAGTTCTTTGTTTTCGGCAGGAATGAAAACAAAAAATGTGGAAGTTCTAAGTGCTGACCAATTCAGAGAAGCGGTAAACGCTCGTGGAACTGACTCTCAAAAAGCATTATTAGGAACGGCAAACACCAATTGGCAAGACGAAATTTATCGTAATGCTATTAGTAATGACCTCAATTTGAGCGTTACAGGGCAATTGAGCGATATTCCTTACCGTGTTTCGGTGGGTCGTAATAATCAAAACGGAATTTTAAAAACCTCAGGATTTGAAAGAATCTCGGGTTCATTGGGACTTTCGCCAACGCTTTTGAACAATACTTTAAAGATTGATGCCAACCTGAAAGTATCATCTACAAAAAGCAATTTTGCCGATGAAGGAGCCATTGGTTCAGCCATTGGATTTGACCCAACGCAACCCGTTTTTGTAGAAAATCAAAAATATGGTGGTTATTTTAACTGGTTAGAAAAAGATGGAAGTATCGTGTCATTAGCACCCTCAAATCCATTGGCTTTGTTGGATTTAAAAAGCAATAAAGCAACGGTAAAACGTATTATTGCCAATATTCAATTTGATTACAAAATGCCTTTTTTACCCGAATTAAGAGCAAATCTAAACCTTGGCGTTGATCGTTCAAGCACCGATGGAGCAGAATCAACTTCTAATTTGGTTTCAGCGGGTTCATTTACTAACAAAGGTTCAACGGGATATTATACACAAACACGTAACAATTTCACGAATCAGTTTTATTTGAATTATGTGAAAGACTTTTCTAAGCAAACGGTAAATATCACAGCTGGGGTTGAAAATCAAGGATTTACCAGAGAAGAAGAAAATGGTACGGCTTTTGGCAATCCAACGGTTCCGTCAACGAAGTCATATTTCAAAACTGATTATGCTTTATTATCTTATTTTGGACGTATCAATTATGCCTTGAATAATAAATACTTGGCAACTTTCACAGTTCGTCGGGATGGCTCATCTCGTTTTGCTCCTGAAAATCGCTGGGGAACATTTCCATCGGCGGCTGTGGCTTGGAGAATCAACGAAGAGTTTAATGATAGCGAGACTTTCTCAGACTTAAAGTTACGTTTAGGTTGGGGAATCACGGGTCAGCAAGATATTTCATCGGGTGATTATCCGTATTTGAATTCTTACTCGCCAAGTCAAGGAATCAAGTATCAATTTGGAAATACGTACTATGATTTGTTACGTCCAAATGCCTATGATCCTAACATTAAGTGGGAACAAACGGCTTCAACAAACGTAGGTTTAGACTTTGGTTTCAAAAAATCTCGCATCTCGGGTAGCATTGATTTATACAACAAAACAACATCTGATTTAATCAACGAAATTGATGTGGCTGCTGGAACAAATTTTAGTAATAAAGTAGTAACAAATGTTGGTTCGTTGGTAACAAAAGGTGTTGAATTAATTGTTAATTACTCGCCAATTTTAACCAAAGATTTCACGTGGGATTTGAGTGCAAACTTCACGTACAATAACCGAAAAATCACGGCTTTAACCCGAGTGGACAATCCTTCGTATGTGGGTGTTCAAGTGGGTGGAATTGATGGCGGAATTGGTAGTTACGCCCAAGTGCATTCAACGGGTTACGCCCCAAATTCATTCTTTGTTTATAAGCAAGTGTACGGTTCAGATGGCAAGCCTTTGGAAAGCGTTTTTGCGGATATTAACGGGGATGGAAAAACGCAGGATTTGGATCGTTATCGTTACAAAAGCTCCGCTCCTGACTATCTGTTAGGTTTTACCTCACAAATGACCTACAAACAACTAAGCATGGGATTTGTGCTTCGCTCGAATGTTGGCAATTATGTGTATAACAATATCTACTCAAATAGAGGTTTTTACAACAACTTATTTGGCACGGGCTATAACAATAATTCCTCATCAAATGTCTTAGAATCTGGATTTGTGAAGGGAACTTTGGAGCCAAGATTATCTGATTATTACGTCCAGAATGCTTCGTTTTTGAGAATGGATAATTTTAATTTTGGGTATAATTTGAGTGATTTAATTAAGGTTAAAAACATGAGAACGCAATTGACTTTAAACGTTCAGAATGTTTTTGTAGTAACTAATTATAAAGGTTTGGATCCAGAAGTGAAAGACGGCATTGATAAGCAAGTTTATCCAAGACCACGGACGTTTTCGTTGGGATTAAATGTTAATTTTTAAGGTAGATGTAGGCAAATTTTACGTGCTTCGTTTTAAAGAAATTTTAAACTCAAAGTACATCCCCCTGCCCCCTTCAAAGGGGGAATTGCACAAGTCAAAATCCCCCTTTGAAGGGGGCGACCGTCGCTCGGTAGGGGGATGTAGTAAATAGACAAAATAAAAAAATAATGAAAAATATATTCAGAAACATACTCACTGCAAGTGTCATCTGTATTTCGATGAATGCTTGCAAAAATTTAGACACTGTGCCTTTCGTGGGGCAGTCGTCGGCTTTGGTCTATCAAGACCCTGCCAATTATAAATTAATCTTGGCGAAAATGTACGCAGGATTGGCGGCTTCGGGCTTGAAAAATGCCGATGGAGACGTTGATTTGAAAGGCTACGACGGTGGTTCGCAAAGTTATATGCGTGCCTATTGGTACTTGCAAGAATTCACAACCGATGAATTGGTTTGTCGTTGGAATGATCCAGGCGTACCAGATTTACACTTCATGAACTGGACGGCTTCAAACGCTTTCACGGCAGCTTTTTATTCAAGAATCTTGTTTCAGGTAGCGGTTGCTAATGAGTTTTTGAGAGAAACTACCGATGATAAATTGAGTTCTCGTGGCGTTACAAACACTCAGGACATTAAGAATTATCGTTCGGAAGCTCGTTTTTTACGTGCTTTGGCGTATTCACACGGCGTTGATATGTACGGAAATATTCCATTAATCACCGAGAAAGACCAAGTGGGGGCAACATTGCCAAAGCAAGCCACTCGTGCAGAACTTTTTGCTTACGTTGAAAGCGAATTAAAAGCTTTGGAAACGGAATTACCCGCTCCAAGAACCAACGAATATGGCAGAGCCGATCGTGCAGCCGCTTGGATGGTTTTAGCGAAATTATATTTGAACGCTGAGGTTTATATCGGACAGAAAAAATATACTGAAACGGCAGTTTACGCCAAAAAGGTAATGGATGCAGGATACACGTTGGCTCCCAATCAAAAAAATAATTTCTTGGCGGATAATAATACTTCAAAAGAAATGATTTTTGCGGTAAATTTTGACGGAAGCGACACCCAAACGTACGGTGTTACGACCCTTGCTATTAACGGTTCAATTGGTGGAGCCATGAATCCTGCCGATTATGGAACGGAGCAAAAATGGGGCGGTTTCCGTACGACTAAGCAATTAGTGAGCCTATTTACGGACAAAAATGATAAGCGTGCCATGTTCTTTACTAACGGACAAACCCTTGATATTGACGAGTTTACGACCTTTGAAAACGGTTACGCCGTGACAAAATTCTCGAACCTAACAAGTGCGGGTGTGAAAGGTAAAAATGCTCAATTTGCGGATACTGATTTCCCATTATTCCGTTTGGCAGACGCCCAATTGATGTATGCAGAAGCGGTTTCTCGTGGAGGAACTGGCGAAAGTACATTAGCTCTGAACTTGGTAAATGATCTTCGTAAAAGAGCAAATGCGGCTCCGTTATCGACACTTTCTACCAACGAATTGCTGAACGAAAGAGGTCGTGAATTGTTCTGGGAAGGGCATCGTCGCACGGATTTGATTCGTTTTGGCAAGTTTACGTCTGGGTATAATTGGGCTTGGAAAGGTGGTGTGAAAGACGGAAAAGATGCGGAAGCTTGGCGTACTTTATTTCCACTGGCATCAGGTGATATTATTGCCAATCCAACCTTAGAGCAAAATAAAGGGTACTAATTTTTAAACACAAAACCATCAATCAAAATGAAAACAATACAAAAATTATTCCTTTTTAGCCTTGTGTTCGTACTGGCTTTGGGATGTAAAAAAGAAGAAGAACAAGCCATTTTAAACACTGGGTCGGTTCCCGTGGCAACATTATCAAAAAGCACCGTTGTACTAAATAAAGACGGTGCCGACCAAGAAGCCTTGATGATTTCGTGGGCAAAACCCGATTATGGATTCTCGGCAGCTCCTTCTTACACGATTTTATTCGACAAAAAAGGGGGAAATTTCTCGAAAGCAACGCCAGTTGAAGTTGGAACGGATTTGAAAAAATCTTTCAAAAATTCGGATTTGAACTCAATTGTTTTGGGTTTAGGTCTTTTGCCAGGCGTAGCGGGTGATGTTGATGTTAGAGTAATTTCATCATTGGGAGCATCAACAGTTTTGAACTCCTCGGTGAATACGTTGAAAGCAACGCCATATTCAACTAAATTAGACCTTGGCACGAATTGGGGCGTGGTGGGAAGTGCCGCAAATGACTGGGGTGCAAGACCAGATTTTCCATTTTATAAAACCGATGTGCCAAATGCCTTAGTTGCCTACGTAACCTTAATTGACGGTGAAATTAAATTCCGTCAAGACAATAAATGGGACGTAAATTTAGGCGGAAGTGCTGGAACGTTAAAAGCGGGTGGTGATAACATTGCCGTGAAAGCAGGATCTTACAAAATTTCTATGAACCCTATATCTCTCACTTATAAAGTTGAAAAATACTCGTGGGGAGTGGTGGGAAGTGCCGCCAATAATTGGGGTGCAACGCCTGATTTACCTTTGATGTATGATGCAACGGTTGATTTATGGGCAGGTGTTGTCACGTTGACAGACGGTGAAATCAAAATTCGCAAGGACAATGATTGGGGTACAAATTTTGGAGGTAATGGTGGCGTTTTGAAAGACGGTGGAGATAATATTGCCGTGAAGAAAGGTACTTATTTAGTGGTTGTCGATTTCAAAAAATTGACTTACACCATCACAAAATATGCTCCATGGGGCATTGTGGGAGCGGCAACCATCACAGGTTGGGGCGATAAACCCGATCAGAAATTTACGTATGATTTATCAACCGAAACGTGGTTCATCAAAGGAATCGTGTTGAAAGCTGACCAATTCAAATTCCGTTTGGGTGATGATTGGGGAACAAACTTTGGCACAACTGCCGCCGCTGCCCAAGCCATTGGAACGTCGGGAGGCTTGAAATCAGGCGGTGAAAACTTCATTGCCACACCTGGAACGTATGACTTTGAATTGAATTTGAAAGATGCTTCAAACCCAACTTATAAGGCTACGAAAGTTAAATAAAAACAATAAAAATGGTTAGTGATGAAACTGCATAGCGATTGTTATGCAGTTTTTTTTGAACTTTTAAATCCAAATTTTAAATTACTTATGAAAAAATACTTCTCATTAATCATCACTTTTTTTATTTTTCAAAACTTCACTTTTGGACAAGATATCATTCAACACGTTGAACCATTAAATTGGTGGATTGGAATGAAAAATCCTAATTTACAATTATTGATTCACGGGAAAAATATATCCACCTATACTCCAAAAATAAACTATAAAGGTTTGATTATTAACAAGATACACAAAGTCAATAATCCAAATTACTTATTTATCGACTTAATTATTTCACCCAAAACACAGCCAGGGGATGTGAAAATACAATTTGAAAATAGTCAAAAATCTTCTTTTAACTACACTTATAAATTATTAAAAAGAGAGAAAAATTCATCCGAAAGAATTGGATTTAACACTAATGACGTAATGTATTTAATAACGCCAGACCGTTTTGCCAATGGAAAATCTGAAAACGATAACATTATTTCTTATGAAGATTCTTTAAACCGAAGAAGTTTGACGGGCAGACACGGAGGAGACATTGAGGGAATTATTCAACACTTGGATTACATCGAAAACTTGGGAATGACGGCACTTTGGATTAACCCAATGTTGGAAAATAATCAACCCAAAACGTCATATCATGGGTATGCGATTACGAATTTCAGTAAGACAGACCCACGGTTCGGGTCGAATGAAGATTATGTGAGATTATCCAAAGAAACCAAGATACATCATATAAAATTAATCATGGATATGGTGTTAAACCACTGTGGTTCAGAGCATTGGTGGATGAAAGACTTGCCTACAAAAGATTGGGTAAATTTTCAAGATAGTGTGAAAACGATTTATTCAACCCATCGAAGAGAAAGTTTACATGACCCATACGCCGCTGAAATTGATAAAAAATTATTCGCTGACGGTTGGTTCGATACAACCATGCCCGACCTCAATCAACGAAATCCATTCATGGCAAATTATCTTATTCAAAACTCAATTTGGTGGGTTGAATATGCTGATTTACAAGGCATTAGGGTCGATACTTATCCTTATTCCGACAAAACGTTTCTGACAGAATGGGGCAACAGAATCAATACTGAATACCCAAATTTGAATGTGGTTGGCGAAGAATGGTCAACGAATCCGAGCATTGTTTCGGCATGGCAAAAAGGGAAAAATAATAAAAATGGGTATGTTTCAAATCTCAAAACGTTGTTTGATTTTCCGTTAAATAATGCTCTGATTGGAGCATTGAACGGCGATGATAAAATCTGGGAACAAGGGCTTTCAACTTTATACCAAACCCTTTCAAATGATTTTGTGTATGCCAATCCCAATGATTTAGTCATTTTCCCAGACAATCACGATATGAGTCGGTTTTATACGCAACTGCACGAAGATTATGATAAATTCAAAATGGGAATGGCTTTTTTATTGACTACAAGAGGCATTCCGCAGATTTATTACGGAACTGAAATTTTAATGACCAATCCAAAAAGCGAAGAACACGGTGAAATCAGAAGCGATATGCCTGGCGGATGGATGGGTGATACTAAAAATGTGTTTACGAATACTGGATTAACTTCAAAAGAAAAAGAAGCAAAGGAATTTGTTACGAATCTGTTACAATGGAGAAAAAATATACCCGTTATTCATACTGGAAAATTAAAGCATTTTGCCCCAACTGATGGAATTTACGTATATTTTAGGTATAATGACACGCAAAAAATAATGGTAATTCTGAACAAAAACAAAGAATCCAAAACCCTTACTTTGAGTAAGTTTAAAGAGATTATTGAACCAACTTTCAAGGCAAGAGATGTTCTCAATAATAAGACGATTGAGGTAAAAAACACCCTAAATCTTGACGCAAATAGTGCTTTGATTTTGGAGATTTTCTAAACCTCCAAAAACTCCTTCGGTGCTTTACCTGTAAATTTCTTAAACGAACGATTGAAAGTTGCTTTTGAGTTAAATCCACAATCAAGAGCGATTCCTAAAAGCGTAATATTTCTGTTTTCGGGTAATTGGATTCGCTCTTGAAATTCTCTTACTCGATATTCATTTACGAAATCATTAAAATTCTTTCCGAAGGCATTATTTACAACGCCTGAAAGCACAGAGATATTGGTTTTCAAGCGATTGGCAATGTCTGAAAGATTCAGTTCGGGTTGGAGATAGATTTTTTCGTCTTGCATCAATTTCAAGATTTTTGTTTTCCAAGTTTCTAATTCTGACTCGTTGAATTTCTCTTTCTGAATATTCTCTGGTTTAAAATCTTCTTCCTTGAAAACCAAACCCGTTTTGGGTTGTACTTGGGAGTAGCCCGTGATGGAAACGTAATAAATTAAGGTAATTCCAACTACATTATCCCACCAATCATCCTTGAAATCGAGGTCATAAATTGTGTCAATAACCATTTTTAAAAGATAAACTATAAATGATATTACTAAAACAATTAGAAAATTACGAAACCATTTAAAGCTAACAGACTCAATATCAGAGAATTGCGTTTTTGTCCAATTACGATAATCATTGTATAGTTTGAAGGATTTATAGATAAAGAAAACGTTTAAAGCTATTTCCGTAAACATCTCAATTTGAGGAATATAAAACGGTCCATGAAAGTTTTTTTCAACGGTTTTCACAAAATCTTGCCCCATTGAAAAAACGCCAACGTGATAAATCGTATGAATAATGAAGGGCAGAAAATACCAAATATCTGATTTAGAAAATCTAAAATCTTTATCAACTTGACTTTTAAAATAGAAATAACAAAGCGGGGCAAAGGCATAACCAAACGATCTGGGGAAGAAATTTAATTGTCGCCAAAGGATTTCGATACCCGAAAAACCCAACATATATTCCCAAATATTGAACGCCATACCCACCAAGACCAATCCCAAAAGATAGTCGGAAAGGCGATTGTTTTGATAACCTCTTTTCCAAAAAAGAAAAGCAAAAATCCATGCTTGAACAAAGCCAAACCAGAGCGGAACGGAGTAATTAGACCAGTAGATTGTCATGTTATGAATTTATGATTATTTTGCCACAAAGGCACAAAGACACTAAGTTTTTTAGGCAAATGTAGAACAGGATTAATAAGATTGACAGGAATTACAGGATTTTGCATTTCAATCCTGTCATATTTTAACAATCTAATGAATCCTGTTCTGAAAATGTTGAATATATTTAGTATTTTATGCAAATAAAACCCCACTTTGTGCCTTAGTACTTTCGTAATTAAAAAATTTCTGCGAAATCAAATAATCAAGCCCAAAACGTCCCGAACCCATCACTACGGCATAAATCGAAATCCAAAGGAATCCCATCCCTGGCAACATTTCCCAAACTTCACCACCCCATTTTTG
>JANXML010000276.1 GCA_025354645.1 Arcicella sp. | reverse complement strand
TTAGTTAAGTTCGCAAAACAAATTTAACGTCATCTTGAAGGATTTTACACTTTTTACGCTACGCAACTTACATTAGTTATCAATTCCACATTTTTGTTACAAATTTTCAAAAATATTTTTTCCATTAAAAATACTATGTTGTCTAATTTTAGCATAGCCTAAAATTCTTTCGCCTTAGAATAGTACTATTTACACATATTAAGAACGTATATACTTAAACGTCATATATTTGCAAATTTGAAAAATCAGGCATAGCTTTCGCAAAATTACTTTTTCATTAACGTTTTCTTAAATTTGTATTTTCTTAGAAAAATCTAAACGCCTTTACGCTACTTCCCCTTGGGCTGGGGGTTATTTTATGCAAACTATTCTTTCAAGATTAACTATTTCAGCCGTCAATCACGGAACGAGTACAGGATTAAATTCTTGGACTTCCGATAACCCAGAACTCATCGAATCTTTTTCGCCTGTGGATGGTAAATTGATTGCCAAGGTCACAGAAACTACTTTGGAAGAATATCAACAAGTCATTGAGACTGCTAAAACTGCTTTCAAATCTTGGAAAAATGTTCCTGCCCCTCGTCGTGGTGAAATTGTCAGGCAAATGGGCGAGGCTTTTCGTCAAAATAAAGAGGCTTTGGGACAATTAGTTTCCTACGAAATGGGAAAAAGTCTGCAAGAAGGATTGGGTGAAGTGCAAGAAATTATTGACATTTGCGACTTTGCCGTCGGACTTTCTCGCCAACTCTACGGTCTTACGATGCACTCTGAACGTCCGCAACATCGGATGTATGAGCAATATCATGCTTTGGGAATTGTAGGGATTATTTCCGCCTTCAATTTTCCCGTTGCCGTTTGGTCGTGGAATGCCATGATTGCGTGGGTTTGCGGGGATGTATGCGTATGGAAACCTTCCGAAAAAACACCTTTGACGGGAATTGCTTGTCAAAATATCATTCAAGATGTTTTACGAAAAAATGAAATTCCAGAAGGTGTATCTTGTTTAATATCAGGAGATTATCAAGTGGGTGAATGGTTGACAACTGATAAAAGAGTGTCTTTAATTTCAGCCACAGGCTCAACTCGGATGGGAAAAATTGTGGGTGCTGCCGTTGCCTCACGGATGGGCAGAAGTCTCTTGGAATTGGGCGGAAATAATGCCATCATCATTACTGAAAATGCTGATTTAAACATCGCCATTGTAGCCGTAGTTTTTGGGGCAGTCGGCACGGCTGGACAGCGTTGTACCTCCACAAGAAGAGTCATTATTCACGAATCAGTTTACGAAGAAGTGAAAGCAAGATTAGTGAAAGCCTACGGACAATTACGCATCGGAAATCCTTTGGAACAAACCAATCACGTTGGTCCTTTGATTGATAAAAAGGCAGTAATCGCCTATGTTTCAGCCGCCCATGAAGTGAAAGAAGAAGGCGGAACGATGTTAGTGGAAGAAGAAATCCTGGAAGGTAAAGGCTTTGAATCAGGTTGTTACGTTAAACCTTGCATCGGTGAAGTTGAACCTCATTTCAAAATCGTAAAACACGAAACCTTTGCTCCGATTTTGTATATCATGAAATACAAAACGTTGGAAGAAGCCATCCAAATTCAGAACAACGTTCCACAAGGATTATCGTCATCAATCTTTACCTTAAATATGAGAGAAGCTGAAGAGTTTTTATCTATAAATGGTTCAGATTGTGGTATTGCTAACGTAAATATTGGAACATCTGGAGCAGAAATCGGAGGAGCTTTTGGAGGAGAAAAAGAGACAGGTGGAGGGCGAGAATCAGGCTCAGATGCGTGGAAAGCCTATATGAGAAGACAAACCAACACGATAAATTACGGAACACAATTGCCTCTGGCTCAGGGAATTAAGTTTGATTTTTAGGCAGCCATGACAAAATTAGTATTACCAACTTCGATTTTATTTTTATCAATTTGAAGTCCAAATTCTGACATCATTATTTGATTGAGTTCATCAACATGTTGTTGACGAATTCTTTCAAATCCTTCAATTGCGATAATATCAGGATTCTCTATGCTTTTATGTCTATCAATTGATATGTTAGCTTTTTTGATAAGATTAAATAAATCAGAAATAGCCTTGATTAAGTATTCAGATTCCGATATTTCTTGTGAATTTATCATGATTAAAAGTTTATTTGGATAATGCCTTTGGCATGTCTTTCATCAAAAATACTAAAAATCCTCAACAAATGAAAACACAACAAACCATCACAAAATCCCTCATGGAGAAGCTCTGGGAGGGTTATTGCCAACGAGTTACTTACGCCCAACAATACGCCGATATGGTGAAAGCCGAAGGTGGAAATGTGGTGAATGATCACTGTGCTTTCCGTACTTTCAACACTTTCACGGGTGGACAACCTTCTGGAATTCGTGCCATTGAGGAAGTTTTAGAATCTTTGGGTTATGAGAAGATTTCACCGTATAGTTTTCCTTCAAAACATTTGAATTCTTTTCATTATCAACATCCAACGAATATCAATTTTCCTAAGTTTTTTGTTACGCAATTGGAGGTGAAAGAACTTTCAGAAGAGGCTCAAAATCTTATCAATGAGGCAGTAAAAGATACGCCAGATTTACTGAAAGGTGAATCTCGACAATTATTAGCAACGCTTAAACAAAATAAAGAATTGATAAGCGATGAGGCTGATAGATTAGTAGAAGCACTCGTAAAATTCTTTGCTCGTCCGTGGAAACCTGCCAAAAAAGATACGATTTTGGCTTTGAATGCAACATCACAATTTGCGGCTTGGACGTTGCTTCATGGCAACGCTGTTAATCATTTTACTGCCTACATTAATCATCAAAACGTATCTGCTTGGGGTGATATTGAGCAAACCATGTCGGTCTTAAAAGAGGCAGGAATTCCAATAAAACCCGAAATTGAGGGTGTAAAAGGTAGTAAACTTCGCCAAAGTTCAACGCAGGCAATTGATGAAGATTGCCCTGTGGAAGATGCTGACGGTTCAATGACTACTTTGAAATGGTCGTACGCTTATTATGAATTAGCTGAACGTGGCTACCTCGAAAATGATGGTCAGAAAGTCTGGTTTGATGGATTTTTAGGTGAACAAGCAACCAATCTCTTCGAAATGACTAAACGTTAAAATTATTGGCACGCTGATGACGCAGATGCTTCGCAACGCTGATTTTCGCAGATTTTTAAAAATGTTTTACTGATTTTGTAGTAAAACATTTGAACAGAAATGAAATCTGTTTTCTCAATTTACTACTTTGATATACAGATAAAAAAATCTGCGAAAATCTGCGTTGCCAACGGCATCTGCTTCATCAGCGTGCCATAATCATAAACCCACATAAAATGAAAAATATATTAGTAATTGGAATGGGCAAGGTTGGCTCATTGGTTGGCACTTTGTTGTCTAAACGTTTCATAGTCAAAGGTTTAGATAAAAATAATCCTGCCACAGAATTGCCTTTTGAAGTTATCAAAGGCGATGTTTCGGATAAAGTTTTATTGGAAAAATTGATTCCAGAATTTGATGCTGTCGTGTCGTGTATGCCCTATAATTTGAATTTGACAATTGCACAAATTGCCTATCAAGAAGGAAAACATTATTTCGATTTGACGGAAGACGTTCCCACAACTTCTGCCATTCGAGAAATGGCAGCAAAGGGAAGTAAATCAGTTTTAGCACCTCAATGCGGACTTGCCCCTGGTCTTATTGGAATCGTTGGAGCAAATTTAGCCAGTCGTTTTACCAAACTTCGTGACATTGAATTGCGAGTTGGAGCTTTACCAAAATATCCAAACGGGTTGTTGGGATATTCCTTCACTTGGTCGCCTGCTGGGGTCATTAACGAATACTTGAACGATTGCGAGGTGATTCATAATGGTGAAATAAAGTTAGTTTCTGCCTTAGACGGTATTGAATATATTAATTTAGAAGGCAATGAATTTGAGGCATTTAGCACTTCGGGCGGATTGGGAACAATGTGCGAAACTTACGAAGGACGAGTCGATACGCTCAATTACAAAACCATTCGTTACCCTGGACACGGCAAATTGATGAAGTTTTTATTGTATGAATTAATCTTGAAAAACAAACGAGAACTCATCGAAGAAATCCTGACCGAAGCCAAACCGCCCGTTCAGGAAGACGTTGTGTATGTGTATGCAGTAGTGGAAGGCTGGAAAAATCAGTCGTTGGAGAGAGAGGAATTTTATCGTGCCTATTCTCCCAAAATCATAGACGGAAAGCATTGGAGAGCCATTTCTTGGACAACGGCGGCTTCCATCGTGGCAGTTGTTGAAATGGTTGCCGACGGCACTTTACCGCAACATGGATTTATCAAACAGGAAGAAATTGACTTTGAGAAGTTTCTGGAAACGGAGACTGGGAAGTTTTTCTTGTGAGATTTATTGAATATTAATTATTGGATTTACACGGATAAAATTTTAAAAAATCTGTGTAAATCCATTAATAATCTTTTACTGAAAAGTCAGATTGCTATTCATCCGTAATAGCTTACTATTTTCAACAATTAATTTTGAAGTTTTTGGAATTGATATAGGCGTATTTACTACACATTGTCCACCTGTTATTGGCTTAATAGTGATAATTGTGTTTACCAAAGAAGTGGAAGGCGGGATGACATTATCACTCCAATTAGTAGCATCTGTCCAATTCCCATTTCCAACAAAGATATATTGATTTACGTCATTCGACTGTACCCGATAAGCAATGCCTGTGTAGAGAGAAGTGACATACATTTCACCAGTTTCAGTTTCTCCAAAATCAGTGATTCCGTTTGGTGATAGCATTTGGGTGGATATACTGTAGGAATAATTGGTTGAATCAAATTTTATTTTAAACAACCTTCCCGAATTAAAATCTACCCCAAAATAATACCCCTTCATTGAATTATAAGTACCTCCACGATAGACCGTTCCACCAACAACCGAGGAGCCAACGCTTGGATTTGGGTAGGCATATACAGGAGATTTATAATTTGTTTCAGTGCATCCAGCGGGATTATAAACAGCGTTTCCTTCATAACAACGCCAACCATAATTCACCCCAATCAATGAATCTTTGCTACAACGATTGATTTCTTCAAAAGCACTTTGACCTACATCTCCAATCCACATATCACCCGTTAATCGGTCAAAATTCCAACGAAATGGATTTCTTAAACCGTACTGCAACACTTCATTTCCGAAAGGATTTGTTACTGGAATTGTGTAGTAGGGTGGCGTATTGGAGGTATTTACATTTAAACGGAGCATTTTTCCAAGTAATTTTGTTTTATTCTGTCCGTTATCATTTGGGTCGCCCCCACTTCCTCCGTCACCCGTTGAAAGGTACAAAAAACCATCTTTTCCAAAGCGTAAAGTTCCTCCGTTGTGATTAGTATTCACTGGATGCGGAATGGTAATTACTACTTTTTTAGAAGTCGGGCGGGCAATATTTATGGAATCTGGACTGTTTCCGACTTGATAACGAGCTACTTCCAAATCATTTGAAATATTAGTATAGAAAACAAAAAACAATTTATTGGTTTTGAATTGAGGATGAAAACAAAGACTTAACAAGCCTCCTTCTCCACCCGTTTGAATACCCGTCATGGATAGAAAAGTGCCTAATAAAGAAAAATCCTTGTCGAAAACTTTGATATTACCACCTTTTTGGGATATAAAAATTCGGTTTGAACCATCGCCTGCATTAACAAACTGCATAGGTTGCAAAAGTCCAGTAATGACTGGGGCTAAGGAAATGACTGGTTGGGCAAAAAGTCCAAAACTTAATAACATCAAGACAGGAATAAAGGAAAGTTTTTTCATAGCAAGATTTGTGTGTTTAAAGACAAAATCAAATGTACGCAATTGGCATGAAACTGGACTTTCCGATTACTCATTTCTCGCTATTAAAATTGAGTAATTTATAAAGATAATTTAACCAATTTTCAAAACGAAATAAAACAAAAAAGCTCCGCAAAACGGAGCCTCTTTATAAAACTATTCACCTAACCTAAAAAACTAAAAATGAAAATTACTTTACTATATCTTTACTTCACCGACAGAATCCTAAACTCTGTTCTGCGGTTTTCTTGATGCTGTTTTTCGTTACATTGAACGCCGTCCACGCATTCGTTGGCGGGTTCGCTTTCTCCGTAACCATTTGATACTAAACGTTCTATACTGATTCCTCGTTGTGCTAAATAATCAACCACGGCTCTGGCACGGTTGTCGGATAATTGCATATTATAACTGTCTCCCGAACGTGCATCCGTGTGTGAACGAATCTCAACTTTCATATCGGGATACTTTTTCAAGAGTGGTAAAACCGTTTTGTCTAACTCTTTAGCGGCATCTTTACGAATGAAAAATTTGTCTAAATCGTAATAAATGTTATTCAATTTAAAGATGTCACCTTCACCGTACATTCCTTGGACGTTTTGGTACTGAGTAGGATTTTTACTAACCTTACCGATAGTTTCGTTGTTCGTTGCATACTTGTCTTTTGTTGCGGTTAATTTATGGTCTGCCCCTGGTTTTACTTCAAATTCATAGCCACCATCTTGACCCGTTACGACCGTTTGTTTTGATTTATCCTTTTGATTTTCAAGCGTTACTTGCACACCCGAAATTGGTTTTTGATTTAATTCAGATTTCACAACTCCTTTCAAAACCGATGAATTTGATTTCTCTAAATACATCTCCAAAGTAGTCTGTTGTCCTGTATTACTTTTCGTCGAATATGTAATTGAATTCATTTGATAGCCTTCTTTAATGGCTTTGAATTCATATTCAGATTCCGATTGTAAACATATCGAAGTTGAACCATCCACGCCCGAAACTCTCAAATCTTGATTTTCACCGTTGATTACGCTTCTGATATCCACATTTTCAAGTGGCGTTTTGGTTGCGGCATCATAGACAATCAAATTTAATGGACGGCATTCTCTTCTGAAACTGTAAATATTATCATCGTGAATTCCTCTTTTTCGATTGGAAGCAAAGAAGCCTGAATTACGTCCTACATCAGTAATTAAGCCAAAATCATCCTTTTCAGAATTCAACGGAGCCCCCAAATTCGTTACGCCCTTCACGGCAATTCCTTCTTTCATTTCAGCATAAAAAAGATCAAGCCCTCCAATGCCTTCGTGTCCGTCGGATGAGAAATATAAGTTGCCCGCTTCGTCTATGTACGGAAACATTTCGTTGCCTTCGGTATTAATTTCTTTCCCTAAATTTACGGGTGTTCCCCAACTTCCTCCATTATATTCTACGATGTATAAATCTGTTCCTCCGTAGCCTCCTGGCATATCCGAAACAAAATACATTTTGGTGTTATCGGGCGTTAGAGCAGGATGCCCCGTTGAGTATTCGTCTGAATTAAAAGGTACTTCTTTGACATTTCCCCACGTATCCCCCTTCAAATCTGCCGTATAAAGTTTCAAGCGATTTGTGCCATCTTTCGATTCTCTGGCTTTTCCTTTGTTGTAATTATTTCGTGTTAAAACGACCTTTTGTTCCCCTTTGAAAAACGTCATTGGTCCTTCGTGATATTTGGTATTTAAGACTCTACTAAACTCTTCAATTTTTGTTAATTTCCCTTCTGGAACAACCGCAACATCGGCATTACTGGCAGACATACCGCCTAATGCTTGAGCAGATTGTAAACCGTTTTTGATGCTAAATTGGGCGGTATCCGAAACAAAATATAAATCTAAAAACGGGGTTTGATTCCACCCAAATACTCTTTTTATGGCTCCTGATTCGTCTCGGGCTGAACAAAATACTAAACCACCTTTGTAGAACATGGGACTAAAATCTGCTTGTCGTGAGTTTATAGGCAGATATTGAACTTTGTAAGACGATGAATCACGGTAGAAACGACCCATATCCATCAGAGCAATCACATTTCGTTTTGCCCTTAAATCAGAGGTTTGTTTTTCGCCGTAAATTGAATAATATTTTTGTGATTCTTTGTATTTTTGATTGGAAGCAAGTGCCTGTGCGTAGTAGAGATAATTCTCAGATTCTACGTCTGGATAATCACGAATCAAGTCGGCATAAGCACGTTCTGCATTGCGAGAATCTTGCATTTTGCGGTAACAATACGCCAATTTTTTAAGCCCTTCACCCCGTTGAACAGGGTCTTTTGCATCACGAAGAAATTCCTCATAAAGACGGATTGCGTCAATATAGCTCAGGTTTTCAAACTGACGATTGGCGGCTTTCAATTTTGCTTGTGCGTGGGTTTGTCCACAAGTAAACAAAATGAGCAAAACCATAACGGATGCTATTTGGAAAATTTTGTTCATAATCGGCTTGCTTCTTAGGCAGAATAGTTTTTTCTATCACTCAGTAAGGTTACCGAACGAAAAACAAATAACGTGCCAAAGAAGAGTTAGGTATGAGTTATATTTAGGTATGAGTTATGAGGTCGGAGGAATGAGGGTATCGGAGGAAACTAAAATAATCAGCTTTATTTCATAGTTCTACTGCATAAAAATAGGTCGTAAATTTAGATTTTGCTCTAAACCTACGACCTAATACCTACGATCTCATAACACATACCCACATCAAACAATCTTCGCTGCTTGCCGAGCCAACAAAACCCAATTTCCTTTCACTTTTGTGAAGACCATTAGAACATACAATTTTGCAGTATTGGCAACGCCTTTATTGGCTGTTTCTGCAAATAGTTTATGACGCACAATGGCATTTTTGCCTACAATTTTTATGGTTTGGTCAGTTAAATCAATTGTTTTAAAATCTGAATTATTTGAAACTAATGATTCTATAAACATGGCTTTTGTTTCAATTGAACCGCTGGAATGTCCATAACTCAAATCTTCGTGAAGGATTTTTTCGAGAACGGTTTTGTCCGCATCAATCATAGCTTGTCTGAGTGTTACAACGGCTTCTTTAATTTTCATCTCATCGGCTGATTGAGCATTGATAAAGGTGAAATTTAAAAGAAATAATGTGGAGATTAAGAGTAATTTTTTCATTGGTTTTGGGATTTATTGTAGCTCGAAATGGCATTTCGAGAGTCGTCAAAATTACACGCCTCTTCTCGAAATACCACTTCGAGCAACAGTAGCAATAGTTTATTTTTTTAACAACCAAGCCGCCAAACTTTTGGCAGCTTTAAAATTTTCAAATTCTATCGGCAAACGTTTGCCATTGAGATATTCGTTATAAATCCAAGGGTCACCGAGGGCGAAAACTCTCCCTTTTCCGTATTTTGCAATTGCCATAATTGCATCGCCATTTTCAGAAATAGTGGCTCTGGCGGGTTCTTTTAAAGATAATACAGATAATTCTTTCACAAAAATTTTCTTAACGTCTTTAAAAATTTCATGGTTTTCAGGAATTATGACCTTACCTTGTTCATAGACATTATTCTTGACCATATTGATACTTTTATCCGTAAATTCAATACCAAATCTTTTCGCTAATTGATTAAAATGCGGTAGTTCAACATTGGCGGAATCATTAGCTAATAATACCAAAGTTCCTCCCGCTTTCACCCATTTTTCAATATTATCAATATCTTCATACGCAATAAAATTGGGATTGGCAGTTTCTTTTTTAGTATCTGGATCAACAATAATATAGACATTTAAATCTTTTAAATTCTTGGCTTTTGGAGCATCTGGAACACCCGAAATTATTGCACCGTAGTCTTTAAAAATATTGCCCAGAAGCGAATAGCCAGAATCTTTTTCGTCTTCCCAAGTATAATGAAAACGTTCCGATTTCCCGTCTTTATTTTTCCGAAATTCATGATTAAAGTACTCATCCAAGCCTATTTTTTTGCCTTTCCCAATGCTTTGTTCTTCGGCAACTTCCATCTCGACACTCGCCATGATGAAAGGGGCAATGCCTTTCAAATCATCTTTACGGATGGGTTCTTTTAAGTAATATTCATAACTGCCATCACGGTAAGGATTTCCACCCAAACCACTTACCAAAACCACCTTTTCGTAGTGAGGAATCCCTTTTGAATCAACGGAAATAAAGTTTTTCAATATTCCTTGATAACCTTTTTGTGCGTATTGAAAATAGGATTTATCTAAATATCCCATCCGAACACCCTTTGCGAGTCCATAGACAAACATTGCCGAACCCGATGCTTCCATGTAGTTGCCCTTGCCGTCTATTTTATCCATCACTTGATACCAACATCCTTCTTTCGGGTCTTGGAATTTGACGATTGCGGGCATTAATCTTTGAAAAATAGCGAGTAATTCAGAACGTTTTGGATGGTCTTTTGGGAAAGTATCTAAGACATCAACCAACGCCATGACGTACCAACCCAAGGCTCTATCCCAGAAATTTGGGGAAGTCCCCGTGGTTTTATTTGCCCATTTTTGTTCTTTACTTTCGTCCCAACCGTGGTATAAAAGACCTATTTTGGGGTCTCTGGCGTGTTTTTCCATCCAGATAAATTGATTGGCGATGTCGTCAAAATTTTGAGGTTCGTCAAAGGCTTTGCTATATTCGGCATAAAAAGGTTCGCCCATATACAAGCCATCCAACCACATTTGGTTAGGGTAAATCTTTTTATGCCAGAACCCGCCTTCCTGTGTACGAGGTTGATTTTTGAGTTGATTTCTTAACAAATCAGCCGCCAATTTGAATTTCTCTTTGCCTGTTTCACGATACAACATCAATAAAATTCTACCGCCCGTGATGTTATCAATATTAAACTGTTCACCTTTATACGTTCGGATTTCACCTTTTTCATTGATGTAAGAATCCATGTTTTTTAAAATGAACTGATAATATTTCCCATCACCCGTGCGTATCCAAACCCGTTCGAGGGCTTTTAACAAAATGGCTTGTTCATAATCCCAACGAGCAAATTTGCCTTCTTCTTTGTAGGTAATGGAATCTTTGTGGGTTTCCAACATCGCATTCGCCATTTGCTCCGACCAAGGGGTTTGTGCGTGGGTTTGTTGGGTGAAAATGAAAATAAATATTAAGTAGCAAATCTTTTTCATAATGAATAAATTGTATTGCGTACAAACCCCAAAG
>JANXML010000260.1 GCA_025354645.1 Arcicella sp. | reverse complement strand
GGTTAAAGCAATTATACGATTCACCCGTACTTTTATACTACAAAGGCAAGGCAGATTTGAACGCTCAAAAAACAGTTGCTATTGTGGGAACACGACAATCAACTGAATACGGAAAACAAACCACAGAACATATCATTCAAGAATTAGCTGCATATAATCCACTGATTGTAAGTGGATTAGCTTATGGAATTGACATTATTGCTCATAAAACTTGTTTAAAAAATAATGTCCC
This sequence comes from Arcicella sp., assembly GCA_025354645.1. GTDB lineage: Bacteria > Bacteroidota > Bacteroidia > Cytophagales > Spirosomataceae > Arcicella. The sequence continues at coordinate 4,624 of JANXML010000260.1, read as the reverse complement.
AACTATTGGTATTATGGCGAGCGGAATTGATTTAATTTATCCGTATCAACACAAAAATACTTCCATTCAGATGCAAGAGTTGGGCGGAATTTTGACCGAACAAACTTTTGGTGCTCAACCCGACCCAAGATTTTTCCCTCAAAGAAATCGAATAATCGCTGGAATGGCAGACGTTACAATTGTGGTTGAAGCAGCCGTGAAAGGTGGTGCTTTAATCACGGCAGAATATGCCAATAACTATCATAGAGACGTTTTTGCAGTACCTGGACAAATTGGAAAATCATTTTCGGAAGGTTGCAATAAAATAATAAAGGAAAATAAAGCTCAAATTTTTACGAGCATCAAAGATGTTCTTGAAGCATTAAATTGGGATTTAGACGGAAAAGGGAAATCTATAAATCCACCAACAACCCTTGATTTATCAAATTTTACGGAAGAAGAAAGTTCGGTGATGTCTTTGTTACATAACAACGAAGAAATGCACATCGATGATTTGGCTTGGAAGGCTCAAATCCACGTTGCAAAATTATCTTCCCTCCTGCTTAATCTTGAATTTCAAGGGCATATAAAATCTTTGGTCGGTAAGAAGTATAAGGTCAGTTATCAGTAAACAATTATCAGTAAACAGCTATCAGTAAACAATTATCAGTTAATAGTTATAAGTAAACAGTTATCAGTAAACCGTAAGAAATTTCCTTTAATGAAAGAACTTATTTGTAAGAAACAATACTCACTTTAACTGATAACTGAAAATCTACTGATGAAAACTTTTCCCAATAAATTCTAAGGCTGGTATAATTCCCGTTCGCCAATAATCCCACGTATGTCCTCCCTCACGCATACGAAACTCGTGCGGAATTTTCTTTTCAGTTAAAGCAATGTGCAATAAACAATTTCCTTTCGTTAAAAAATCATCGTCACCACAATCAATCCAATATCTCACTTTTTTCAACTCATCTGCCGATTTTGTTTCAACCATTTTCAATGCAGAATTCTCGTACCAAGTTTTAGAAAGACGGTCTTTCCCTTTTAATTCTCTGCCAAATAGTTGCCCATAAGCTCTATCCCAATTCTCGGTTGTTGCAGTTTCAATAGCATTATCATCCCAAATTGCGGCACTCAAAGGGGCAACGGCAGAAAACATATCTGGATATTTTAATGCCATATTTAAGGATCCAAAACCGCCCATTGACAAACCTGCAATACCTCTGTATTGCTTTTTAGCCTTGATTTTATAAGATTTTTCAATATTTGGCATAAATTCTTTAATAAAAAAGTCTTCATATTTTTCTTTTCCATCATACGAATTCATGTAGAAACTCACAAAACCATCGGGCATTACAATAATCATCGGTGGAATTGTACCATCGGCAATGGCTTTATCGGCAAGACGATTAATCTCCCCAAATTGCAACCAACCTGTATCATCATCTGAGTAGCCGTGCAATAGATATACAACTGGATAAGTTCTTTCAGAAGATTCATAGCCAGGTGGCAAATAAATGGTATATCGAACATCTTTATTTAAAATAGTACTTTTAATCAATTTTCCTTCCGAAACTTTTCCCATATTTTGAGCAAAAAGATTGGAAGATAAAATCGTTAAGAATAAAAGGAGCAATGATTTTTTCATGGTTTTAATTTTATGTTTAGAAAGTAAATAACGCAAATATTTTTGTAAATAAAAAGGGTTTGTATGCTAAGAAAGCAAACAAACCCCACTGAATAGTCAATTCAGAATTAAATTTAGAAAATCAATATTTTCTGATTACTGGTTTCTGATAACTGAATCAAACGCCCCATTCATCGGGATTTTTCCGCCATTCATGAAGGGTAATTAATTGACTTTCAGATACATATCGTTGTTTAACAGCTTCGCCAATCAATGTATCATAATCACTTAATGAATAAAACTTTAAATCTTTTTCCGCAAAATTTTGTCTCGAAATATCAAATCCATACGTAAAAATTGACACCATTCCCAATACATTTGCCCCTGCTTCACGCAAAGCATCAACGGCTTTTAATGAACTGCCGCCCGTCGAAACTAAATCTTCTATCAAAACTACTTTCTGACCTGGTTTGATGTGTCCTTCAATTTGATTTCCCATACCATGTTTTTTTGGTTCTGGACGAACATAACAGAATGGTAATTCAAGCCAATCCGCCACTAAAGCACCTTGTGCAATACCAGCAGTTGCCACACCTGCAATAATTTCAACATCTGACCAATACGCTTGAACTGCGGAAGCAAGCCCGTTTTTTATGGCTGAACGAACTTTTGGGTAAGAAAGTGTAATACGATTATCACAATAAATTGGCGAATTCCAACCTGATGCCCATTTAAAAGGACGGTCTGGGTTGAGTCTAACGGCTTTGACTTCCAGTAACATTGAAGCCACATTTTCAGCGAGTGTACGTTGTTCCATGGGGTGGTTTAATTAAATCTTCTGCAAAAATAGAAAGGATGCTTAATGTTTCATTACAAAAGTTTAATTTTGTTCTTTCTAAAAGGAATAAAACAAAATAATGATCATTTTTATCAACGAATTTATAATTAAAATTATTGGTCATAAAAAGGCTCAAACATTATCTACAACCGAATTTGACCATTTGATTGATGCCCAATTAGCATCCATTAAACCTCAAAATTTGGAAGGACACGTGATGATTATTAATGTTCTTCCTCCAACGATTACAAGATTATTTTCTATCATAAAATTAGAACAACTATCTCATTTACAGTCAATTACATTAATTACTGATGACAGAGAAGCTACGGAAGAATTAATAAAATCTCAATATTCGGTAGTGAAAGCGGCTGGTGGAGTAGTGGCAAATGAATTTGGACAAATACTGATGATGTACCGTTTGAAAACTTGGGATTTACCAAAAGGGAAATTGGACAAAGGCGAATCTTCAAAAGTTGCCGCCATCAGAGAAGTGGAAGAAGAATGTGGAGTTAAGGCAAAATTATGCGAGAAAATTTGTACAACTTTTCATACTTACACGTATAAAAATGAGGCTATTTTGAAACAAACCAAATGGTATAAAATGGACTTAACTGATAGTTCAAAAATGAAACCTCAGATTGAAGAAAACATTGAAAAATTAGAATGGATGGGAAAAGAAAAGGTTAAATCCGCTTTGATAAACTCCTATTCCTCAATACGTTATGTATTGAAAAAGTATTACAAAACGTAGCACGGGAATGCCTTCCCGTGAGATTTGAAAAATTACCAACAAACTTCCATAAAAATATTTTTGCTCGTAACTTTGTTAATACGTAGCACGGGAATCTTTCCCGTGAATCAGACAAAAATACAGGATTCCACTACACGGGAAAGATTCCCGTGCTACATAAAAAATACTCCATTGAAAAAGCAAACCAAAGCCATCAGAATTCAAGCGGAACGTTCTCACAATCGTGAACATTCTGTGCCTTTATATCTTACGTCAAGTTTTACCTTTGAAAGTGCCGAACAAGGACGTGCCATTTTTGCCGAAGAAGAAGAGGGGAATATTTATTCACGCTATCAAAATCCAAATGTTGACGAGTTCGTGGATAAAATGTGTATGCTCGAAAATACCGAAGACGGCATTGCCTTCGCAACAGGTATGGCAGCCAATTATGCGGCAATGGCAGCGTTGCTCAAACAGGGCGACCACGTGGTGGCTTCAAAAGCCCTTTTTGGCTCGTGCATTCAGATTTTGACGAAGATTCTTCCCAAATGGGGCATCACTTGCACCTTCGTAAACGGACATGATTTAGCGGAATGGGAAGTGGCAATTCAAGCCAATACCAAGTTTCTGTTCTGCGAAAGTCCTTCAAATCCAGGCTTGGAATTGATTGATTTAGAAGGAATTTGTCAGTTAAAAGCCAAACATAATTTGATTTTGGCGGTGGATAATTGCTTCGCTACGCCCGTAATCCAAACGCCCGCCGATTGGGGTGCAGACTTGGTGATTCACTCCGCTACTAAATACATTGACGGACAAGGGCGTGTACTTGGAGGCGTAATTTGCGGACGGGAGGAATTGATTAAAGAAATTCGTTTCTTTGCCCGTCATACAGGTCCTTCGATGTCGCCGTTTAATGCGTGGATATTGTCTAAGAGCTTGGAAACGTTGGACTTACGTATGGAAAAACATTCGAGCAATGCCATGAAATTGGCTCTGGCATTGGAGAAAAATCCAGCCTTAAATGCCGTGAAATATCCATTTTTGGCATCGCATCCACAGTATGATTTAGCAAAAAAGCAAATGAAAATGGGCGGTGCCATCTTGACGATTGACGTAAAAGGTGGTTTTGAAGTAGTAAACGAAATGTCGAAATACTTAAAAATAGCTTCTATTTCACCCAATTTGGGCGATACCCGCACTATCATTACGCACCCAGCATCCACGACCCACTCGAAACTAAATGCCGAACAAAAAGCCGAAGTAGGCATCACGGACGGGTTAGTAAGAATAGCCGTAGGTCTGGAAGCCGTGGAGGATTTAATTACGGATTTTGAACAGGCATTGGAGAAGGCTTTGGTGGCGAGTTTGGTTGGGTGAAATAAAATGTATATAGCCTTACTCATATCCCTTTCATTAATCCTCGCAAATATCGTCATCGGCG
>JANXML010000172.1 GCA_025354645.1 Arcicella sp. | reverse complement strand
TTGAATAAAGTAAAAGAACACGAAGCCAATCCAATGAATGCACTTTGGCGAAAAAATGCCTTAAAAATGTCGGGTGGAAGAAGTGTAGGTGAACTGAATTCTTTAAAACAATACGTTGAAGATTTTAAAGACGTTTGTGAGAAAGGATTGTTGGGTCAAAAGGTAGATTTATTATCCAAAAAAACGGACAATCCCGTCGAGTTTATTAACGTTACGGAGCGAGTGAATCAAGGCGTTGGGATGATTTTAATGTTCGGACATTCAGCACCTCAGCAAACTGATATGGACATTGGTTATTGCTCAAATGACCTTTTGGGATATAAAAACAAAGGGAAATATCCCTTGGTGCTGATAAACGGTTGTGATGCAGGAGATCTTTTCCTTACCAAAAATTCATTTGGTACGGACTGGATAAACACACCAAATCGTGGAGCAATCTTGTTTTTGGCTCATTCAAATTTGGGTTATCCTTTTGCCTTAAAAGAATACTCGGATGAGATTTATCATTCACAATTTACGGATTCTTTACTGTCAGATAAACCCTTTGGAACCATCCTCATGGAAAGCATGAATCGGTATTTGAAGAACACTACAAATAGTTTTTATGCCGTTGGAAATGCTCAACAATTTACCTTGCAAGGCGACCCCGCAGTAGCACTTTTCCCAACCCAAAAACCCGATTATGAAGTCAATAATACTTCAATTTTTCTGAAAAATACGGATAAAAATAGCCCTTTAAATGCCAATGTAGATTCTATAAAAGTGGGAATTATTGTTAGTAATTTGGGACGAATTTCTACTAAAAAGTTAAACGTAAATCTAAAACGAATGTACGCCAATGGAACGGTGGAAGATTTTGGAAAATTGTCTTTTGATCCCATTAATTATCAAGATACTTTATACTTTAATATCCGAAACGATAAAAATTTAAGCGTAGGCAATAATCGTTTTGAAGTTATCTTAGACCCTGATAATCACATACTTGAAAACAGAGAAAATAATAATTCCGTGATTTTTGAATATAATTTTCCTATCGCAAATATCAATATTTTATCACCCAGAGAATTTTCAATAGTTAATCAAAAAGAGATAACTTTCATTCTTCAAATCCCTTCAAATAGTAATAATTCTTCCATAATTATAGAGGTAGATTCTTCCAAAAAGTACAATTCTAATGCTAAGAAATCCTTTACTGGAATTGCCTCTCCCCTATTGAATTGGAAGGCAAATTTATTGGATAAAGACAGTACGGTTTATTACGTCAGAACAAAACTATCTTCCGACACAATTTGGGTAGAAAATTCTTTCATCTACATCAAAAATGGCACGGAAGGATTTGCACAAAATAGCTTCTTTCAATTAGAAAAAACGACGACTGATAAGCAAATTGTTTTAGAAAATAATCTTTGGAAATTTCCAGAATCAATGGTGAAAATATCCGCCAAAATTTACGGCTGGAATAATGGGAAAGTGACGGCTTATCGTGGTAATTCCATCATATTGAATGACAAATTATTGTTGAGCGACGGCGTTTGCTATCCTTGGCAAAACTTCAATGCCGTTGCGTTCAACCGTGCCTTGCGACCGTATTCTGTTTTGCCAAAATTGGTTTGTGGTTACACGCCTTATTCAGTCAATTATCTATCTGCACAACCCGCAGACACCGATATTGATGACTATTTCTCCTCAACTCCTCTGGGAAATTACGTGATGGTTTGGAGTTCTGGATTAATAGATTATTCGCTATTAACCACTGAAAACTTACAAAGATTTTCAGAAATTGGTATGGATGTATCTAAAATTCAACGACTTACAACTGGCTCACCCTTTTTTGCAATTGGCAGAAAAGGAGCTAAAAAGTCCATTTTAGAAGTTTATCCAAATTTTGATAAAAGTCCAGATAGTGAGATTTTGAACGTTGATAATTTTGAATTTAAAGACCAATTTAATGAAGGAGTAATCACTTCGCCCTTGATTGGACCTGCCTCAGAATGGGGAAATATCACCTTAAAAATTCAACAAAATGACTTGAAAAATCAGTCTTATTCCTTTGATGTTATTGGCGTAAATTTTCAAGGAGAAGAAATTATTTTACTGAAAAATATTACTTCTAATCAATTGAAAATCAACACGATAGATACCAAAAATTACCCCTATCTTAAATTAAAACTTACATTAAAAACGAATGATTTCTTCGGGAAAGCACCACAGTTAAAATCTTGGATTGTTACGTATTTGGGCTTACCAGAAGGTGTTGTGGATCTGAAACAATCTTCAAAAATTAATGATAAACAAGAATATGAAGACTTCACGGCAAACGTTTGGTTTAAAAATATTTCTACTAAAAATTTTAAGGATTCTATTACCGTTAGACAAATTTTATCAAATCGTACTTTAAATAAACAGGAAATTAAATTTTTCAAAATCAAGGGATTATCGGCAAATGATTCCGTTAAATTTAGTATTCCAGTTCAAACAGCTGGACAAGTTGGTGAGAATTTTTTGAATGTATTTTTCAACCCCCAATCTCAACCCGAACAGATTTATAACAACAATTCCATTGACTATAATTACCAGGTGATCCCAGATAAAATTAGTCCGAATTTATCGGTAACTTTTGATGGAAAACAGATTCAAAATAACGAAATTGTATCGGCAAAACCTGAGATTTTAATTAGTCTGAAAGATGAAAATTTGTTTAGGATTAAGAAGGACACTTTGGGTATAGAAATGTCTTTAAAATCATGCAAAAAGTGTGTTTTCAAACGCATCTATTTTAAAGATTCAGTCATTTCTTGGAAAACCAATCCAACTGATAACAATTTTATTATCAGATACTTACCTAAAATTTCAACGGATGATACGCTTACTTTACAAGTACAAGGGCGTGATGTTACGGGTAATTTGGCAGGCACTTTACCCTATACGATTTCGTTCAGAATTATTCAAAAACAGGAAGTAAAGTCATTCGTTGTTTATCCAAATCCTTTGGAGTTATTCAGTAAATTTTCGTTCGTGATTACGGGTTCCGAACTACCTGATGAATTCAAGATTGAAGTCTTCGATTCACAGGGGAAAATGGTAAAAGTAATTGACCAATCAAAGCAAGGTTTGAGAGTTGGATTGAATGAATTTATTTGGGATGGTTTGGACTTATTAGGCAATAAATTACCGACTGGAATCTATTATTATCGGTCGATTTTAAGAAATAAAGGAGTAAATTTATCGTTGGAAAGTGGAAAGTTAATTAAATTATAAAACAAAAATGATTCTAACCGTTGATATTTATAGTCGTAATACTTGGTGGAAAATTGCCTTCTTGGTTTTTTGTGCATTGGTGGGAACGGCTTCACTTTATATTACTGATAAATTGGTATCAAAATTGGAAGAGAGAGAAAAGCAGCAAATTGAGATTTATGCAGAGTCAATTAAATACACCATGACCAGCGACCCAAATCAAGATGTGAATTTCTTTTTTGAAAAATTTAAGCAAGCTAATGAGAATAATACTATTCCCGTAATTTTAAAAAAAGGCACTGGTTATCTCGAATCAAACAATATTGAAATTCCCAAAGGATTATCGTCGAAGGAAAAACAAGATTTTTTGAATGAAAAACTAAAGGAAATTCTCAAAGATGACAATGCCCCCATTGAGTTAGATATGGATTTCCACAAAGAGTATATTTATTACGGTAACTCTCAGCTACTCAACACTTTACGTTATTATCCAATCTTTCAACTAATTGTCGTTTTAATCTTCGGTTTGGCGGCATATTTGTTTTTTGATGCTTCCAGACGGTCGGAGCAAAATCGTGTTTGGGTGGGTTTGGCAAAGGAAACGGCTCATCAATTAGGAACTCCCCTTTCATCACTCACAGCCTGGGTAGAATTCTTCAAAACTGACTCCACTTATGACCAAGAAATTGTGAAAGAATTAGAAAAAGACGTGCAAAGGTTGGATGTCATCACGACTCGTTTCTCGAACATTGGCTCAATTCCTGTCTTGAAAGAAGAGGATGTTGCAGAGACGATTGAAACCTTTATGTCGTATTTACAAAAAAGAATTTCAACAAAAGTATCGTTTAGTTTTGTAAATGAGTTACCCCCAAATACGATGTTAAAATTGAACAAATATCTTTTCGAATGGGTGGTTGAAAACATCTGCAAAAATGCTGTGGATGCTATGGAAGGCGTTGGAGCTTTGAAAGTGGTGATGAAAGAAACCAAAAATAAACAGATTGCCATTGATATTTCGGACACTGGCAAAGGCATTGCTAAGAAGAATATGAGCAAGGTTTTTAACCCAGGATTTAGTACGAAAAAGCGAGGTTGGGGTTTGGGATTAACGCTTGCAAAACGAATTATTGAGAATTACCATGATGGAAAATTAATGGTGAAAAGTTCGGAAGTTAATAAAGGAACCACGTTCAGGATTTTGTTGGGCGGACAAGCATCATAATTATTAAAATCTTACCTTTGTCAAAAATTAAAGAACAAAATGACTAAATATTTGAATTTCTTAAATCTTAGAAAAATTATATTAATTGGATTATTTTTTAGACTAATTGCCGTTATTTTTTCTAAGGGTTATGCCTTTTCAGACGACCATTTTGAGGTTATTGAAATTACTCAAAACCTATTAGATAAACTTGATACACCATTTCCCAACTTCCCAAAAGGCACAATTTATCTTTTCAGTCTTGTTTATCCAGGCGTTCATTATGTCATTTTTGCGATTTGCGAATTCTTTGGAATGTACAATCCAGAAGGTAAAATGTTTATGGCTCGTTTAGTGCATGGATTGTTTTCAATATTGACAATTTATTACGGATATAAAATCACAGAACGCCTCAGCAATCGCCCAAATGATGCTAAAATTGTGGGGTTATTATTGGCAGTTTTTTGGGTATTCCCTTTTTTATCGGTCCGTAATTTGCGTGAACTTGCCTGTGTTCCTCCCCTTTTGATTGGTTGTTATTATGCCCTTGAAAAGAACATTTCAACGAAACAAATTTTATGGTCGTCTTGGTGGTTTACGATTGCTTTTGTCTTTCGCTATCAGATTGTTTTCGTACCATTTGTCATTGGTTTGTTTTGGCTTTTTAGTAAAACCAACTGGCAAAAAGCAATCATTTTTGGCTTGGCAATGGGCGTATTTTTTATGCTGACCCAAGGAATTTTAGATGAGTTATATTGGGGCAATCCGTTTGCTTCCATTTTAGCTTATGCCGAATATAACAGCGTTGCAGAAAACATTGCCAGTTATCCAAATGGACCTTGGCATCGCTATATTGGCACGATGGCTGGTTTATTTTTGGCTTTCCCTTTTCTTTTGTTATTGGCTGGATATTTCAAAACTGCCACACAATCGCATAACAGGAAGGTTTTATTTTTTGCCTCTCTCCTATTTTTTGTTTTTCATTCCTATTATGCCAATAAACAGGAACGTTTTATTATGCCGTTTTTACCGTTTTTCATTATTTTAGGAATTATAGGTTTTAGAGATTTATACGAACAATATCAAGACAAAAAATGGCTTCGTGGGTTCACAAAATTTGCCACAATTTGGTTCTTGATTTTGAATACGATTTTACTGTGTTTATTGTCAGTAACTTACACAAAACGTTCAAGAGTCGAGAGTATGAATTATTTGAGAGAGAAAGGTGATATGACTAATTTTGTCGTTCAGAATTATGAATCATCGCAACCCGAAGCTCCATTTTATCTTCAAAAACGATACGATTATTATACGATTGATACGCATGAAAAAATGGCAGATTTGCCCAATCAATTGAAATTAGGCACAAAAGCAAAACCTAATTACGTGATTTTAGTAGGAAATACAGATTTAGAAAAGCGTAAGATTGAAATGAAAGCGGTTTTCCCAACGATGGTTCCAGAAGTGAATATTGAACCAAGTTTTGTAGATAATTTAGCCTATTTAATGAACCCATCGCACAATCATAATGAGACATTTTATATCTTTCGTATTAAGTATTAGGGGTTACTTTCTCCTAACCCCTAAATCCCAACCCCAAACAACTAAAAGTCAATCCTCGGGAAAAGGAATATAAATAAAATTCACAAAATCATTATCTAACACAAACAAACAGCAAAACTCATCGGGGTCTTTGTAGCTTGTTTTGAAAACCTCCACATTTTCTTCCGCAATGATTTCACGTTGCACAAATTCTTCCATCATTGAAGCGTGATAATGCCATTGATTATCGTTCATTTCATGAATTCCGATGAGTTTTGACCCAATTGGAACGGGATTTTGAGATATGGCAAATATGGGATATTTTGAAAATCCACGAGTACGGATTTGATAAGAGGCTTCCTTCAAAAATTCTGCAACAATTACAAAATCGGTGGAAATAATTCCAAGACGCTTTCCGTTTAAGTCGTGCGAGTTGGCTGAATTGGATATGGCTTGATAATCTTCTAACATTTTTCGTTTCGATGTTCGATGTTTGTTTTTCGATGTTCGCTTCCGAATAGTTATTCATGCTTTTTTTACGAACATCTAATATCGAAAATCTAACATCGAATAAACTAAAATCTCGCTGCACTCAGCAGACTTAAATCTTTATAATTCATGCCAAACTTTTTGGCGATGTTGGCGTTTGTTAGACTGCCTTTGTATGTATAAACCCCTTTCATGAAAGATTTGTTCGCAAAAATGGCTTCTTCTATGCCTCCCGTTTTGCCTGTTTTCAACAGAAATGAAGTAAAAATATTACTCAATGCTTGCGTGGCAGTATGGGCTACTCGTGAAGGAATGTTTGGTACACAATAATGAATGACGTCATGTTTTCTGTATATCGGATTGTCATGCGTTGTCATTTCGGAAGTCTCAAAACAACCGCCTTGGTCGATGCAAACATCAATAATTACTGAATCGGGCTTCATAATTGATACCATTTCTTCCGTAACAATGCAAGGCGTAAAACCATCCTCCGAACGCAAAGCACCAATCACAACATCAGCCTCAGAAATGGCTTGGGTGAGTATATTTGAATCAATAATGCAGGTATAAATATTTTGTCCGACTGAATATTTTAATCGTTGAAGTTTATAAATATCTTTGTCAAAAACCTTTAAATCTGCCCCAAGACCGATGGCAATTCTGGCGGTGTATTCTGAAACTGTTCCTGCTCCCAAAATCACTACTTTTGTGGGTGGTACGCCAGTGATTCCGCCCAAAATTACCCCCATTCCATTATTCGCACTACTCAAACATTCAGCCGCAATCAACATCACTGTACTCCCTGCAATTTCGGACATTGCCCTTATGATGGGCATTCCGCCTATATTGTCTTCGATGTATTCGTAACAAAGTCCAGTGATTTTTTTGCGATTCAACTTCTCGAAATATTCTTTCGTCATGCGGGGCATATTCAAGGCTGAAATGACGGTAGAGCCATTATTGAGGTATTCAAATTCAGAATCTGTTAAAGGTTGAACTTTCAGAATTACGTCAGATTTGAAGACTTCTTCGGTGGTGTACGAGATTTGTCCTCCCGCATCGGAGTATTGATTATCCGTAAATTTTGCTCCATTTCCTGCCCCAGTTTCAATCAAAACTTGATGCCCATTACGCACCAAAAGCCCCACTGCCGAAGGTGTAAGCGACACACGTCTTTCTTGCATTGAAACCTCTTTGGGAATTCCGATGAAAAGACTTTTTGCGTTCTGTTTCGTCCAGACCAAAGCCTCCTGCGTTTGGAATCCAGTTTGAGCCAATATTTCTTTGAAACCAGTTGATTGGGGCATTTTTTTGTTTGATAATTTTATTAATTTCCTATTTGTAAATTTGCACCATTGGCAATATTTATCGTTCCACCCGATTTCTTGATAATCTTTTTAGCAAAGCCATTTCCTGCAACTGAAACAGTATGTCCATTAATGGTTACTTCGTCATTAGTAGTTGGAATTCGCCCACAAGCCCAAGTATTTACATTGTTCCAATTACCCGAAGAAATAGAAATGACTTGGGTACAAGTAGGAACATAACGCCACAAAGTATTGATTTCACTTTCCATCATGTAATATTTGGAATTAGCATACCACCCAAGATGCAAAGTGCTTGCCGCAGGATTATTATTGGGGTCGCTGACTCCCTGAGTTCCATAAACGCCACTTGTACCGCCCGTGCTACTTCCTTTTAGCCAAGTCCACAGATTTGTTGAGAGGTCGTATTCCCATATATCATCTCTTGTGTTATACGAAGAAGATATTTTACCATATCCTCCCAAGATAAATAATTTGTTATTTGAAAAAAAGCTACTGCCTTGTTCTCTTGCTCCCACAAAATTAGTAGTAGCAGGGATACCTTTCACACCCAGAACACCATCAGCTTGTGTATTATCAGCGTTACTTCCACTAATCCATCGCCAATTATTGGTTAGAACATCGTATTCCCATAAATCGGATAGCGTAGTTTGTCCTCCCGAAGCATACCATCCATTTCCACCAAAAATATAGGCTTTCCCATTGTTAGTCCACGTGAAGCTACTCTTTCTTGCACCTGGGGTGTTCGCTGATGCAGCAACACCTTTTGTTCCATAGATTCCCTGTAGGTCTAAACCTGACTTATTACCTTTAATCCATCTCCAATTGTTGGTGGCAGGATCATATTCCCAAACATCATTGAATAAAATATTCTTGGGTTTAACTCCATATAAATAATAATATCCACCGAATAAATAAAATTTGTTGTTATAAACCCATCCACTACTTAGCTCTCTTGCTCCTGGCACATTATTAGGATTTGCTACGCCTTGTGTTCCGTAAATACCTTCATCATTAAACGTATTAGAGCCTTTCAGCCATGTCCACATATTTGTACTTGGGTCATATTCCCAAAGATCATTGTAGTATGAGCCATAGGTATTAACGTATCCACCCATCAAATAAAGTTTATTGTTATAAGTCCATGTAACTGGATTTACTCTTGAACCTGGCACATTCGTTGAGGCTGGGACTCCTTTTGTTCCATAATTTCCGAGTTGGTCAAGCATATTTGAACCACTTAGCCAAGTCCAGTTATTGGTATTGAGGTCAAATACCCATAAATCATTTTTTGCACCGCCTGGTGAACCATAACCACCCATCAGATAGAGCTTATTGTTTAGCACCCACGTAGCTGCTCTTGATCTCGAACCTGGGTCATTGTAGGGAGTTTCAACACCTTTTACTCCATAACTTGCTAATTGGTTTGGCAGGGTTGATCCTTTAATCCAAGTCCAGTCATTAGCATTAGTTTGAGAGAAAGATTTAGAAACAAGTGTTACAAAAAAAAGAGAGGAAAGTAGTAGTTTTTTCATCGTCATTAAATTTTAAAGTGTTGAAGATTAATTTATGAGCGAATGTATATATTTTGGATGTAAAATCAAAAAAGTCTATTTGCCGTTGTCTGTGTCTTCACAGACGGCTTGTTAGGTTGTCTCTGAAGACACAGACAACGGCAAAGGGAAATTTTCGTCATCAGATAGTACCACAAAAAATTTCGTAGCTCCCTGTGCAATTATCATTCTATCATACTGGTCTTTATGATCTTTCATCAATTGAATTTCATAAAATTTCTGTGCCGTTATCTGTGTCTTCACATACGACTACGAGGCTTGTTTGCCGTTGTCTGTGTCTTCACAGACGACTACGACTTGTTAGGTTATCTGTGAAGACACAGACAACGGCAAAGTTATTGTAAATTCCTTGGGCTTACTTTCAAAAAGCTGTGCAATTTCAATAAATGTTACAGCACTAATGTATTTTTGATTATTTCCATTAATAATTTTGGCAATGCTTTTTCCAATATTTCTGGTTTGATGTAGGCATTAATGAAAATGTGAGTGTCCAGTAAATATTCCTTCATTTTTTCAAATCTTCATCAAATAAATTATCGGATATAAAAGCAAGGTCTTTGCCCGTACCCATGATTCCCTTTCTATCCTTGAGTGTTTTGGAAATATTTACCTTGACGGTAGTTATTTTTTTCTCTAATTTCATTTCTGTAAATATTTCAATTATAATTCGTATTTCAATTTCTTTATAAAAATACATTAAACCCCAATTTTTTCCAAATGAATCTCTCTCGCTCCATCTTCCAACACTTGGATTTCTATTTTTAAGTATTTAGTAGGTAATAAGTTAGCAATTTTAGAAGCCCATTCAATAAAACATCTTTCTCCCGAAAATAGATAATCTTCCACGCCAATATCCATTGCTTCTTCTTCATTTTTAATTCTGTAAAAATCAAAATGATAAAGGTCAACGCCTTGCTTGGTGGTATATTCGTTCACCAATGAATAGGTCGGACTTTGCACGTGGCTGGTTACGATTAAAACATCACAAATGGCTTTAATGAGCGTAGTTTTACCCGCTCCCATTTGCCCTTCAAAAATCCAGACGGGTGTTTTTTGCCCGAATTCGAGGATGGTTTTGGCAACGGTTTTTATTTCGTTTAAGGAGTTGTATTTTATTGATTTTGTATTCATTACTTCTTTATATTATTTCTCTATCTCTTCGCCAAAACAGAATCGTGTAATTGCACCACAAAATCCACTTGTTCATCCAAAGTCATGAACGAAGTATCCATCAAAACAGCATCTTTTGTTTTCGTTAAAGGTCCTTCTTCACGGGTTGAATCAATGACATCACGTTTTTTAATGTTTTCTAAAATCACATTCAAATCCACCATTTCGCCTTTTTCTAACAATTCTCGTTGCCGACGTTCCGCCCGAATGGTTGGGTCTGCGGTCATAAAAACTTTTATTTCGGCATCAGGAAAAACCTTGGTTCCGATGTCTCTTCCGTCCATCACAACTCCACGGTGTTTAGCCATTTTTTGTTGTTGAGCCACCATTGCTTTTCTCACAATCGTGATGGCACTAACTTCCGAAACCATTTGCGAAATATACATTTTACGGATTTCATCTTCTACATTCAAGCCATTCAAAAACACATCACTTGCTCCACGATTTTCGTTGAAATGGAAGGTAATACGAATTTCTGACAATGCCTTTTCAACTTCATGCGGATTGGTTAATGTTACATGATTATCGTAAAAATACAGACTCACCGCCCGATACATTGCTCCAGTATCAATAAAAGCGTAACCCAATTTTTTAGCCACCCGTTTAGCCGTAGAACTTTTCCCACAACTCGAATGACCATCAAGAGCAATAATCGTTTTTTTCATGTTTTGTAATTTTGTTTGCAAAGATAGGGCAAAAGGTGAAATTGGAAAATTTGGACATAAAAAAGCCAAGATTTTTGGTCTTGGCTTTTTTAAAATAAATTCAAATTTTTATTTCTGTACCTTAACATCAAAAGTAATCTTACCCCCCGTTCCAGGTTCAATAGCGGTTACTTTTATAAGCCCTTTTTTTCCAGCAGTACCATTAGTATTTAAAAATGCGTAGGTCTTACCAGCTTCCACATAAACACTTTTAATTGATGTAGTTGAAACTGGTAACGCACCTAATTGAGCATCGGTAATATTTGCAAAATCAACGGTTAAAGGGGCTTCGATAAAATATGAGTTTTTCCCGCCTGCCGTACTGCCTCCTCCACATACTGTGTTTGTAGTAGGAATTTTTGTTAATAAATTAAAATTCTCACGTTCTGGGTTGGACAGTATGATGGGTCTTGCCGTAGGAGAACCAATCGCAGCATACGTTATATCCACAAAATCAAGATTGATTTTGTTTGAATCCAAATCACATACTTTATAAATATCACCAGTTGCCGATGCCATTCTTGAACCAGCAGCATTACTTTGAGCTCCTAACACAACACCTTGCCAAGATGCAATTTGTCCATCCGCTGAGATATTAACGATTAAAGTCTTACGAGTCACTTTTCCATCAGAATTATAGACATCAAAATGCAAATAGTTCTTTCCAGTTGTGGCAGAAACACCAAAATCAACCGTTTGTGTTTGTTCATCACGATTTTTTAATTTAATCTCAAATAATGACTGGTCTGTTTTACGATAATTTGCTTGATCAGCCACAAAAACACGCAAAGTATTTGGCTTTCCACCTGTCGCAGTTTTTTTAATAAGCAGAGAAACGTTTACATTATCTCCACTTGCAGCTACAACCGACGGAGCTGCAACATTCAATTTAGCATCTGTAAAAGATAAATCTAATGTTCCATCAGCTACGGGCAATGAAAAGTTTTCTGTAACAGGTTGAACGTCTGGCGTAATACCACAAGCAGTAATATACATCGCAATAATAGCAAGGAATAAATATGATAATTTTTTCATAAGAATAATTAGCCCCTAAATTTATTTGGGAGGAATGGTTTGAAAACAGCTCATGCACGGGGCTGGGGATATAGCATGAAAATTTCTAAAAATTAATTATTATTGTCTTGATAATCAGTGAGTTAAATATTTTTCAATCAGTAGTAAATGATTGTTTTGATGTGCTTCGTGGGAGAATTGATTTCCAAAATTAACGATTAAAATTTATCTATCGTATTTTTAAGAAGGATAAATTGGTAAATTTTACCCTTAAATTCCAGTTCTCTCCTTAACTTCCTGAAAGTTTTTTAACTTTCGGGAAGTTAATTGGAACAACTAAACTTCAATCATAAAATCAATAAATCATGCAAATATCAGGCAATATCATCAACATTTTTGAAAAGAAAATTCAATACGGAACCATCGAAATTGAGAATGGAATTATTCAACAAATAACTTACGAATCAAACCTCATACCTCATACCACATACCTCATACCTGGATTTATAGATGCACACGTACACGTGGAAAGTTCAATGCTCACGCCCATTCAATTTGCTCGTTTGGCGGTGGTTCATGGCACAGTTGCCACGGTTTCTGACCCTCATGAAATTGGCAATGTTTTGGGTAAAGCAGGCGTTGAATATATGATAAAAAATGGTCGTGAAACACCCTTTAAATTTTGTTTCGGAGCTCCACCGTGCGTTCCTGCTACTACGTTTGAAACAGCAGGAGCAACTATTACCCCCAACGATATTGAAGAATTATTTATTAATTATCCAGAAATTGGATATTTAGCTGAGGTCATGAATTTTCCTGGTGTTTT
>JANXML010000147.1 GCA_025354645.1 Arcicella sp. | reverse complement strand
GAATAGTCTCAAAAAGTTCAAATTTTATCCCAAATAGACGGGTGCAATATTTAGGATTATCCTGTAAAAGTTTATATTTATCACTCATAATCAGTTATTTACAATAAAAATAAGAAAATCTCATTTAGGAAAGAGGTCTATTACTTATTTTGGTTTTAATCAATTGGTTAAGTTTCCGCATATATTTAACTATCCTACATCCATTACAAAAAATAATGCTGAAAGACAATACACATTAGCTGTTAAAATGATTCGGTTTCTGCAATTGACGGTACTCATTATTTTCACAGTCATAATTCTGGTGACTTACTTGATAATAATTGGTATTTCTGATGGACTCGGGATATGGTTTATACCTTTGTTTTTGTCTATGGTTGGGATTCCAATTTTAATCACACTAATTCAATCTTTTAAAATAAAAACTTAAAAAATGATAGGAATAATAATGGGCAGTATTTCAGACTTGAAAGTGATGGAAGAAGCCGTGGAGATTTGTAAATATTTTGGCGTAGATTACGAAATTGATATTGTGTCGGCTCATCGTACTCCTTTAAAAATGGTGGAATATGCCCAAACGGCTCGTGAGCGTGGTGTGAAAGTCGTGATTGCGGGTGCGGGCGGTGCAGCACATTTGCCTGGAATGGTGGCTTCGGTCACGACTTTGCCCGTCATTGGCGTACCCGTGAAGTCTTCAAACTCAATTGATGGGTGGGATTCGGTGTTGTCAATTCTGCAAATGCCCTCGGGTGTTCCTGTGGCAACGGTGGCGTTGAACGGGGCAAAAAACGCTGGAATCTTAGCAATTCAGATGTTAGGCATTGAAAATCAGGAAATTGCTATTAAATTGCAATCATATAAAATCGAACTAAGTGATAAAGTAGCCGAAATGGTAACTGAATTGAAATCGAAAAAATAAATTACTTTTATACAATCCTAACTTTAATCTTACAAAAATCATGGAAGAAAACCGCAATCCTCGCCCCGTTGAAGAAACTTCAAAACTTCCCACGATCACTTTATTTGTACTTATTGCTATGGTCATTGCCCTACTTTTTGTGGGTTGGCAATCTATGAAAGATGATGGCGTAAAAGATGATGATTTAGTGAGTAAGCGTCCAAACGCCACGGCAATTTCTGGGCAAAATGGTGCTGAACCCGTGATTATTCCTCAACCTTTGGAAGAAACTGGCAACGATAATGTGGCAAAAGATGAAAAGAAAAAGGAGGAAAAGAAAGTAGAACAAGAGAAAGTCGTTAAAAAAGAAGAGAACTTAAAAGAAGAACCTAAGAAAATAGAAATTCCGAAAGGAGAAACAATCTCCCATACCGTTCAATCAGGTGAAACATTTTATGGAATTGCCAATCGTTATCATATCAGCAAAGCAACGCTTCAAACCTTAAATCCAGGTGTTTCACAAGAAGGAATTAAAGTTGGTGTAACAAAATTGAATGTTAAGATTCAGACCATTCATACGGTTGGGGCTGGCGATGTTCTCAGAGTGGTTGCACAAAAATATGGTATTAGTAAACAAGCTTTAATGGATGCTAATAAGAAGACAAAAGATATGTCAGAACGTGGGGAAAAATTGATTATTCCTTTGAAGTAAATTACCAATAAAAAATCCTCTGTCAGTTAAACGGAGGATTTTTTATGTATTACAATCTCGAAGCAATGCCATCATGAATCTGCTCTAAGGTTTCGTGTAAACCATACGTCCAATTCCAGGTTGGATAATGAGCTTTAAATTTTGACAAATCTGAAATATACCAAATATGGTCGCCCACACGGTTGGTTTCTGAATAACTATAACTCATTTTTTTGCCCGTCAATTCCTCACAAATCGCTATTCCTTCCAACATCGAGCAGTTTGCAAAACGTCCTCCTCCTGCATTATAGACTTCCCCAGCCCGTGGATTTTGATAGAAATGCCAGAACATATTTACTAAATCATACGAGTGAATATTATCACGTACTTGCTTGCCTTTATACCCAAAAATGGTATAATGATTTCCTGTTATTGCACATTTCATTAGATATGCCAGAAAACCGTGTAATTGCGTTCCTGAGTGATTTGGTCCCGTTAAACACCCGCCTCTAAATACGCCAGTTTTCATCCCAAAATACCTGCCGTATTCTTGCACTAAAACGTCCGCCGCCACTTTTGAAGCTCCAAATAATGAATGTTTAGTGTGGTCAATACTGTGCAATTCATCGATTCCATTCGCAAAATAGGGATGATTGGCATCGATTTCAAAACGAGTTTCTGTTTCAATTAAAGGTAAATAATTGGGATTATCTCCGTAAACTTTATTCGTTGAAGTGAACATAAAAACTGCTTCTGGACAATGCTGGCGGGTCATTTCCAACATATTCAAAGTTCCGTTGGCATTAACCGTAAAGTCAGTGAAGGGTTCTTTCGCCGCCCAATCATGAGAAGGTTGAGCTGCGGTGTGCAATACGCAAGTAATATCCGTTCCGTATTCTTTAAAAATTACTTCCAACTGCGAAACCTCACGAATATCGGCTTCGTAATGTTTATAATTCGAAAATTGCTCTTCTAATCTATTACGATTCCAAGCGGTTGAAGCTTCTTCACCGAAAAAATATTGACGCATATTATTATCTATGCCGATGACTAAATCGAATTTATCTGAGAAAAATTTAACGGCTTCGCTTCCAATTAAGCCCGCCGAACCCGTTACGAGTGCAATATTCATTGATTTTATGTGTTATGAGGTACGTTTATTGAAATACAAAAAGCGTTACGAAATTTCGCAACGCTTTTGAAAATATGTTGGAATATTGAGATTATTGAATCTCTAAAAAACTAATTTCCCTGAGCGTTGGTGCTATCGTTGAAAAGTTTTTCACGTATTTTATTGGCTCTAACCTCGTTCTCAGGCTTTGGAGTATATTTATTTTTTGTTTGACGAGCCGCTGAATCTGGATGTACTCCATAAACATACTCATCTTTCTCACTGAGGTCAATTTGCTTAATTGTGTTGTTTTTTTGATAGTCACAAGCGGTGGCTAAAAGGGCAATAGCAACAACGGCTAAAATATTTTTACGATTCATGTTGAGTAAATTCTGTATATATTATACAAATTTAGTGCAGTATCGTTAATTAAAAAAATATTTGAGGGTAAGTATCGGGAATATTTCGCTATTGTGTACTTACCTGTACGTAAGATATAAAATTGGGCATCTGACACGTCCCGCAAATTATATTTTCGCTTTCTTTGGTCGGTGATAATTTCTTTAATAATTTGACAGCCACAATGGAATTGCTGGAATCGGTTAAAACTTAGTAGCAAGTTTGCGTATCTGATAAATTTCGTCATTTAAAGAATACCAAACCGATTCCGTTTTTGATTAAAAACTAATTTTTAAACATCTTCTTAGACCAATCCAACAAAACAACCCTTTTTCCTCAAATTTTATAATAAAAATCCAAAAACAGAATTGTTAATCTGAAATTTACCAAGTAATTTTGCACCTTGAAAAGTTAAGAGAGGTTGTACTATGTATTAAGTATTAGGTATTATGTAACGCAAGGCGAAATTTTATTCCGTTTTCGATACATTTAACCATTAAAAACAAAATTTTGTTTTAACTACTTAATATTTGATGCCTAATTCTTGATACTCAAAATTCTCCAAAATAAGAAAAATAAAATCACAATACAAAATGACAAATGCAGTCAATAAAGGAAAAGTTACGCAAGTAATCGGACCAGTTGTGGACGTAAGTTTTGAGGGCAAAGACTCTCATCTTCCCGCAATTTTGAATGCCTTGGAGGTTATAAAAGCCAACGGCACGTTAGTAGTTCTTGAAGTTCAACAACATTTGGGTGAAGACCGAGTTCGTACCATTGCGATGGAAGGAACGGAAGGACTTCAAAGAGGTCAGGAAGTGATTGATAGAGGGCAACCAATGTCAATGCCAACTGGTGATAGCATCAAAGGTCGTCTTTTTAACGTAGTTGGTGAGGCAATTGATGGTATTCCTCAACCAAAATCTTTAAAAGGTATGCCCATTCACCGTCTTGCCCCAAAGTATGATGAATTGGCAACTTCTACTGAGGTTCTTTTCACGGGTATTAAAGTAATTGACCTGCTTGCTCCTTATGTAAAAGGTGGTAAAATTGGTTTGTTCGGTGGTGCGGGTGTAGGTAAAACCGTACTTATCATGGAACTTATTAACAACATTGCCAAGGCTTATGAAGGTCTTTCGGTATTTGCTGGTGTGGGTGAGCGTACTCGTGAGGGTAACGATTTGTTGCGTGAAATGATTGAATCAAACGTAATTCGTTACGGTGAAGATTTCAAACACGCCATGGAAAATGGTGAGTGGGATTTGAGCAAAGTTGACGAAACTGCCCTTTTGAGTTCACAAGCAACCTTAGTGTTTGGTCAAATGAATGAGCCTCCTGGGGCTCGTGCAAGAGTTGCCCTTTCTGGTTTAACGGTTGCTGAATATTTCCGTGATGCCGAAGGCGAAGACCAAGGACGTGATATTTTATTCTTTATTGATAACATTTTCCGTTTCACACAAGCGGGTTCTGAGGTATCAGCCCTTTTGGGTCGTATGCCATCAGCCGTAGGTTACCAACCAACATTGGCAACTGAAATGGGAGCGATGCAAGAGCGTATTACTTCAACAAAAAGAGGTTCAATTACATCGGTACAAGCAGTTTATGTGCCTGCCGATGATTTAACTGACCCCGCTCCTGCCACAACATTTACGCACTTAGATGCTACAACGGTACTTTCTCGTAAAATTGCTGAATTAGGAATTTATCCAGCCGTGGATCCATTGGATTCAACGTCTCGTATCCTTTCTGCTGACATTTTGGGTGATGTTCATTAT
>JANXML010000146.1 GCA_025354645.1 Arcicella sp. | reverse complement strand
CACAACGGGTAGTTTTATTCCAAACCCAATCATTAGAAAGATGAACGATAAAGACCTAAGAGATATACCGCCAACTTTGTTTCCCGAAAAAATATTTAACCATGAATCAATCACATAATTGCCTTGATCGGGCATAAAACGGAGGTCAAAAGTATGCACAATTGATTGTGAAGGTAATTCACCCTGAGCCAACAGACTTTGAATTTGCGTAATGATTTGGGGCGTAACATCCGAGGCTGAATTTATCAAACCCATCTGTACGGCAGTTTCTACGGGATCAATGACTGAAAGGTACAGCCCAATCATCACAATCAGGATAAAAATTGAGCCGACGAGCGTGTAAAGAAAGAATTTGATGGAAGCATATTCTCGGCGTGGTCCTCCCCAAAGCCCAATCAAGAAATACATTGGCAAAAGCATAAACTCAAAAAAGAGGTAGAAAAGGAACATATCCAAAGCCAAAAAACAGCCAATGATTGAACCCGTTAATAGAAGATAAAGCGAATAATATCCACGAGATTTATCTTTAATTTCAAAGGAAGAAATTGCTCCGATAAACATCACAATCCCCGTGAGTAAGACCATCGGCATACTGATTCCGTCCACGCCCAAAAGATAATCAATCGAACCGATGGCCAAGTTGCCAAGCGGTAAAGTTATCCAATCTTTCTTTTCAAGAAACTGATAATCAGCGATTTGTGTATTAAATTGGTAATACAAATATCCGCAAAGGAGCAATTCTACACCCGTAATAATGAGCGTAACCCAACGAAAATAAGGCACAAATCGCTCAGGCGAAAAAGCTAAAAGCAATGACGCAATGATGGGGATGAATATGAGTAATGATAAAATGGGCATTTTTTATAATGTTGAGTTTGTCATTGCGAGCTTCTCGACTTTGTCATTGCGACTCTCTCGACTTTGTCATTGCGAGGCACGAAGCAATCTTTTAGCTTATGGTCAGAAAACTTTATGCTCTTTTTACTTTTAGACGAAATATTTTTCATTCTTATATTCAAAATTCATTGCGTCAATCCAAAAGATTGCTTCGTGCCTCGCAATGACATTTGTACCGCAATGACAAAGCACGATATTCATCAACTTATTATCACAAAAACTAACAATCCAATCAATCCCAAAAATGCCAAAGCAACGTACAATTGCACTTTTCCACCTTGGGCAGAACGGGTAAATCTCCCGATTAGACCTGCTGAATAGGCAGTGCCATTGGGGATTCCGTCAATGATTTTAGCATCAAACCAGCCGATAAAATTGGCGATAAATACCTGTAAATCAGCGATTAGATTCACAAAATAATCAAGAATTTTTTGGTCAAAAAACTGGATGATGTTGGATAATTTTAGCGTTGGATTGACGAATATTTTTTGATAAAAATTATCGAATGTTGGGATTTGAAATGTAAATATTCTGTGGCGAGTTAAACATCCTGCTATGATTCCGATGAAGGCGAATGAGGTTGAAATGATGCCAATTAAATGGTTTTCTTCAAATTTTCTTCCAATAAAATCACCAAACCAGCTATGTTTAACACTAAATGGATTTATACTAAAAACAAAGCCAGTTGAAAGCATAGACAACATTCCAATCGGTAGTTTCATTTTCCATGAGCCTTCATGGATAGATTTTATATCAACTTTTTCATTTCTAAATTCGCCAAAGAATATCATCCAAATTTGGCGAGTCATGTAAAAGGCGGTTAGGATTATTCCCAATAAAATTGAGCAACTAATATTTACAGAAAATATATTTGTGCCTTCTCCGTGATTGGAAGGAAACCATCCATTTAAAATCGCATCTTTCGATAAAAATCCCGAAAACAAAGGCATTCCCATCAAAGCCATTGAACATATTAAATAACAGATAAAGGTAAAAGGCATTTTCTTTCTCAAACCACCCATCAAACGCATATCTTGGGCATCAAAATCTTCGCCTGCATGATGCAAGGCGTGAATAATTGCTCCCGCACAAAGAAACAATCCCGCCTTAAAAAAAGCGTGCGTTAATAAATGAAAAGTAGAGACTTCTGAGCCTAAACCAACAACCATTAAACCTAATTGAGAAACGGTAGAATATGCCAAAGTCTTTTTAATATCGGTCTGAAAAATGGCGTAAATTGACCCAAGAATCATTGTAATTGCTCCTATCCCTGCAATAATTGTCAAGGTAGTTTCCTCAAACATTGGCGAAACACGAATCAACAAATAAATCCCCGCAACCACCATCGTAGCGGCGTGTATGAGGGCGGATACAGGCGTGGGTCCTTCCATTGCATCGGGTAGCCATGTATGCAAAGGAAATTGGGCAGATTTGGCTATTGTTCCACAGAAAAGCAATAGGCAATAAAAAGCCCCCAACCCCAGAGGGGAGTTTTTTATTACGGTTAAATCAGTCGTTCCAAAAGTATGATACACCGCAAAAATCCCTATCAAAAAGCCCACATCGCCGATTCTGTTCATCAAAAAGGCTTTTTTGGAGGCTTGTACGGCTTCGGGTTTTTTATACCAAAAGCCAATCAACAAATAAGAACTCAACCCGACTAATTCCCAAAAACCGTACATTACGAATAAATTATCCGTTAGTACAATTCCTAACATTGAAAATACGAAGAGACTTAAAAACCCAAAATAGCGGTATAAATCTGGGTCGTTTTCCATGTATTCCATTGAAAAAATCTCTACCAGAAGGGCTATGAAATTTACTAAAACCAACATCATCAAAGTCAAGGAATCAAAGAGAAAACCAAACTGATAGGCTTTGCCGTTGAGCGTAAACCAATTGAAAATGAGATGATTATCTTTGGAATGAAGCGTTTGAAGAAGTAGAATTGCAGAAAAAATAAGGTTCAAGCCAGTCAAAGAAACTGTCAGCCAACTCACCATGACATTGTATTTCCGACCTAATAAAAAAGCTATTAGAAAACCAACGAAAGGCGTGAATAATATGAGCCAAATTAGGGGCATTTTCGAGTTGTGATTGTGGAGTTGCGAATGAATTAGAGGGACGTTTGATAGAACAAATCGTTTTCAATTATAAATTTCTTACTCTTATTTTTACTTTATTTTTGATAAGTTCAGCTACAATTATAAAAGGTATTTCAAGGTCTATTTTTTCATTCAAAACAGTATCTAATATTTTAATGACCTCACTTGAATTGACATGTCCTGGACGAATGTATATTATTCCTGTCGCCCTAAAACCTGACGTAAAAAAATCAGTACCAAAATCAGAGTCTTGGGTTAAAATTATCCGATTTTCCTGTACTGCTAAATCCAGAATTTCATGGTCAGGTGTGCCTTGAAGCCCCATTTGCTTAATGTCAAAAATATCCAAACCCAATATTGTCAGATAGTCAATGACCTTAGTTTGGATATTTTCATCAGTAATAAACTTAAAATCAGTCAATTCCATTTATGCGGCAATTTCAATTTCATAAAAAGAAGTATTCTTGGTAGTTTCCGCAGCATACAAAACCGCTTGTCTTACCGCTTCTGAATTAAGATGGGGAAATTCTTCAATGATTTGAGCCACCGATGAACCATTTGCAATCCAGTCTAAAATGAGTTCAACACTAATTCTTGTCCCTTTTAAGGTAGGTTTTCCTCCTAAAATAGCGGAATTTGAAACGATTTGGTCGAAATGAGTTATCATGTTAAGACTACATTTATTTTATACAAATATACTCAAATTTGTTTTCTTTGTATTTGGGAATTTTTTGAAAAAATCTCTCAAACACAAGGAAAATTCTTTTAAAAGTTCAATTTTTGTACAAATATAATACGGAATGTAGCACGGACAGCCTTGTCCGTTATGAATAAATTATGGAAAACGCCAGAACAGCCAATTATTCCCGCACCACCATCACCGAGTTGATGATACCGTCTTATGCCAATTTCGGGGGCAAAATTCATGGGGGGATTTTACTTTCTTTGATGGACAAAGTAGCTTATGCTTGTGCCACCAAACACGCTGGAACTTATGTAGTTACGGTGTCGGTGGATAATGTAGAATTTCGTCAGCCTGTGGAAGTAGGCGAGTTGGTTTCCCTTCACGCTTCGGTGAATTATGTGGGTAAAAGCTCTTTGATTATTGGCATAAAAGTAGTGGCAGAGAACATCAAAACCGCCACCATGAAGCATACCAATACTTCGTATTTTACGATGGTTGCGAAGGATGATGAAGGTAAACCAACGGAAGTACCGCCGCTGATTTTGGAAGATGATAACGACATCCGCAGATTTTTAGAATCCATGAAACGCAAGGAAATCAAAGACTCTTACAAGACTCTTTTAGACAACGCCAAAACCAGTATGGAGATTGACGAAAACCTGCATCTGCTTGATAATGAGCGTTGTGTGATTAAGCGAGATGTGGATATGCAGAGTGAGTGGGTGTGATTAGAAAGTACAAATGGCTGTCATTGCGAGGTACGAATCGTAGTTTCGTTAAACCAATCTGGTGGTTTACGGGCAGAAAATTATAAGCATATTTATATCACAATACTCGACAAAACTCAATATTCAAATTAGAAATTTAAGAAATAAACCCATGTCAAAAAAAATAGCAATAATCACAGGCGTTGGTCGATTAAACGGAATTGGAAGAGCCATTTGTGTTGAATTAGCCAAAAGTGGTGTGGACATTTTCTTTACTTATTGGCTTGATTACGACAAAGAAATGCCTTGGAAAACCCAAGATAACGAACCTGATTTAATCGAAAATGAGATAAAAAGTTTGGGCGTTCGTTGTGAAAAAATTGCCTTAGATTTGAGTAATGAAATAGCCGCTCAAATTTTATTTGATGATGTTGAAAATAAATTAGGCTCACCCACTATTTTGGTCAATAATGCTACTCACAGCACGCAGACTGACATTTTCAAAATTACAGCCCAAGAGATGGATAAACACTATTTTGTAAATCTCAGAGCTACTACCTTACTTTGTGCGGAGTTCACGAAGCGTTTTAAGGGAACAAATGATGGCAGAATAATTAATATTTCGTCAGGGCAATCGCTCAGTAACATGAGCAACGAAATAGCCTACGCCATGACCAAAGGAGCAATCGAGATTTTAACGAAAACGCTTTCGCATGAACTCGCCTACAAGGGCATAACAATCAATGCCGTAAACCCAGGATTAACCGATTCGGGTTGGTTGGATGAGGCAAATAGAAAATTATTCCAAGACAGATTCCCGATGGGAAGATTTGGTTTGCCCAACGATGCAGCAAAGTTGATTTCATTTTTAGCGAGTGAGCAAGCCGCTTGGATTACAGGTCAAATTATTCATTCGGAAGGTGGATTTATTAGAGAAAAATATTGATTAACTAACCACTCTTAAACAGATATCCACTATTTACGATGATTAATAACCCCAATGATTTCCAGCTTATTTATGAGGATATAGACTCAAATGGATTTGTATTCCTACACCCCGACCAGAAAAAAATCGAGAAAACTCACAATAGTTTTGTGGGGATATTTTTAGCAAAGTTGGGCTATAAAGTATGGTTATTGCCTACAAATGATTTACCCAATGTTCGTTCAGCAGATGCTTGGCTTGAAGAAGAAAACTTGATAATAGAATTTAAACATTGCTTAACGCCAACTTCATCAGCCATTGACAAAGCAATTCAGAAAGCTAAAAAACAAGCGGAATATATTTTGTTACATATTGATTGTGAAATCACTTTAAGCAATCTCATAGACGGAGTAGAAAATCGAACACAAAGACCTGAAAATGTATTGGTAATAAAAGAAATTTGGCTAATTTATCAGGAAAAATTGTGGAAATTTTCAAGAGAAGATATTATAACTAAGAATTGGCGAAGTGCCTTAGAAATAGAATAGGGTATCACTTTATCAGTAATACCCTAAGCCAGGGGCTGTACTTGCGTACCTCCCGATACAAAGATAACAGTTTTGTTGTAAAATCATACAACAAAACGATGAAAATTTCTTACTCAACGAGCAGAGCATTTTCAAATTCACAAATCATCAAATTTTCAAATTAAAACAAGTGAACATAAAAACCCTAAAAAACATCTATTTCTTGGGCATTGGTGGCATCGGAATGTCAGCAATTGCTCGTTGGTTTATTGCTAATGGCTACAATTTGTCTGGTTACGACAAAACCGCTACGCCGCTCACGGATGCCCTCCAAGCGGAAGGCGTACCCGTGCATTTTAGCGATGATATTTCCTTGATTCCAAAGGAGTTTTTGGCTAATCCAGCCGAGACGTTAATCGTTTATACCCCCGCTATTCCCAAAAACCATCAGGAGTTTAACTACTTGAAAGACAATGGTTTTACCTTAATGAAACGCTCGCAAGTGTTGGGATTATTAACCCAAAATTTCTATACGATTGCCGTTGCGGGTACACACGGAAAGACCACAACTTCTTCGATGGTAGCTCATATTTTAAAGAATGCAGGCAAAAACGTAACGGCATTTTTGGGAGGAATTACCCAAAATTATGGGACTAATTTCTTGATAAACGAAGGTTCTGAAAACGTAATTTGCGTGGTGGAAGCGGATGAATTTGACCGTTCTTTCCTAACGCTTTTTCCAGATTTAACCATCGTAACTTCTACCGATGCTGACCATCTGGATATTTATGGCGATCATTCCAAACTAATTGAATCTTTTCAACTATTTGTTTCGCAGATAAAAGATGGAGGTAAGTTATACCAATACGAAGGCATTGATTTACAGGATTTTACGCACAATCCAAGTTCAGTTTTTGGCTTATATAACGGTGATTTCAGAACCGAAAACCTCAGAATTGAAAATGCTGAAATGATTTTTGATATTGTTTATCCAGATGGTATTATCAAAGATTGTAGCTTGCTGACTCCTGGGTTTCATAACGTTACCAATTCAATTGCTGCCGCTGCCGTAGCCTTGCAAGTAGGCGTGTCGCCCGAGGCGGTGCGTGAGGGAATTTGTAGCTTCAAAGGCGTGAAAAGGCGTTTTGAGTATCATATTCGGTCTGAGAAAGCGGTTTATATTGATGATTATGCCCACCATCCAACCGAGATTGAAGCCTTTTTGTCTTCGGTAAAAGCTCTTTATCCAAATCGTAAACTGACGGTTGTTTTCCAACCCCATTTATACTCACGGACGAATGATTTTCAAGAAGGTTTTGCCAAAAGTTTAGAATTGGCAGATGACTTGATTTTGTTGGACATTTATCCCGCTCGTGAACTCCCAATGGAGGGCGTTACGTCGAGTATTATTTTTGATAAAATGAAATTGAAAAACAAAATACTTTGCACAAAATCAGAGGTTTTGGATTTACTAAAAGCCAAACAACCCGAATTATTAGTAACCGTTGGGGCAGGAGACGTTGACACTCTAATCCCATTGATACGTGACCACTTCCAGTGATTGATGGAACACAGATGACGCAGATGCTCCGCAACGCAGATTTACGCAGATTTTTTTGATTAAGTTCTAAATTATTTTTATTAAGCCTTAAAAGAAATCTGCGAAAATCTGCGTTGGCGAAGCCATCTGCGTCATCGGCGTTCCATCTTTTACTCGTACCTTTGCACCATGGAAATCAACAAACAAATCCTTTCAAAATTAGGTATTGAGGCACTGAATCCGATGCAAAATGCGGCTTATTGGGCTATTTTGCAGGAAAAAACCACTTTTTTAATCTCGCCAACGGGTTCTGGAAAAACCTTGGCGTTCCTCTTGCCACTGCTCCAAATCCTTGACCCCAAGAAAAATGCTGTTCAGTGTCTTATTCTAACGCCCTCTCGTGAATTGGCGATGCAGATTGAAAACGTCTGGAAAAGCATGGGAACGGGGATGAAAGTAAACGTTTGTTACGGCGGTCATTCGATGGCAACTGAAATCCAAAATTTAAGCTCCCCTCCTGCCCTATTAATTGGTACGCCTGGACGTATTTTTGACCATATTACTCGCAAATCATTTGATTTAGACGGGGTAAAAACCTTGATTTTGGACGA
This sequence comes from Arcicella sp., assembly GCA_025354645.1. Classification (GTDB taxonomy): domain Bacteria; phylum Bacteroidota; class Bacteroidia; order Cytophagales; family Spirosomataceae; genus Arcicella. The sequence continues at coordinate 15,272 of JANXML010000146.1, read as the reverse complement.
GTTTGATAAATCCTTAGATTTGGGTTTTCACGACCAAATGTCTTACATCATTGGCAGTTTGCGTAATCTCAATAAACGAGTTTTAGTATCGGCTACGTATGGCATCAAAATCCCTGAATTTGTGGGATTTACTTCGCCCGTAACGTTAAATTTTATTCCCGAAAATGAAGAAAAAAAGGCGTTAGAAATGAAGGTCGTTATTTCGGAAGCAAAGGATAAAGTTGATACCCTTTTCGACCTAATTTGTTCCTTAAATTCAGAATCTGCCCTTGTTTTTTGCAATCATCGTGATGCCGTGGAACGTACCTCTGAATTGCTGAACGAAATGGGTATCTACACCACTTTTTATCACGGCGGAATGGATCAAGACGATCGTGAACGAGCTTTGATTTTATTCAGAAATGGCAGTGTGAATTATTTAGTAACCACCGACTTAGCAGCAAGAGGTTTGGACATTCCAGAAATGAAACACGTCATACATTATCATCTACCTTTGCAAGAACACGAATTTACCCACAGAAATGGTCGCACAGCCCGAATGCACGCTTCTGGAACCTCTTATTTAATTTTTCATCGTAACGAATTTCGTCCAAAATACCTTCCAGAATCTATTGAGGAATTGGTTTTACCAGAGAATAATCCATTGCCAAAAGCCCCCGAATTTGTGACGATTTACGTAAGCGGTGGTAAGAAAAATAAGTTAAATAAAGTTGATATTGTAGGATTTTTCTCGAAAAAAGGAGAATTGGAAAGAGGAGATTTAGGCTTAATTGAAGTCAAAGATTTTATGTCGTTCGTAGCCGTGAAACGTTCTATTTTCAGAACACTTTTAGACAAAATTAAGGACGAAAAAATTAAGGGAAAGAAGTATAAAGTGGAAGTGGCAAGGTAAAAATAATTAACCGTAAAATTTATACAAATGGAAAAGTATGTTTCTCAATTAATTGAAGATATTTTAGATGCTCAACGCATTGAAGATGAAGCACTTGAAGAAGAAAAAGAGTTTGATATTGAAGATCATTTTGCCGAAGTTGAACGCTATATCAGCGGAGAAGGGGAAGAACAGCTTGGCGATATTTTGGGTTTTAAAAAAATCCAATTTCCGCCTGTTGAAAGACTAAATGATGAACAAATGCAAAGCATATCCGAGGCTTTTGTTCAGTGTCTTTTTAGTTGGAATATTACCGCTGAAATTCCTGAAAATATTCCAATTTCATTAAAATATAATTTATTGGTCTCTACTTTAGAAAAGAAAGTCTTTATGCAAATTTCTGGTTTTATTCATCTTGAATTCTGTCATTATGATGTAGAAACCTGCCCTTTCGGATTAGAATTTTGCCAATGCAAAGACTTTGAAAATGACTTCGACGATATGGATACTATTGAATTAAAAGACGGAGAATTGCCTTTTTGATTGGCAATTAATCCGTTCTCTTTTTCAAGTAAATTTGATATTGTTCATCCGTTAAAAGTGCTTTAATTTCCTTATCTCGCTCATCTCGTAGGGCTTGGGCTTTTGCACGATATTTCAATCGAATTTCTTCGGTAAAAGGAGGCAAAAGTTTCTTTATTTCGTTTTGAAAATCGATGCGTTTAAAGGCATAATTGATGTTTGCGTCCTCAATTTTAGGAATTTGCTCCTCCGTTAATTTCAACTTTTTTGTCATCCATTTTGTATCATCCTCTGCCATTTTTTCAGGGTCTAATTCAACAGGTTTTGGGGGAGTATTTGCCACTTGCGGAATTCCACTTCCACGACCGTATCCACCTCCACCATATCCTCCTCCTCCGTAGCCACCACCATATTGTGCTTGACTGTTTTGGATGGTTAAGAAAATGGAAATCGTTATAAAAAATATTGATGTTACCTGTTTTGATTTCATTGTATTGTTCCTTAGTGGGATTATTAATTAAAAGAATAAAATTACAGTTTATTTCTGTTTAATTTCATAAATATTCAGTTTCAGAACGAAAATAGGAAGTTTAAAATTTTAACGAATATCACTTATGTGTATAAAATAAGCAAAACGGCAATAAAATCAATTATTGCCGTTTTGATAATGATAATGATCTATGAAGACACAGGCAATAACAAGAAATTCAATTACAAAAACTCTCACAAACTCAACTTCTTCAATTCCTTCACCGCAAAATCTGCGGCTCGGGCGGTGAGTGCCATGTAGGTTAGCGACGGGTTCACGCATGAGGCGGAGGTCATGCAAGCTCCATCGGTCATGAAAACATTTTTCACAGCGTGTACTTGGTTATGGGCATTCACGACTGACGTTTTGGGGTCTCTACCCATTCTTGCAGTTCCCATTTCGTGAATTGCCATACCCAAAAACGAGCCTCGATCGTTGGTTTTTACGTTTTTCAACCCTGCCATTTCCAACATTTCTTTGGCATCGTTTGCCATATCGACCCGCATTTTCTTTTCGTTTTCTCTCAACTCTGCATCAAAAACCACTATGGGCATTCCCCATTTGTCTTTTTCGGTTTTGTGAAGATACATTTTGTTCTCATAATAAGGCAACGTCTCGCCAAAACCGCCCAAACCCATCGTCCAAGCTCCTGGTTTGGTTACTTCATTTTTATAATCCGCCCCAAAACTCAACTCTGCCACATTGCGTTGCCAGCCTTCACGACTACCACCACCTTGATACCCAAATCCACGCAAATAATCACGTTTATCCGTCCCGATATTGCGGTAACGTGGAATATAAATTCCATTGGCACGTCTTCCATAATAATATTTATCCAAATCGCCTTCCCACGTTCCCGATGCTCCCGTGCGGAAGTGATGATCCATCAAATTATGCCCTAATTGCTCAGAATCATTACCCAAACCATTCGGAAAACGATGAGAAACGGAGTTCAACATTAAAGCCGTTGAACCCAAAGAACTGCCACAAACGAAGATAACTTTGGCAAAATATTCACGGTCTTGCATCGTAACGGCATCTCGCACCCGCACACCCGTAGCCCGTTGTTTATTTTCGTCATACATGATTTCCGTAACCACAGAATCTGGTCTCAACGTCAGTCTTCCTGTTTTGGCGGCATAAGGCAATGTACAAGATTGCGTGCTAAAATATGCCCCATACGGACAACCAAGCGAACATTTGTTACGATACTGACACGCTCCACGCCCCACGTCAGTCTGAGCTTTGCCCGCCGCCGAGAGATTAGCAACCCGTCCCATTGTCATATTTCTGCCTGGAAAATTCTTTTCAATGCGTTGTTTTACTTCCTTTTCAACGCAAAACATTTCCATTGCGGGCAGAAATTCGCCATCGGGCAATTGAGGCAAGCCCAATTTTTCACCCGAAATCCCTGCAATTTTTTCTACATAAGAATACCATGGACTAATGTCTTTGTAACGAATGGGCCAATCAACCGCAATTCCATCTTTGGCATTGGCTTCAAAATCAATATCACTCAAACGATACGACTGCCGACCCCACATAATGGATTTCCCACCTACGATATTTGGGCGATACCAGTCGAAACGTTTTTCTTCTTTATACAATGAATCAGAATCGTTCATCCAGTATTTTTCCGTCATTTCGTTATATGGATAATCACGGGCTAATTTTGGGTGCGTTTCCTTTTGTTCCGTCGTTAATCGACCATTATATTTGGTTTCCCAAGGGTCTTTCATGGCGTTTTCATAGCCCGTTACGTGGTCGAGTTGCTTACCTTTTTCAAGCATTAACACTCGCAAACCCTTTTCAGTCAATTCTTTGGCAGCAAAACCGCCTGATATACCCGAGCCAATCACGATGGCATCGTAGGTCATTGCCTTTACGGCATCAATGTTTAAATTCATAGCCCCCTAACCCCCGAAGGGGGGATTTTAAAGTTAATACTAAAATTAAAGTGTCGTTTTTACTCCCCCTTCGGGGGTTGGAGGGCTTTTACAAAGCCCACGCCTTCTGTCCTACCTTCATTGGCACGCAACCTTCAAATTTTCCTGGAATTGGTAAATATTCTAAGGCTTTTGTTGCTCCGATTTCTGAGGTAAAATAGCCCGTAACGGTTAATTCCTTCATTCTTTGGAAGAAAGGTTTATCATTAACCGTTGATAATTTAACCATTTCATTCTTTTGAGCAAGGTCTAAACCAACGAAACCTTTCCCAAATTTCGCTTGACTGTCGGCATCTAATTTTGCCAAACCAGCGTAAAATTTTTCTTGGTCTTCCTTTTTGTAACAATCACGCATTACTCGCACGATAAATTTTTCTGCTCCCGCTGCCTTAGCTCCGGGCGTGTCGGTTGTGGGAATAATAATGTCGGCAACTTCCGCTAAAAATGCTTCTTGTTCAGCGGAGATTATTACGCTTTCGCCCGTGTTGGTTATTTGTCCCATCACACCCGCCATCAAAGGGGCTGCCAGAACTCCGCCCATCATGAGGGCAACTCTTTGTACGGCTTCTCTACGATTCATTTTTGTTTTAGGTTTTTTTAGCTAATCCGTGAGACACCAGCCACGGGTTAAGAATACAAATTACAAAGAACCAGTTTTCTACTCAAAAATAATGAATATTGTAATAAAAAATAGTGATTAACTACACTGTTTAATAAGTTTTCTTACGCAAAAGTTAGAACAGGATTGCGAAACGTCGCACCGTTCAGATTAATATGACTGACAGGATTCTGACTTTTAATCCTGTCGTATCTTGTAAATCTGAACGGTGCGACGTTTCGCAATCCTGTTCTGAAAAAATACCAGAATATTTATTAAACGGTGTATTAACCTTACTGTTTAATTAATTTTTGGAGAGTTTAATTCTATGGAAGAACTTCCCGAAAGTAGAAATAACTTTCGGGAAGTGAAATCGGCGTTGGATACATCTCGAAAGTTCCTTCTACTTTCGAGATGTTCTTTTAGAGAATTAAACTACCCCGAAAAACTTATTAAATAGTGATTTATGATACTTTAAAAGTATTTCACCAATTTATGTAACGAAATAAGAAAGGGAATACTAACTGCATATAGTTTCTCAAAATAACCAAAATTATCCTTGGAAATACTCGAAAAAGAATTTTTACATAAACTTGAACTGCACAAAGGTATTATTCACAAAGTCGCTAAGATGTATATGGATAATGCCGAAGACCGAGCGGATTTGTTTCAAGAGATAATCCTGCAACTCTGGAAGGCTTATGGTTCATTCAAGGGAGAGAGTCAGTTTTCGTCTTGGATGTATCGAGTGGCGTTGAATACGGCTTTGATTTATTTCAAAAAAGAAAGAAAAAAGCCCGATAAACATCGAATAGAGCAAGATTTGGACGTAAAAGATGAAACTCAAACCGAGGATACGGAAAGCCAATTAGAATATTTTTATGAGGCAGTTCAACAATTAAATGCTGTGGAAAAGGCTTTGATTTTCTTATTTTTAGAAGGACAATCGCATAAAGAAATTGGGAAGAATTTAGGCATAACTGAGGTGAATGCCAGAGTAAAACTTAACAGAACAAAAGATAAATTACAACAATTAATAAAACAACAAGGCTATGAATTTTGACGATTTGCAACAACAATGGAAAGATGAACCTTCGGATAATGTTCAGATTCCGAGTGAAATAGATGTTTTGAAAAAGGCGATAACACCGATTGATTTTGTGAGAAGTAGTATGAAGAGAGATTTTTTGATACAAACTTTTTTAAGAATTTTAATTTTATTTGTTCCAGTATTTTTTGATTTTACGGATTCTTTAAAAACTATTTTCTACACCCTCTATTTTACAATTTTATTCTTCGTAATCTACTATTACTATAAATTTTACACCTTTTACAAAAACTCATATAACCTCAATTATAACAGCAGAAAGAATCTGTCTTGGTTTTATTATGAGTTAAAGTTGAACATTGAATTACTGAAAGCCTGTTCATTCATTGATTTATTACTTACAGGAATTTTAGGTGTAACAATTGGATGGTTTATCAGAACTGAAAAACAACACAATACTCACAATATACTAAACTTATTGGATGGAGTAAACCCCTTATTTATAAATATTGGACTTGCAATTTTTGCTTTTCTTATGTTCCTACATGCAGAAAAATTGCCTAATATTTCTTACGGGAAATACCTAAAAAATATTAAAACAGTTTTGGATGAATTAGATGAATTGTGAGCCACGGATTGGGGATTTGCAGGTTTTGAAATAATTTATTTGATTCAACTTATATTTGTATCAAATAAAATTCCCAACCATAAATTACATGAAACGAAAACTATTAATTCTCAGCTTACTATTTGCTTCTTTTTCAAATCTTTCAGCCCAAAGACGGAACTACGTTTTTACCCAAGCCGATACCCTCAATAATATCAATGCTTTTGTTTTGCAAACAATGGCGGAATGGAAAATTCCTGCCACTTCCATCACAATTGTGAAAGATGGAAAACTGTATTATTCGTCGGCTTACGGCATGAAAAATACGGCTAAAAATTTGCCCGCAACCATCAATACTTTGTTTCCGATTGCATCTTGTACAAAGTCGTTCACGGCGGCAGCTTTGGGGATTTTGGCGGATGAAGGAAAATTGGATTGGAATAAACCAATTAAGGAGTATATGCCTGATTTTCAGTTGTTTGACGAAGTGGCAACCAATACCGTAACGGCTCGGGACATCCTTTCGCATCGCACAGGATTGCCCCGTCACGACTTTGTTTGGTTGTTCAATAATAACGATCGTGAAAGCATTTTCAAGAACATGAAATACTTGAAACCTTCTAAAACGTTATACGCTCAATATCAATACAATAATCTCATGTATAACGTGGCGGGTGTGTTGATTGAACGCCTTTCGGGCAAGACTTGGGAGAACTTTGTACGGGAGAAAATATTGATTCCTTTGGAAATGAAAAGCACGGTTTTGACTTATCCAGAACTATTTAAAAGTCCTGATTACGCCATGTCTTACAAAATGGAAAAAGAACAAATGATTGAAGCAGGATTTGGCAGTAATGTCGATGCCATTGGTGCAGCGGGTGCGGTAAAATCTAATGCGGTGGACATGACCAACTGGCTTTTGATGCAATTGCAAAATGGCAAATTTAATGGTAAACAGATTATTTCCGAAAAGAATTTAAAGGAAAATCATACGCCTCTACAAGTGGTTTATCCAGCCGAAGCAAAATATCCAGAATTAGGCTTCGGAAGCTACGGCATGGGTTGGACGATGAACGTTTATAGGGGTAATCAACGCCGCCAGCATAATGGTTCAATTGAGGGTTTTCGTTCGCAAATGACGGTTTTTCCGAACAATAATTTTGGCGTTTTTGTTACGATTAATACAGGAGCGGTTGATTATAATTTTGTAAACATTATTACCAATTATATTTCGGATAACTTATTGAATATGAATCAAATAGATTGGAATAGTCGTTTGCAAAAAGACCGAGATGATGCAAAATTTGAAGAAGAAAAGAAAAAGAAAGAACACAATGCAAGTCGTAAAATGGGGGCAATGATGTCGCACCCGATTGACTATTATGCGGGCGTGTATGAACATCCTGCCTACGGGACTTTACAGATTTTCAAAACCGACCGTGGACTTCGGGCATTTTACCACAATAAGCAAACAGAATTAACCCATTTTCATTACGATTTCTTTGAAGGGAATGATTTTTTGGAAGGAGTAACTTTCAATTTCCCCACGAATGTCAAAGGAGATATTGATAAAATTTTAGTTACCTTTCCGAATGCTGGGGAGGTGGAGTTTAAGCGGAAGTAATTTATATAATACATTATTCACTACACTGTTAAGTAAGTTTCCTTACTTCCCGAAAGTTATTTTTACTTTCGGGAAGTTCAATCCAAATTAACTTCCCGAAAGTAAAAATAACTTTCGGGAAGCAGACAGACTTATTTAACAGTGTGTACATTTTCAGACTCATTAATTTCATGAAATCTTCCGATAATCGTCGTGGTTTTATCCAAAAAAGTGTTTTGACCATTGCTTCTGTGTTGGGAAGTGAAGTCATTTTTGCCAAAAATATGCCCGATAGAATGAATGTTTTGGGCGAAGAATCTTTCGTCGATATACTCCCCGAAGGCAAAAATAAAGACTTAATACTTCTGAACGACCGACCGCTGAACATTGAAACACCTCCTCATTTATTGGATGATAAAGTTACGCCTGCCGACAAAATGTTTGTGAGAAACAATGGCAATTTACCCGAAAATATTGATGCTTCTACGTGGCAATTAATCGTGGAAGGCGAATCGGCAAAAACTCGTAAAGTATTTACTATCAATGACTTAAAGACAAAATTTAAGTCCTCAACCTATCAACTTACGATGGAATGTGGCGGTAATGGGCGTTACGGATTTTCGCCTCAAACTTCTGGAAATCAATGGCAAGATGGAGCCGTAAGTTGTGCGGAATGGACGGGAGTTCGCTTGCGAGATGTCTTGGAAAGTGTGGGAATTAAAGACGATGCGGTTTATATTGGGTATTATGGAAAAGACACGCATTTGAGTGGGGATGCCACAAAATCATCTATTTCGAGAGGTGTACCTATCAAAAAAGCACTTGAAAACGAAACACTTTTGGCTTGGGCAATGAATGGGCAAGACATACCGTTGTTGCATGGTTTTCCATTGAGATTGGTGGTGGGTGGATTGCCCGCTTCGGTATCGGGAAAATGGCTTACAAAAATTGTTATTCGTAACAAAATTCATGATGGCGAAAAGATGTCGGGGCATAGTTATAAAGTGCCAATTCATCCCATCGAGGCGGGAGCGAAATTTGATGAAAAAGATTTTAAAATTATTGAGTCAATGCCCGTTAAATCAGTAATTACTTACCCAAAAACAGGAGCAATATTGGAAGAAAAACAAAGTCTTTCGCTTCGTGGACATGCTTGGGCGGGAGATTTGGAAGTGACTGAAATGAATGTTTCAATCGACTTTGGAGCAACTTGGCAAAAGTGTAGTTTAGAGAAGCCCAAAAACAGATTAGCCTGGCAACATTGGTCGGCAAAAGTTGAGTTTCCGAGAAAAGGATATTATGAAGTTTGGGCGAAAGCAACCGATACAAATGGCGTAGCTCAACCCATGGTTATTCCCGCTTGGAATCCAGGAGGTTATTTGAATAATTCATGTCACAGAATTGCAGTAAAAATAGTTTAACATTTTGATTATGAATAAGATACATAAATTTTATATTTTAATTATTCCAGCTTTTTTACTAATAAGTATGGGCTTGAAACAAGAGAATTATCAAGTGAATAATTCACCGAAAACCGCTTTTTCTGACTCAACTATTAAATCCGATGAGACAACTGGATTGGTGGTTTCCGAGCATTTGAATTTGGTGATTGCTCATTGCACGGCTTGTCATTCGAGTAAATTAATTACCCAATTTCACACCGACCGAAATGGTTGGCTTGAAAAAATCAGATGGATGCAACAAAAGCAAAAACTTTGGGATTTGGGAGAAGCCGAACCTAAAATTCTGGATTATTTATCAAAAAATTATCCACCAGTAGAGAAAGTGAACAGGCGGGCTAATTTGAAGAAAATTGATTGGTATAAGTTGTAAGCAAGGTCATATTTTGATAATAAAGAATAACGACTGAAATAATCGTAAAATTAAATTTACTTGGAAAATTTAATTTCATTTCTTGGCATAAAAAACCCCTTTATGCAATTAAGGTTTCGAATACAGATTTGAATATGATTTTTACTTTGAATTCCTGCCCCTGGAAATGCAGGACCACCCTCAGTGAAGATACCTCTTGCAGAATCGAAAATTTTGTACTCACTAAATCCTCTATCTTGAATTTCATTATCTCGTGCTTCTGAAATCTTCTGGTGCATATATTCAATAACGGAACAATCTAACTCCCTGATTATCTTATCTTTGTAGATATCAAATTTTAAATCTTTATTCTTTGGTAACTCTTTTTCGAAAAGATTATAGGATAATTCCATCAAATCATAATAAGATTGAATCATCTCAATAAATCTGCTGTCGGTGAAATCTAAGCAATAATCAAGAGACAATACTGCTCCAATTACTGATGCTTTTTTTATATCTCCACGCTTCTCTTTATCCTTAGCCCATTGAAATGCTCTTTCATAGTTATTCTCCCAGAAATATACGCCATGTCCTAACCAATCATAAGGTTTTTCACTCGGTAATATTTTATTGGGTTTCATTAAAAGAGCATCTCGAACATTTTCATCACATCCATGAAAACCTAAAATTAAATTAGACTTGTGATAATACATTAAAATTGTCTTTCAGTAATTACATTTTTTAAGTTACGGTACGGCTTTGTGAAATCTCCTTTATCATTCAAAATACCTGCTGAGACAAACGTTTTTAAAGCTCTTTCCTTTGATGAACCTTCGTTTTTTAGCCTCTTAGCCAATTGAATTATCATTTTTATTTCTTTATCGTTCATAGTATTTTTATGAAAATTTACAGAAGCAAAATTACAACCATTTTGTGGCTAATTATATTTTGTTTCTGTAAATAACTATTTTTATTAAATTTTAAACCAACTTCCAACCCTCACGATATGGACGTGAAACATACTGATTGGCAGCATCATAATTAGTAATTTTCATATTTGCTCCGTCCCATTTCATCTTTACTCTTCCAGGGAAAGTGAATTTTCCATCTGTCCCCGTTACACGATTCATGTATGAACGTATCGCTAAATTACCCATCAAAACGGTCTCAGTAAGTGGTCCAGAATAATCAAATGATGATGTTAATGCCTTGTGAGCCGCCGAATTGAATCCTGCCTTACACGCATCTACCCACTTGGTTTGATGTCCAAATTCATTTGGTCGGTAATTTTCATCTTTTATAGATTCCAATTTATCACCACTTTTTAAGAATGCCTTTGCATTCGCTCCAAATAAGCCACCCGTGATTACTCCCTTTGTTCCGTGAATCATGAAACCATTATTATTTGAATTATCATCCCAACTAATTATTTCATTAGCAGGCACTAAATCTGGAAAAAATGGTCTGATGCCACCATCCATCCAAGTCATTGTAACGTCAGACTTGGTTTTAGAAGTAGCTGGAAATTTTAATTGAACCGCTGAACTCGGAGGGCAACTTTCTGGAAAATATTCAGGCACCCAATCTTTCTCGAACACCGAACCTGATGAACATTGAACTTCCGTTGGATAGCCCAAACCTAATGCCTTGAAAGGCGGGTCAATTAAATGACAACCCATGTCGCCCAACGCACCCGTTCCAAAATTCCACCAACCTCTCCATTTGAAATTATGGTAGGCTTTGTTGTGATAATCAACCATTTGAGCGGGTCCAATCCACAAATCCCAATCCAAACCTGCGGGTATCTCATGTTTCTCTTTTGGAACAGAAATTCCTTGGGGCCACACAGGACGATTTGTCCAAACATTAACCGTATGAATATCACCAAGTATGCCTTTATTGACCCAATCCTGAATCTGAACTTGCTCATTACAAGAAGCTCCTTGATTACCCATTTGTGTTACTACTTTCTGTTTACGGGCGGTTTCGGTCAAAGTTCTGGCTTCGTAGATGTTGTGCGTCATGGGTTTTTGTACATATACGTGCTTACCCAAACCCATTGCTGCCATCGCAATCACAGCGTGTGTGTGGTCGGGAGTTGAGATAATTACTGCATCAATATCTTTGCCCGACTGATCCAACATTTTCCTAAAATCTTGGTATTTTTTTGCTCCGCTGTGTTTGTTGAACATTGCCACCGCACCAGGGTAGTTGAGGTCAGTATCGCAAAGAGCTACCACATTATTTGCTCCGTTGTTCCAAGCATTATTGATATCGCTCATGCCTTTTCCACCAATTCCAACGCCCGCAATGTTCAATTTATCACTCGGGGCAATGAATCCTTTACCCAAAACATGGCGAGGAACGATATAAAAACCACCCAAAGCCACAGCAGTTTTACTGATAAAATCTCTTCTATTAACGTTGTTCATAATTATTTAAAAGGGTTTTGAAAATGAAAACTTTATGGTTGAAATTAGCGATAATATTAAGCAATATTTATCGCTTCTGTATCCTTGTTTTATAAGGATAATCAGTAAAATTTTTACTGAAATAAATCAATTTACTTCTTCCTCCGAAAAATATGCAAAATAAAAACTTTACTATCCTTAGTTTCTTCGTAAGAATCAATTAAATCCCAACCATTGCGGTCTAAGAGGTTAAAAATCTCCACTTTACTTTTGAAAAATAAGGGTTTTTTATTGGCATCCGTCATTTCTTGCTGACTGTCAGATGATCCCTGTCCGTAATCCAAAAAAGCTGAAAAACGAGTTGCCATCCATGTTTTTTGCACTTTTACGGTAATGTAACTAATGTTTTTTAAGGTGGTAAGATTTTGTCCATTCACAAAAATTTGTTGAGCTTTTGCAGTGAAACAAAGTATTGAAAATAAAACAATAATGAAGACTTTTTGCATAATTTATTTTGTTTAAATACAAGGTAGTATTTTATAAAATATCTACCAAATTATAGGATTAAATTACTAAAAATATTGAAAATTATACTATAATCCCCAAATTCATTTTACTCCATACTCCTAAAATCTAACATGATAGTACAGGACGGTTTCAGTAGGTCGAAATTTTAGTTTTGCATCATGACAAATCAAAAAATATGAAGAACTACAAACACGTATCCTATCTTTGGGATAACACAAAAGCGGCTCAAATTCATGACGAAGTAGATTTATTTATCTACCGTTCAAACCTCTTAGGGGCAGACCTTCGATTGACAAATTATGGTGGAGGAAATACATCCGTAAAAATTACTGATAAAGACCCCCTCACGGGCAAGGATGTTGAAGTGATGTGGATAAAAGGCTCTGGTGGCGACATCGGAACTTTGACCAAATCGGGCTGTGCTGCTTTGTATATGGACAGACTTTTGGCTTTGGAAAATGTATATCAAGGCATTGAAAAAGAGGACATTATGGTCGAATTATTCAATCATTGCATCTTTGATTTAGCCTCAAAAGCTCCTTCCATTGATACGCCTTTGCACGGTTTTCTTCCCTTTAAACATATCGACCACCTTCACCCAGATGCGGCAATTGCCATTGCAGCGGCAAAAGACGGAGCAAGAATTACCGAAGAATTATTCAACGGAGAAATCGGCTGGGTTGGCTGGCAACGTCCAGGATTCGATTTGGGTTTGCAATTGCGTACTTGCCTAAACGAAGCTGCAACAAAAGGCATAAAATTGAAAGGAATCATGCTGGGTTCGCACGGACTTTTCACTTGGGGGGATACTGCCTTTGAAAGCTACGTGAATACGCTTGATGTCATTGAAAAATGTGCTGAATATTTAGAGAGTAATTATAAAAATATATTTGGAGGACAAAAAATAACGTCTCTTTCTTCAGAAGAAAGGCATGAAAAAGCGGCTAAAATTGCTCCGATTCTAAGAGGATTATGCTCAAAGTCGATAGCCGATAGCCGAAAGCCGAAAGCACCAATGATTGGGCATTTCACGGACGATGCTCGAGTTTTGGAATTTATCAATTCCAATGATTTAGAAAAACTTGCTCCGCTTGGAACCTCTTGTCCTGACCATTTTTTGCGTACTAAAATCGCTCCCTTAGTAATCAATCAAGGAAGGCTTCGCTTTGAGCGAAGCCTTCCTTCAACTCTGACAGATGAGAGCAAAACATACCTTGATACTATTTTTTCGGAATACAGAGAAGGCTATAAACAATATTATGAAACTTGTAAACACCCAAACTCGCCCTTCATGCGTGACCCAAATCCTGTGGTAATTTTGTACCCAGGTGTGGGAATGTTTACCTTCTCAAAAGATAAAAATACGGCTCGTTTGGCTTCTGAATATTATATCAATGCTATTAACGTAATGAAAGGAGCGGAGGCGATTTCTGAATATACCGCATTGCCCCGCCAAGAGGCTTTCAATATTGAATATTGGTTATTGGAAGAAGCAAAATTACAACGCCAACCTAAGCCAAAAGCCCTTTCTGGGCGTGTAGCGATGGTTACGGGTTCTGCAGGAGGTATTGGAAAAGCCATTGCCAAAAAGTTTGCCGAAGAGGGTGCTTGCGTGATTTTGAACGATATTAACGAAGAGCGTTTGGCGGGTGCAAAGGAAGAATTTATTAAGAAATTTGGTAAAGATGCTGTCGCTACAACGTTGTTGAATGTAACCGATGCCAAGAGTATTTCGTCGGCAATGAATGCAGTGGCTTTGGCTTTTGGTGGGGTTGATATTATCGTCAACAATGCAGGAATCAGTATTTCAAAAACCATCGAAAATCATACCTTGGAAGATTGGGATAAATTGTATGATATTTTGGTAAAAGGGCAATTCTTCGTAACACAAGCCGCCGTTGAAGTGATGAAAAAACAAGGATTTGGCGGTGATATTGTGAATATTGTTAGTAAAAATGCCTTGGTTTCAGGACCCAACAATGCGGGTTATGGTTCAGCAAAAGCGGCTCAGTTGCACCTTTCAAGATTGAATGCGGCTGAATTGGGAGCGGATAAAATCAGAGTAAACGTAGTGAATCCAGATGCCGTAATTACTGACTCAAATATTTGGGCGGGTGGTTGGGCAGAAGGTCGTGCAAAAGCGTATGGAATCACGGTAGAAGAGTTGCCAGCCTATTACGCAAAACGTACATTATTAGGAGAATCAATCTTACCAGACGATATCGCCAATGCCTGTTTTGCCTTCGTGGGTGGGCTTTTGAGTAAATCAACAGGAAATGTTTTGAACGTTGATGGTGGCGTGGCGATGGCTTTTGTACGGTAAAAATAAAAAAGGTTTTCCAAATGTTATTTCGGAAAACCTTTTACTTTACTCGTGATTGCTTTTTGAAATCAGACGCTTAATAAAGAAGTATTTTTGATTTTTTTAATTATTCGATTTCCTTTCTCAATTTGCTCTTTCACATGAGGACTATCAAGATTAATATATGGCATTTCAGTTGTTATGATATGCTTGATTCCCTCGCTTGATAATGAATTATTTTTCATTTTTTAATTTAATTAGATAGCCAATATAAGAATGATTATATTAGGGCATCTTACCAAACGTGAAATTGGAAACGGCTAATTTGTTGATTTTTAGGGAGTTGCGAAAAAGTTTAAATGTGCAAAGTTGGATTGTGGTAGGATTTTGGTTGTGGTTTTGGTGTGCGAAACGTGGTGTTTTGCTTTTATAGTGGGAATTTGGTTGGATTTTATGCCTTTATTTAAACAAGCAGTATTTTGGTTAAAAGCCCTA
>JANXML010000359.1 GCA_025354645.1 Arcicella sp. | reverse complement strand
AATTGGATTCAACAAAAAACAAATATTCACATTGCCTCAAAAGTCAGGTCTGAAAATGGACTATTCGTCCATATTTACGCTAAATTGGTTGCGGCTGTCCTACTTTTACTTGATTTTTAACCCGTAATTCGCATAACTTATGTTTGTCTAATTACAAGTCAGTTTTACGCAAATAGAATTATTGACAGAACTATTTTTAAGTTCAGACAATTACCAACTATTAATCTTACTAAGGGGGATAAAAATTCTATTTTATCTATAAAAGAAGCAAATAACAAACTTATGAAACAGTTTGTAGAAAAAGGATTAATTACAATTGCAATCGGATTTGTTACTTACGTGGTTGGACAATTTTTACCAGCAATTATTAAGAGTGCTGCAAACTATTTTTTGAGTAAGTAGAAGAATTATCATCAAAAAATAATTCTTCTATTGTGATAGCAAGAGCTATCAATGCTATCAAAAGTATGCATATAGATAAGATTATTGCTGCCATGATGATTTAAATTTTTAATGTTATTAAGTAATTAACGCTAAATAATTAAAAAAAAATACATAATCCAAAAATAATGCCATTTTATTTTAAGTTTAGAATTAGCCAAACTAATAATTGAGTGTATTTATTGAGATGTTTTTATTTTATAATTAATTCAATATCAAAGCTATATCTTCCGATTTTTGTTTCGTTTTAACCGTTCCCAGAATCAATCTAACCGCCTCAGCAATACCTTCTGGGTCAAAACCACATTCACGGTGCAGTTCAATTTGTTCACCGTGTTCAACCACTCTATCAGGAATTCCAAGGCGTTTTAGTTGGTTTGAATAACCATTATCTAACATAAATTCACCAACAGCCGAACCAAATCCTCCTTGAATACAACCATCTTCCACGGTGATTACTTTCTCATAATTCTGGAAAATTTCGTGTAAAATTACTTCATCCAAAGGTTTCACAAAACGCATATCGTAATGGGATGGATTAATACCTTCTTTTTCAAGTATTTTACAGGCTGTCACGGCATAATTTCCGATGTGTCCGAGTGTCAAAATCGCTACATTTTCACCGTCTTTTATTTTTCGTCCTTTTCCAATTTCCATCAATTCAAAAGGCGTTTTCCAATTAGGTATCACGCCTTCTCCACGAGGGTAACGAATTGATATACAAGATTTTAAGTCTTTGAAATTATCTTGGGAAACAGTAAACATAATGTCTCGCAACTCCTTTTCATTCATTGGTGCAAAGACAATCATATTTGGAATACATCTCATGTAGGCAAGGTCATACGCTCCGTGGTGCGTTGGTCCATCAGCACCAGAAAATCCTGCTCTATCTAAACAAAAAATAACGGGTAATTCCTGAATTGCTACATCATGAATTACTTGGTCATACGCCCGTTGCATAAAAGTGGAATAGATATTACAAAAAACCGTTAAACCCTGCGTTGCCATTCCTGCCGAGAACGTTACAGCGTGTTGTTCGGCAATACCCACATCAAAAGCACGGTCGGGCATGGCTTTCATCATGATATTCAACGAACTTCCCGAAGGCATAGCGGGCGTAACACCCATAATTTTTGCGTTTTGTTCCGCTAATTCTACGAGAGTATTTCCAAAAACATCTTGGTATTTTGGGGCTTGTGGCGTTGTGAAAACCGTTTTTTTGATGATGCCCGTAATCTTGTCAAATTTTCCAGGAGCATGCCACAGCGTTTGATCTTTTTCGGCAAGGGCATATCCTTTGCCTTTTGTGGTAATGCAATGCAAGATTTTAGGACCAGGAATGTCTTTCAAATCGTTTAAAACGGTAGTTAAATATTCAACATCATGCCCATCAATCGGACCGAAATAACGAAGATTTAATGATTCAAAAAGATTACTTTGTTGTAATAAAGTAGCCTTCAAACCATTTTCAATTTTAGAAACTATATCTTGGGCAGATTTGCCAAACTTAGACATTTTACCCAACAAATTCCAGACTTCATCCTTCACACGATTGTAGGTGTGAGAAGTCGTAATATCAATCAAATATTCTTTCAAAGCCCCCACATTTGGGTCAATTGCCATGCAATTATCATTCAAAATAATTATCATGTTGTTGGGAATTGCTCCCGCATGATTCATTGCCTCAAATGCCATGCCCGCCGTCATTGAACCATCGCCAATTACGGCAATGTGCTGACGGTGTTTTTCTCCTTTATATTGTGAAGCCACCGACATTCCCAAAGCCGCCGAAATGGAAGTTGAAGAATGTCCAACCCCAAAAGCATCGTATTTACTTTCTTTGCGTTTCGGAAACCCTGAAATTCCACCATAGAGGCGGTTTGTATGAAAATTATCACGTCTGCCCGTCAAGATTTTGTGTCCGTAGGCTTGGTGACCCACATCAAAAATTACTTGGTCATCGGGCGTATTAAATACATAATGTAAAGCCACCGACAACTCAACCACGCCCAAAGAAGCCCCAAAATGACCCCCAAAAACAGAAACGTCGTCAATGATGTATTGACGAAGTTCATCACAAATTTGGAGTAATTCTGAACGGTCTCGCTTCCTTAAATCCTCGGGGGAGTTAATTTGAGCCAATAATTTGCCAGGGGTGATTTTCATGGGAATTTAATTGTCGAAGAGTGTAAATAGATAACTATGGATTTTTGAAAATGTTTGAAATGTATCTTGATACAAAATTACGATTTTTTCTGGGGATTCAACTCATTTATAACTTCACAAAACTAACCGCACAACCGCCTCCCTTCGCCAAACTTAAATCAAGTGTATCTTTATTAGTAACAACTTTTTTCACAATTTTATAAGCCGCTGGATTGTTCTGCCAATCAGCATTTTCGGCATCTTGGTAAAGGGTGGCTTCGTACTTGGTGTTATCGTCCAGAAAATCTAATTTCAAGCTCGTTTTCCTACTATTTTCATCGGTAATTGCTCCTAAAAACCAGTTCGGTTTCCCTTTGGCTTTGCGGGCAATGGTGATATAATCCGCTGGTTCAGCTTCTAAGATTTTGGTACTGTCCCAATCCACGGCAACGTCTTTGATAAATTGAAAAGCATCCATATATTTATCAAAATTTTCTGGAAAATCCCCCGCCATTTGCAGTGGACTGTACATCGTAACGTACAAAGCCAACTGTTTTGCAAGCGTTGTGCGTACTTGAGTCGTGCGTGAGGCATCGTATTGATTCAACTGAAAATGGAAAAATCCTGGGGTATAATCCATCGGTCCGCCCATTAGTCGGGTAAAAGGCAAAATGGTTTCGTGTTCAGGCACAAGCCCCAGCGTGGGAGCATTGTTAAATTCATTGCCACGGGCGGCTTCATTGGCGAGCCAGTTTGGGTAGGTACGATGCAAGCCCGTTGGATGCACAGGTTCGTGAGCCTCCACCATGATTTTATACTCGGCGGTTTTCTCCGCTACTCGCTGATAGTGATTGACCATCCACTGACTATCATGGTGTTCGCCTCGGGGAATAATTCGCCCGACATAACCCGTTTTGACAGTATTCATGTTGTGGTCTTTCATAAACTGATAGGCTTTGTCGAAATAACGTTCATAGTTCGTAACCGACCCCGAGGTTTCGTGGTGCATGATGATTTTTACACCTTTTTGTCTGGCATAATCCGTCAGCAAATCAAGATCATAATCGCTGTATGGCGTAATAAAATCGAACACATTTTCTTTCCAATTCCCAAACCAATCCTCCCATCCTACATTCCAACCTTCTACCAAAACCCCGTCAAAACCATGCTGAGAGGCAAAATCAATGTATTTCTTTACATTTTCAGTATTTGCTCCATGCTTATTTCCCTCCTTAAACCAATTAGATTTTCCCACGTGCATTTCCCACCACATTCCGATAAATTTTTGAGGTTTGATCCACGAAACATCCGTAATTTTTGAAGGTTCGTTGAGGTTCAAAATCATCTTGGAAGCTAAAATTTCTGTTGCCTTATCACTCATAACAATCGTCCGCCAAGGCGTTTGAAATGGGGCTTGCAAATATGCCTTATTTCCCACAGCATCGGGTACTAAATGTGAAGTAAACGTGAAGGTTTTTTTATCCAAAGTCAAATTCATGGCGGGGTAATTGACCAAAGCCGCTTCGTGGATATTGAGGTAAATTCCCTCGGCGGTTTTCATCATCAAAGGGGTTTGGACGGTGTTTGTGCCAATGAGCGATTGGAGGGCAATATCTTTCTCCTTTTGTGCCGCTTTGAGGGCATCAATTTCACTTAATTTGGTGGTATTGTAGAGATATTCGTTGGTGTCATAATCCCCAGGAATCCAGAAAGTTTTGTGATTTCCTGCCAAATTAAACTGTGTCAATTCATCGCCTACGATAAAATGTTTGAGGGCAGATTCTTGTGGAAATTCATACCTAAAACCAAACCCATCATCAAAGATTCTGAAAACAATATTCAAGAGATTTAAGGCATTATTTTTATCTTTTAGTCTGATTTTCAGTTCCTTACAATTATTCCTAATACTACTCACTTCGCCCCAAACAGGTTTCCAAGTTTCATCAATATTGATAGAATCGACACTTATAAAATCAAATGTATTGAGCATAATTTTAGGTTTATTTAACGAAAAACCAAGCAAAGAAGGTTCAATAATGATTTTGTTTTTGTAGGAAGAAGAATAGCTAATATTTCCATTTTCGGTAATATTTACCTTCAAAATAATGGCATGATTTGGAGAAGAAGAAATGAATGTTTTTTGGGCAAAAAGTGTAGTGGAAATACTTAAAATCCAGAGAATTACGAGGGTTTTTGATAATTTCATGGGTGGGTTTTATTAAAAATGGAATGGGATTACCCAAAAATAGCAAAAAGGCTTTGAATTGTAAAATTCAAAGCCTTTTTTAAAATTAGATTTCTATAATCTATGCAAAATGCAAAGCATCTTCCTTCATAGTTTCATAAGCCGCAATTAATTTATCCATTACTTCTGTCTTACTACGAATTGAAGCCTTGGTATTTATCTTATATTCTTCTCGTTCCTCTTTGGATAATGTACGGACGTATTCATGGAAACGTGAAGCAATCGCAAGTTTTTCTTCTTGCGTTGTTGATTCACTGATTTGTTTTTGATATGATTTTATGATAAGATTATTCATGATTAGATAATGAAATCGTCATTATAGAAATTATAAATCACTTTCTGCTTCATCCCTAACCCCTGAATCCTAATCCCCAACCCCTAATTTACTTCTGCGAAGCCTTAAACAACTTTTGCTTTTCTTCCTTCGTCAAACTTTCATAGCCCGAACGAGAAATTTTGTCTAAGATTTCATCCACTTCATCATCGTCTGGATAAGAACCTCCAACGCTTGCGGGCGTGTTTGAATACATAGATTCTTTCTGACGGTGAACCACTTTAATCGTAGGTTTTTCAGTGCGTTTAAAAAGATTTTGAAAAAATTCAATGATGGCATCAATGGGTGTTCCCCAATCTCTGCCCGCTTGCAATTGTTTTACGTATAAATAACCCAATAAAGCTCCGCCCATGTGGACAATTCCCCCGCCAGCGTTTGTGCCGATAGCTCCTGCCAAAGAAATTAAAAAGAAGAAAAAGGCAATATATTTAATTCTGACGGGTCCAATTAAGAACAAAAAGAAGGTATAATCAGGCATTAAAGTGGCGGCGGCAAACATAATTGCCATCACACTTCCCGATGCTCCGATGATGGTTGTATTGATTGCTCCTTGATAAAAAGGAATAAAATTAAAGGCAATTAAGGCTAAGGCTCCGCCAAAAATGGCTCCCAAAATATATAAATTTATTAATCGACGACTTCCCAAAAACTCTTGAATAATTGCCCCAAACCAATACAACATCAACATATTTGGCAGTAAGTGCGAAATAGGATTGACAGCATGAAAAACAGAATAAGTAAGTATTGTCCAAGGGCGAAAAAGAAATGTGCCCATGGCGGGCGTGAGACTGAAATAAGAAAGTACATTCTCAAAAATATCAGGTCTTTTGAAAAATACGGTGGCTGTAATCAAGAATATTAACATGACTACGTAAACCGCCACATTCAACCAGATTAGCTGAATTAAACCGTTGTTTCGCTTGGAGAAAGCATTTTTAAAGTCATCTAAAATCCCATTCATTATTTCGATGTTCTATATTTGGTTCGGGCGGCGTTCCGCTTCGATGTTTGGTTTAGAAAACATCAAATTTTTGTACTAAGATAACGTTTTGAAGCGTAAAAAGTTACGTAATAAAGGTACAAATTTTTTAATAAAAACTATCTCGTTTCTTTCCCCAAATTTTTATTAAAATAAAAGCAAAAATCATACCTCCGATATGGGCAAAATGGGCAACATTATCGCCAGGCATTTTGTTAAGTCCCGCATAGATTTCGTAAAGGGCATAGAAAGTCACAAAATATTTGGCTTTAATGGGAAATGGAAAGAATAAAAGCATCAATTCTGTATTAGGAAACAATAATCCAAAACCCGCCATAATGCCAAAAACCGCTCCCGAAGCCCCAATCATGGGTGTGTTTAAAACTGCCTTCAAACTCTCTTCTGCTATAAAGACGGATTCTTTGAGCGTAACGTTGCTTTGGTCTGATAACATTCCATAAACATTTGATGGAATTCCTTCTGAATAGAATTTTGATAGTAAATTTTGAAATTTCGTTAAATCAGGATTAAGAATATACGCTCGTGTCACTTCTTCAAGAGTTGAAAAATCATAATATTTCAAACCCATGTAAAGAATTCCTGCCCCAATTCCAGTTATTAAATAGAAAATCAGGAATCGTTTTTCTCCCCAAAACATTTCTAAGATGGGTCCTAAAAAAAATAGACCTAACATATTACTGAAAATATGCCCTATGTTTGAATGCACAAACATATAAGTCACCAATTGAGTTGGGATGAATTGTTCGGAAGTAAAATAATGCAAACCCAACAGCGAAACAATCATTCTATCATACTGCGGATTGATTGATTGAACCGCAAAAACGATGATGTTGATGATAATAATTGCCTTAATAATAGGCGTTAAGTTAGGTGTTCTCATTTTTGATTATTTGTGAGTTGTGAGTTAGTGAGTTGTGATTTTGGAGTCCGATTTTAAATCACAACTTACCAATCACTAAATCACAACTATTCTTCATAAGCCCAATCAATACGAGTTTTCATATCCTTGATTACTAAGCCATTAGCCTTAAAATAGCTTCTGATTTCGTCAATTTTATCGTATTGTTTAGCTTCTTTGTATTCTTTATAAAGCGATAACATTCCTCGAGCAAGAGCTTCGATTGAAGTATTTTTTTCTTCCAAAATTCCCAAAATATCCTCAATAATTAAGGTGAATTTTTGTTTTAAATTATTGAAAGAAACCTCTCCAATTTGTGCTGTTTGCACTTGTCCCATGTATAATTGATTAATTTTTTTCAAGAGATTAAACAATCCCGCAATCGTTACGGCAGTGTTCAAATCATCATTCAATCCGTCATAACATCCTTGAATTCCTTTCTCAATTTCTGAAATTTGCTTTTCGTCAATTTCAACGGAATCATCGGCAATATATTTCATATTTTTAATAATTCTTAATCCATTAATCAAGCGTTTATAGCCTTTTTGGGATGATTTAAGGGCATCATTAGAAAAATCAAGCGTACTTCTGTACTGAGATTGCAACATGAAAAACCGTACCGTCATTGGACTATACGCTTGTTCTAACAACGGATGTGAACCCGCAAAAAGTTCGGCAGGCAGAAAAGAATTTCCGAGCGATTTAGACATTTTTTGTCCGTTCACGGTCAGCATATTCGAGTGCATCCAATAACGTACTGGCTCACGGTTATTTGCTCCTTTGGCTTGGGCAATTTCGCATTCGTGGTGAGGAAACTTCAAGTCCATTCCGCCTCCGTGAATATCAAAACTCGCTCCTAAATACTTGGTACTCATGCAAGTACACTCCAAATGCCAACCTGGAAATCCCTCGCCCCAAGGTGAATTCCAACGCATAATATGTTCGGGAGCGGCTTTTTTCCAAAGGGCAAAATCAAGTGGACTACGTTTTTCGCCAACACCGTCTAACTCACGAGTTTCAGTTAATAAATCATCCAAAATACGTCCCGAAAGTTTACCGTATTCACCGCCTTGTTCGTTGTATTTGGCAATATCAAAATATACCGATCCATTTGATTCATAAGCTAATCCTTTGTTAATCAGCGTAGTAGTCATTTCGATTTGTTCCACCAAATGCCCCGTTGCCGAAGGCTCAATACTTGGTGGAATGAAATTAAATTGTTCCAAAACCTTATGAAAATCGTTTGTATAGCGTTGGACAATCTCCATTGGTTCGAGTTGTTCTAATTTCGCCATTTTCCCGATTTTGTCTTCGCCTTCATCGCCATCGCCCACCAAATGCCCAACGTCCGTAATGTTGCGGACGTAACGAACTTTGTAACCAATATGCGTCAAATAACGATTGAGTACATCAAAAGTCATGAACGTGCGGACGTTACCCAAGTGGACGTAATTATAAACCGTTGGTCCACATACGTACATCCCCACGTGCGGGGCGTTCAGAGGGGTAAAAAGTTCTTTTTCTCGAATGAGGGTATTGTATATTTTTAATGGCTGCATTTATTACTGATTTTTGAGGTTTTAATCGTTGATAATCAACAAGTTAGCTATTCATTCTCTTGATATTTTTCTTTTATAAAATTGATAAATTCTTCTACCATTTGTGGGACTTTATCTTTAAAATAATTTATAGTCGTTGTCATTGCGAGGCACGAAGCAATCTGTATGATTAATGTAATAGTATTTGAAAACCTCTTCCCATAAGCTGACAGATTGCTTCGTACCTCGCAATGACAGATTATCAAAAGTATCTAAGGCCAAATCAAGACTTTCTTTAATATTTTCATTCATAAATTACAATACCTTCTTTTTTAACAAATTGATAAAATGCTTTTGTTGCAAGCTCAAATTTCTTTTTTGAAGTTGCGAACATAGAGACCAAGATGTCGTGTTTAAGTGTTAAATCATAAACTTCATCATTGGTATTAAAAAGTTCTTTTATAGCTCTCACCTCCTCATCATTCAGCAACACCATAAAATCAATATCCGATTCTTCGTTGAAATCCCCACGGGCATACGAACCGTAGAGAATTATCTTCGATAGGCGGTCGCCATAATGGTTTTTCATGGTTTCCGTAAAATCTTTTATGACAAGTGCTTTATCGACCATCTTGCTAATATTTGGTTTCTGACGAATTATATTTGCTTTCAATAAAATCAAAAAAGGTTTCTGCCAATATAATCACTTCTTCAACGTCTTCTTTGGTAAAATTACTCCTGACATCATATTGGGCTTCTTGGCGTTCGTCAAGCAATTTTTTGACGATAGAAGCCATTTCTCTTGGAACATCTCCTGATTTAACGTAATGTTCATAAAAAAGCATTGCTGCTCCGTTATGAGATTTTGTAAATACTTCTTTTTCAGTCAATAAACCTCTCACAAGCCACAAACACGTATAATAACAATGATTAACAGACCCACGATAAAAGCCATTATTGGCTAAGTTCTTGGCACAATCCAGTTCATCTTTTGCATTTCGGAAGTATATTGCTAAATCGTTATCCATAGATTATAAGTCCATCTTTTTTAATATTCCGAAAAAATAAATTGTCATATTTTTCATACTGAAATTGCGGAATTACCCTAGCGGAAATCATCGTTAAAAAAGATACGGATAAATCATACAATTTATCCCCAATGCTCAAAATCTCTTTATTCGCCCTCACCTCCTCATCATTCAGCAACACCAAAAAATCAATATCCGATTCTTCGTTGAAATCTCCACGGGCATACGAACCGTAGAGAATTATCTTCGATAGGCGGTCGCCATAATGGTTTTTCATGGTTTCCGTAAAATCTTTTATGACAAGTGCTTTATCAATCATCTCGCTAAGATTTGCTTTACTTCACAAAAATAATAAATTATGATGGAATCAGAGAGGTTTAAATCTAAAAAGCATTTCCTTGATAATTTGGAGATAGAACCGCATCAAACAAAATCCCCTATCTTTACAGAAAAATAACCCTTCAATCATAATGACCATTTTAGAAGTCGCTGACGATAAAAAACTTCAACAAGATTTTCTTTTATTACCCGTAAAACTGTACGCCGAGGACACTAATTGGATTCGTCCGCTCGACCAAGATGTGGAGCATACTTTCGACCCAAAGAAGAATAAATATTTTAAACACGGGGAGGCTATTCGCTGGATTTTGCAGGATGCTGAGGGACAAACCATCGGGCGGGTAGCGGCTTTTATTAATCATGAAACCGCCAACAAAGAAGATCACCCCACTGGTGGAATGGGCTTTTTTGAGTGTATTGAGGACGAATCGGTAGCTTTTCTATTATTTGAAACTTGTAAAAACTGGTTAGCATCCAAAAGCATGGAAGCAATGGATGGTCCGATTAATTTTGGCGAAAGAGATGCTTTTTGGGGCTTGATGATTAAGGGCTGGCAATACGAACCAACTTACAAAATGCCGTGGACGAAACAGTATTATATTTCGTTTTTCGAGAACTACGGTTTCAAAGATTATTTTCAACAATATATATACGTTTCCCCGATTCGAGCGGCTTCGGTTTTGGATACTGTGGAGGACAAAGCTCGCAAGGTTTACGCCAATCCAGATTATAGTTTTAGGAGTATCGAAAAGAGTAAATTAATTAAATACGGAGAGGATTTCAGAACGATTTTCAATGAAGCTTGGGCAAAATTTCCAGGCGTAAAAGAAATGAATGCTGAACAGGCTCAAAGTTTGGTAAACACGATGAAACCCATCATTGACGAGCAACTTACGTGGTTTGCCTACGCAGGGGAGCGTCCGATTGCATTTTTTATCGTTATTCCAGATATTAATCAGATTGTCAAGCACTTAGAAGGTAAATTTGGAATTTGGGAGAAGCTAAAATTTTGGCTTTTGTTGCAACGGGGAGTCATTACTCGTACCTGCGGCGTAATTTTTGGCGTTGTCCCAGACTTTCAGGGCAAGGGCATTGAGTCGGCAATTGCTTTGCGTTTTCGTCAGGCTGGGCGAGACAATCCGCATTATCAATACGAAACAATTGACATGAATTGGGTAGGAGATTTTAACCCAAAAATGAACCGTTTTGTGTCGCAATTAGGTACAACCCGAGACAAAGAATTTATAACCTATCGTTATCTTTTTGATAGAACGAAGGAGTTTAAACGTTGCCCGAGAGTTGGGTAGAATTTATAAGGGTTTATATCCTTTCCCCGCATCATCAATCACCAAAATCCAATCATTGCCATAACCCATTGAAGGGGGCATAAATTGCTTTGTGCCTTTATTTTCAAAAGTCATCATTTCTTTGCTCTTGCCCGTTTTAGGGTCATACCAAAAAGCATTTAAAGTCGTTCCTGAAATCTTCCCTAAATTCACCGTAAAAGGCTTTCCTGCGACTGAATACACGAAAATATAATCATTTCCACGGGTCGCTTGAATTCTTTCGGCGGGTGAATTATTGTTTTCTACGACGATAGATTGGTCGGGAATTCGGTCTAATATCGGGCGAGATTCCATCAATTTCCTTACAAATTTCATCTGATTGGCGGCGGGTAATTCAAGGGCTTCTTGCCAATAAACGTGTGGATTATTGACGGCGGGACGATAAGGAGAGTAAAATTGCCAAATATCATGACATCCATACGTATGCCCAAAAGCTCCCGCAAAAAGATCTAAATACGCATATTTCCGAATGTCATAGGCATTAGAAACGCCCAAATCATTAGCATTAAAACA
>JANXML010000358.1 GCA_025354645.1 Arcicella sp. | reverse complement strand
TAATTTTGGTCATGGTTTTGTTTAGACACCATTCGCCCACTTTTTTCTAACAAAATCATATTTTCATAACGGTCTTCCGCACCCAAATAACTAACCAATTCATTGACGGCAATGACTTTCAAATCAATTTGGTAGTCATTTTTTCGATATTTATTAATTTTTTGAAGCATAACTTCCGAATTTCCCAAAGTCGATTCCAAAATCACATTCATTTTATTAGCAAGGGCATAATTTTCTAAATTGATGAGTAGTATCCGAGCCAAATCAACGGTTAATGTGTGATAATATTCGGGGTATTTTTGCTTGATTTCTCTTTCGTAGGGATGATACGAACGCAACACATCGGTTGATAGCACTACCACATTTGATGCTAATTCCAATTCGCCAAATTTCTGTAAATCGCTCTTCCCCGCTCCTGGTTGCCCACCCACAACAATCAGCTTGGGATTCTCAGCGGGCTTAATGCCATAAAGTTCAATTTCAATAGCAATGGCTTGTTCTTTTAGTTTTTCAAGCTGAATGGCATCAACCGTGAACCGTTCTTTCAGTTCCGCAATTATGGGTTCAAACATACCTCAAATGCTGGTTGATACTGAGCCAATAATTCCATTTTCTTTTCTCGCCCCGCTAAGAAATTTTCGGGCTTCTGAGCCTCCATGATTTCGAGACATTTGGCTTGATTGCCTTGAAGGGCGTAGTGAACTCTCAACTGATTAAGTTGGCTGTTGAGCAATTCAGTGAGGACATAATCGGATTTGAACATAGGTTTATTGAATTAAGTTTGAGAGATTTTATTGATACAAAGGTACGAAAATTTAAGTTTTTTTTCAAGCATTTCGATTCATGTGAGGCATGAATTTATCATTCCATTCAGCACTCTAAACGGTTAATAATCAGGATTTTATCCTTCAAAAACCAAATTGAAATCATCCGCTAATAACCCAAATTTCGTCTCGAACCCATAATTATTGAAAGTTAAGTCAAACTGCAAAGGTCCTAAAACCTCAATCTGACAAATGATTTTATTGTCGTTATTACATTCTCTTAGGTATCGCTCAAATTTATTGGCATCGTTGTTTTTAACCACTAAATCACAAGTGAATGCGTCAAATCCATTGCTTTGTCTTTTTAATAAAATTGGATAAATTCCTTCTTCCAACGATTCAAATTCGTAAATGCTCATAACTTTATTGGTTTGTTTTTATTGAACTTTTGAAACATTTTTTTCCTTCCGTAAACCATTCATCCCTTTGCCCTCCAAAATAAATTTGAAGTTTGCATCAAAACGTACTTTTTCTAAAAAATTAGCTTCTCTTTTGATTTTCATATTCAATACACTTTGGGCTTTGGATTTCAGAAATATGGTTTCAACATCGCTAAAATCTCTATTTCTTGCTTGTAAAAAAGGCGTTACAAATTCATTTATATCGGAGGTCAATGTTACAATTTTAGGCTCCAAAGTACCCTTTTTATCCTGAATTTCAGCCCTAAACACCTGAACTTTATCCAATAATTGGCTTTTTTGAATATTTCGCATCGTTCCTTCCACTGCCTCAAAATTTCTGTCGTGGTGTTGTTTTGAAATATTCCTGTTAGGATTTTCAGCGATGATGGCGAGTTCATACATTTCTTCGGAATTCAAATAGCTGAACATTTTATGAATTGACATGACTCGCAAATCAATCTGATACTGATGGGCTTTGTACTCAGTAATTTTCTGAATAATGGTTTCTGAATTACCCAAACTTGCTTCCAAAATCACATTGAGCCGTTTCTCAATGGCTTGATTTTCAGCGTGACTCAACAAGATTTTAGCCATATTATCCGTGATTTGTGGCAACATATCGGGATATTTGGCTTGAATTTCTGCGTAATTGGGATGGTATTTTCTTAGCCCTTGCTTTGATAACACCACCACATTATTGGACAATTCTTTTAGGGCTACTTTTTTGAGATTAGCTTTAAAACTGCCTTCTTGCCCGCCAATGACGATTAAAGTTGGTGTTTCAACAGATTTTTGTTTCGTAATTATTTCGGAACACGAAATACTTTTTAAGTCTTCAATCTGCTCGGGGCTGAGTGAAAAGCGGGTTTGGAGAGTTGATTTTAAGTCAATCTGCATAAGTTTAATAGTTATATAAAAAAGTGGTACTATCTGCAAAATTACAAAATATTAGCCATATTATTAATTATACCTATACTAAACTAACTAAATTTATTTTTGGGTAATAGTATTACTTCTTATTTCCCACTTCCAACGTTGGCTGATTATCAATAAAATCATTGACTTCGGCTTCATTGTTGTTCCCAATGGTTTGAATAAAAACCTCTCTAGTCCACAAACTTGGGGTTTTCGTGGTCAAGTAACTGTATTTCTTTTTAAGCTCCCCGAACAAAAAAGCCTTCAAGTTAGCAATGATGATGTGCGGTGATTCCTTGCTCAACTCCGTTTTGATTTCGATGATTACGGTATGATTGTCTCGAATGTTTAAGGATAGCAGTTCCAATTCATTTTCGTAACAATACTTGTACGTCAGATTTAGAAAATCGGGGTGTAACTCTTCCAAAAGGAGCTTTTTTTTGTACTTGGTACAAAATACAAAGTGGTACTGTAAAATATTTTTTATCATTTTTATTAGTTTTGTATATATTTATATAATTATTTATTAGTTTTGTATCGTTAAACATCCGAACCCAAAATTATACAATTATGATTTATTCTTCAATTTTATTATTTGACTGGTACGCATACGGAAAAGGGGTTTGCATTATAACGGCTTGCGTTTGGTTAGTTTTCTTTTTTTATGACTATTTCATCGTCGGTTCAAAACACAAGGATTCCATTTTAGATAATCCTTCCAGTTTGGGTAAAGGGTTCGACAACCGCCCCCAAATCCACACGGAAACCATTGAATATGATTCGATGATTAAGTAGCAATCGGTTTTGGGCTATCGGCAGTTGGCGGTTGGTTTTCAGCTACTGGTTCGGTGGTACAAATTTTAAAATCAGATTTAATGAATCAAAGGTCTCAATGATGAAATATTTATTACTCAATACCGTAATTTTCTAAACTCATTTTCAAATTTAACTTAAATATTCATGCAATTAAACCTTACCAAGATTCAAAAGATTGTATTATCTTTTTGTCTAATCCTATTCAACATCAATCTAAATGCCCAATCTTGGGGTACAAAAGTGGCAACCGCTTCGGAAGCGGGTGCAACCGAAATTAGTGGCATTCTGGCTAGTATTACTACCTTACTCATGGCAATTTCGGGCGTAGTTTTTCTCATTGGTATCACTTCGACGGGCTTCAAATATAAACAAGGCGACCAACAGGCTTTCAAAAATCTTCAAGGGGTCATGATGGGTTCATTGGTCATTTTGATTGGGGTTGGTTTAGCAAAAATCCTGTTTTTTTAAATTTGTAAATTTCTCATTGTATGTTGAATCAATATTACACGCATCGAGGCGTAAATCAACCGCCCTATTTCAAAGGCTTTCCAATGTCTTCGGTTATTGTGTTGGGAATAATCTTGTTGCTTTCCTTGCTCATTGGGCTATT
>JANXML010000355.1 GCA_025354645.1 Arcicella sp. | reverse complement strand
CGTTTTAATTACAACAAAAAAAGGAAAGGCTGGAAAAACCCAAATTACTTTCAATTATTCAATGGGTAATTCACAGAAGTATAATACTACATTGAAGAGTATTTCTGGAGCGGAAGAAACAAAGTTATTGCAAGAAGCAGTTATCAACCGTTATGGAGTTCTTGATGCAAAAGGCGGACTCACAACGCCTGCCTTCGGAACGGGTACTGCCACTTGGAAGTCTCCTGCTGATGTTGCTGCCTATTTCTTCTCGAATGATGCAACTGCTTATGTTGATCAAGATCCAACCACAAGCAAATTATTTTATGTAAATTCTGATGCTGAAAAAGGAAGGAATATTAGAACGGTTGATGTTTTTAGTGACCCCACGAAGGCGAACAGTACCAATTGGCAAGACCAAATTTTCAGAACGGCTCCAATTAAACAATATGACATTTCAGCCCGTGGAGGAAATGATAAGACCACTTTCTTTGCTTCAGGGTCTATTTTTGACCAATCGGGGATTATTGTAGGTTCAGACTATAAACGTTATACTGGTAGAATAAACGTGGATAATCAAGTAAGCAAAAATGTGAAAATTGGTGCTTCATTGGGTTATACTTACGGATATTCAAATCGTATTAACAACGATAATAATATCTATGGCGTATTGAGTGCGGCTATTTTGATGGCATCAGATATTCCTACGAGATTTGCCAATGGTTCTTATGGAAAAGACAATTCTTCATCGGTTGAAAATCCAGTTGCTGCGGCTTTTGAGCCTTACAATTTAACAACTTTTGGACGTTTATTAGGAAGTGTAAACGCCGAAGTAGATATAATCAAAGGATTAAAATTCAGAAGTGCTTGGAACATTGACCAAGTAAATTTTAAGGATGACAGATTCTTGCCAAATACATTGAATGCTGCTTCTGGAGTGAATGGTTTGGGTATCGCCACGTCAGGAGGCAACCAAAATCTAAGTACTCAAAACTATTTTACGTATAATCATTCAATTAACAACATCCATAACATTAACTTAACGGCTGGAGCTGATTACCAAACATCATCTTACGATTATGTTTATGCCTCAGCTACTGGTTTTCCAGGAAATTCAATTAAGAGGGTAGGTGCAGGAGCCACAAAAACGGATGCAATTTCAGATGGATCTTCATGGGGATTGGTTTCTTATTATGGTCGTTTAGCGTATGATTTTGAAGGAAAATATTTAATTCAAGGTGTTGTGAGAGCGGATGCTTCTTCTCGTTTTGGAAAGGACAATCAATGGGGTTATTTTCCATCTGTTTCAGGAGCTTGGAGAGTAAGCAAAGAACGTTTTATGGATGATATTACTGTGATAAGTGACTTGAAGGTGAGAGCCAGTTACGGGGTAACGGGTAATTCAGAAATTCCAAACTTTGGTTCTCGTGGGTTACTAAACTCTGGAAATGCTTATCAATTACAAGCAGCCTTAACACCAAGTCAAATCCCTAATCCTACTTTGAAATGGGAAACCACTACTACTTCGGAAGTTGGTATTGATTTAGGTTTATTCAAAAATAAAATTACATTATCAGCGGGTTATTATTCAAAATATACCAAAGACTTATTGTTGAACGTAAACATTCCTGCTACGTCTGGCTTCACGACTTTACTCCAAAACTTCGGAGAAATGGAAAACAAGGGATTTGAGTTTGTGATAAGTACAGAAAATATAAGAACTAAGGATTTTACGTGGACTTCTAATTTCAACATCTCCGCTAATGAGAACCGAGTTCGTAAGATTTTTGGAAATCCTTTCGCCGTAGGTTTCGGTAGTTGGATTGCTCAAGATGAAGCATTAGGTTCATTCAGAGGATATAAAGTGGATAAAATTTTCCAAAATCAGGAAGAAATTGATGCTGCGAATGCTCTACCTAAAACGAATGGCGGAACGGTTTATCAATCAACCCTTACAAAACCTGGTGACATCAAGTTCCAAGATTTGAATGGTGATGGAAAAATTAATGCTGAAGACCAAACCATTTTGGGGTCGGCACAACCTAAATTCTTTGGCAGTTTCACCAATGATTTTACTTTTAAAGGTTTCGATTTAAAGATTTTCTTACAATTTGTTTCGGGTAATAAATTATTGAATTATACTCGTAACTTCTCGGAAGGAATGAACAGCGTTTTTGGACAAACCGATGCAGTGTTAAACCGTTGGACTCCTACAAATA
>JANXML010000292.1 GCA_025354645.1 Arcicella sp. | reverse complement strand
CGTTTTATGCCCGATCAAGGCAATTATGTGATTGATTCATGGTTAAATATTTTTTCGGGAAACAAAGTTGGCGGTATATCTCTTAGGTCTTTATCGTTCATCTTTCTAATGATTGGGTTTGGAATAAAACTACCCGTTGTGCCTTTTCATACATGGTTGCCTGATGCACACGTGGAAGCTCCAACGCCCGTTTCGGTGGTTTTGGCAGGTATTTTATTGAAGATTGGAGGCTATGGTTTTCTAAGAATTACCTACCCAATTTTTCCAGAAATCGCCAATCAATATGCCGTTTGGATTGTAGGTTTTGGCGTACTGTCAATTCTGTACGGAGCATTTAACGCTCTGGCAATGAACGACTTAAAGAAAATGATTGCCTATTCGTCGGTCTCGCACATGGGTTTTGTGTTGTTGGGCATTGGTTCACTCACCAGCGAAGGATTCAATGGGGCAATTTACCAAATGTTCTCTCACGGAATTCTGTCTTCAATGTTATTTTTGTTGGTTGGCGTGTTGTATTCTCGAACATCCGACAGAAGAATTGATTCATATCAAGGACTTGCCAGTCAGATGCCATTATTCACGTTAATGACGGCAATTGCTTTCTTTGCATCATTGGGTTTACCAGCCTTTTCGGGATTTATCGGAGAGATTTTTACGTTGATGGGAGCATTCAATAGTCCGCTGATTCCTAAGTGGTTAGCAGGTTTAGCAACGTTTGGATTAGTGTTGGGAGCGGGGTATTTTCTGTGGACTTTGCAAAGAATGTTTTTTGGGAGATTTTGGGTAAGACAATTTGAAGAAACCTTGCAGGATTTAACTTTTATAGAAAAAATTATGCTTTATCCATTGGCAATTTTAGCTTTAATTTTTGGCATATTCCCGCATTTAATTTTCGATTTAACGAATTTGTCCATAGCCGAACTTTTGAAGTTGTTTTAATTTAAAAAGGCATTTTAATAGTAGAAATAACCATATTGTTTGAATTTGTAATGGTAAAAGATGCATTTTTACCGAACTGTAAAGCAAGACGTTTTTGAAGATTTTCTAAACCAATTCCTCCTTGGTCGCTTTTAGGTTTGGGATCATAAAAGCCAGAATTTTCAACCACTATCGTTACTATATTCTTGTCGGTATTTGCGGAAATAATAATTTTACCACCCGTTTTTAGTTGCCCTATTCCATGTTTTACTGCATTTTCAAGCATTGTATTTAAAGACATTGGCATAATTAAAACATTATCCAAATCAGGTTGAATATTAAATTCATAAGTAAGTCTGTTATCAAAACGTAGTTTTTCGAGTGCTAAATAATTTTTAGCTAATTTTAACTCTTCACTTAATGTTGCTCGTTGCAGTTCTCCCAAATTAAGTGAAAGTCGCAATAAATCAGATAGTTGAATTATTGATTCACGAGCTTGTTTGCCGTCGAAAAGTGTGAGAGCTTTAATACTATTTAACGCATTAAACAAAAAATGGGGATTTAATTGCTTTTTAAGATTTTCTAATTCAGATATTTCTAATAAATTTTCAGCAATAAGTGTTCTTTGTTTTCTGTCTTGATAAATGACGGTAAACCTGAAAAGATGATAGAAGAAAAAACAGGGAATTACAAACCATATATTTTCGAGATATGACATTGATACATACAAAAAAGAATTAGGAATTTCAAAACCACCTAAAAGGTAATCTACAAATGTAAAAAACAATCCGATTAAACAACTGCCAACCAATGGATACAATAAAAATTGAAAAGTAGAAATTTCATCGGGATTCTGGCGTTCAACAACCGAACAATAAAAATAAGCACACGTGAATCCAATGATGAGATAAGCCAAAATATAAATAGCCTTATCCATCGTATTACCATCGTATAAGGGACTATATATTAAGGAATTAATAGCGATGAAAAGCCAGCAACAAAATTGTATAAACCAAAACCAATTATTTTTAATCATTTCTCTATTTTAGTCGAGTGAAACTCAAAAATACTAATAAAAGTCGAATGAAGTAAACTTATGCAGAAAAATAATGACAAATTTCTTAAAACTTCCAGATCAGCTTAATCAAATATTTCAAAGTCTTAATGCACTCCTACCAGAACTGCTACTATCAACCTCTTTTTTGTCATTGATTTTGATTGATTTAATCTTGTACCACGATTATAAAAATAAACAAAAATTTATTAAAAATAGTACTCAATCAAACTCAATAATGTTTATTTTTTGTTTGATTTCAATGGTTATATTTCTGTATGTATTGGTGCAACAATTTTATAATAATGTTGATGCTTTTTTATTTGATAGAATGTTGATTTTAGATTCAAAAGCTATTTTATCCAAATGTCTAATCGCCCTTTCAAGCGTTTTTATTCTTGCACATATATACGTTACGAAAAAAAAATTTATTGCCGAGTTCTATCCAATTCTAATCAGCATGGTGATTGGACTTTGTTTGATGACGATGTCAATTAATTTATTAATGATTTATCTCTCCATTGAAATTGTTTCCGTTTCGTCCTATATTCTCACAACGATTAATAAAACCAAAAAAAGTACAGAATCGGGTTTGAAATATATGCTCTTTGGAGCGTCGGCATCGGCAGTGATGCTCTATGGAATGTCGTTACTTTATGGAATGACTGGGACTTTAGATATTACTTCACCCGACTTTTCAAGGGGACTTTCTCAAATTGATTCAGTGGCTTCAACGGTGGCTATTGTGCTGACAATCAGCGGGTTTCTTTTTAAAATCTCAGCTTCCCCTTTTCATGTCTGGACACCCGATGTGTATGAATCTGCCCCAACTCCCGTGGTTGCTTTCTTTTCGGTAGCTCCCAAAATTGCAGGATTTTTAGTAATGATTCGGTTGTATGCTGCCGTACCCAACAATCTACAAACCATCACCGCAGTTTTGGCAATGGCGAGTATTACGTTCGGAAATTTCTCAGCTTTATGGCAAAATAATGCTAAAAGATTATTGGCATATTCAACGATTGCTCATTCAGGATTTATGTTAATTGGCTTGGTAACCATGTCGCAATTAGGACTTACGAGCGTAGTTTTCTATTTAATCATCACACTTTTCACGAATTTAGCAGCATTTTTATTAGTTGATTATGCAGAACCTGCCTTTGTTGGAGTTTTCTCCAACAAATCGGAACATCAAACTGAAGCGTCGAATGCATCGAATATCGAACATCTAAAAGGTCTTGGCAGACTCAATCCTTTCTACGGAATCATGGTATTGATTGTGATGATTTCTTTGGCAGGGATTCCACCGACGGCAGGATTTTTTGCGAAACTAAATATTTTTTCAGCTTTGTGGGAAACGTATCAGAACACTAATCAACCCATTTTATTAGGACTTTTTGTGTTTGGATTACTGAATACTGCCATTGCTTTATTTTTTTATTTAAAGATTCCTTTTTATCTATTTTTTAAAGAACCTCTTGAAAATCAGATGTTTGAGTTGAATTCAAAGCAATATTTTTTAGCAATTATTCTGGTTTTACCCATTCTGATTCTGTTCTTTAAGGCAGATTGGTTGATGGATTTAATAAGTTACCTTTAATTTAGGTATGAATTATGAAGTCGTGGGAATGAAGTTATTCATCAAAATCACTTTCTTGTAATTTTAAATTTTACTGCAAAGTATATGGAAAATTTGCCTTTTTGTTTATTCACGAAAAAAATCGAAGAAGTTAATCTTTACGATTATGAATCAAACATTGAAATAAATCGTAATAAAATAATTTTGGAGCAAAATGTAATTAGCTTTCTTTTGGAAGGACACAAGGAAGTTTATTTTTCAGAAACCTCCATTGAAATTGACGATAGTAAGGTATTGATGATGATGCAAAGTAATTGTTTGATGACGGAACAAATATTAGATAATCGTCAGTACAGAAGTATATTACTATTTTTTTCAAAACAGAAGTTGAGAGAATTTTTGATTAAGTTTAATTTAAGTGTGAATGTAAATACTACTCAAATTGAGCGTTTTGTGCCTTGCTTTGCCATCGAAAAAGATGACTTTATCAATACTTTTATGAAATCCTTGCAGTTATTATTAGGCTTAAAGAATTCATCATCTCGAAGAATTTTGGATGCAAAATTTGAAGAAATTATGCTTTATTTAGTTGATAAATATGAAAATTCATTCGTTACTTTTCTTCAAAATTCATTGAATGATGGTTATGAATTATCATTTAGAACAATTATTGAAAATAATAAATATAAAGCAATGAGTATTGAGGAAATTGCTTTTCTCTGTAATATGAGCATCTCAACTTTCAAGAGACATTTTGAAGAAAGTTATAATCAAACCCCAGGAAAGTGGTTTAAAACGCAAAAACTAAGGAAAGCCAAAGAGATTTTACAAGCAGGTGAATTTTTACCTTCGGAATTACACAAAGGATTTGGTTATGAAAACTTATCAAATTTTAGTGCCGCTTTTAAAAAAGAATTTGGCATAAACCCGAGTAGTATTTTGAAATGAACCTTTTTCATAAATTATTGAACCGTATAAAATTGTTGAATTAGTCACTCAGCCATAATTTTGCATTGTAATTTTAATCAATCAATAATTATGCGTAAACTTCAACTAATTATCGCTTTGGTCACTTTGATAAGTGTTCAAACCTTCGCTCAGACTTTCACTTTACAGAGCAATGAAATTGGTGGACAATCCACCAAAAAGCAAGAATTTAATGGCTTCGGTTGTTCAGGTGAAAACATCTCCCCTCAATTGTCTTGGAAGAACCCTCCTGCTGGCACGAAGAGTTTTGCCATCACCGTTTTTGATCCCAACGCACCAACTGGAAGCGGTTTTTGGCATTGGGTAGTGTTTGATGTTCCTGCCAACATGAATGAATTGGTATCAAATGCTGGAAATATTACTAAAAATTTAGCCCCAAAAGGAGCTATTCAAAGTAGAACAGATTTTGGCGGTGCAAAAGGTTTTGGCGGTCCTTGCCCTCCCGTTGGACATGGATTACACCAATATATTTTTACGGTTCATGCTTTAAAAACCGATAAATTAGGACTTGATGCAGACGCAAATCCAGCCCTCGTGGGGTATTATTTATGGCAAAATACGATTGAAAAAGCCTCAATTATAATGTATTACAGTAGATAAAATTTAGCTAAGTCATTGAAAAACAGAATATTATAATTAATCAACAAAACGAAAATAATATGAATATTACCTTAGCACAAGCTGAAAAAATTATTGCCGCTGCCAAAGTGAAAGCCGTGGAATTAAACACAAAAATGGATATATGTATCGTCGATACGGGAGCAAATATGGTTGCTTTTGCTCGTATGGATGGAGCGTGGATTGGCTCAATTGACATATCACATAAAAAAGCCAAAACATCTGCATTTTTTGATATGGATACTGCCGCTTTGACACCTATCACACAACCAAACACGCCTTTGTTTAATATTGAACACTCAAATGGCGGCTTGATTACGTTCCCTGGTGGCGTGGTAATTCGTGATGAAAGCGGTGCGATGATTGGAGCAATTGGCGTATCAGGAAGTTCGGTTGAAAATGACCATGCCGTTGCTTTTGCAGGTTCTGAAGCTGTTTAAAAATCAATTTAAAATAAACAAAAGCCCCTTTAAAACTAATTTTAAAGGAGTTTTTGTTTAAATATACTTTTATTACTTTATAATTCATGTCTATTATCTCATACCTAAAAACACGCCCATTCCTTCTTCATTATCCAACACAACCGAAACATAATCACTCAAGGTTGTTGATAATTGGTATCCCACATAATCTGCTAAAATTGGAAATCTGCGGTAATTTCTATCCACTATCACTGCCACTTGAATTCGTTTGACTGGAATACTCAAAAATGGCGAAAGACAATAGGCAAAAGTTCTTCCTGTATTCAATACGTCATCCACGACCACGATGGTTTTATGTTCTAAAAAACGCTCATCGCAATCAAATTCCACGGGGCTGTCGTAGGTTACGTCTTTGTCCACATCAATCAAAACGGCGGTTGCCTCAATGTTTGAAATTTCGTTTATAGCTATCGCTAATTTCTTAGCAAAAGCGTGTCCCTGTCCTTTTATGCCCGCAATTACGATTTGAGTTTCTTCAAAATTATTCTCGTAAATCTCAAAAGCAATTCTTCTGATTTTTTGAAGAACTTGGGTATGATTGAGGAGTTGATTATCAGTTAATTCCATTTTTATGAAGCTGTATTAGACAGTATTATTGTTTTCAATTAATATCCTAAGTTCCTCTTTTGAAGGCAAACATAATTGGTACCGACTTGCAAAGATTTGATTGTTATCTTTTGGGAGCGTTATCTCAACAATTGTATCATTTTTATCTTTACAGACAATAATTCCAATGGTTGAATTTTCTGATTCATCTTTCACGTAGCGGTCGTAATAATTAACATACATTTGCATCTGACCCAAATCTTGATGCTTTAAGGTTCCAATTTTTAAATCAATCAATACAAAACATTTCAAAATACGATTGTAAAAAACCAAATCTACAAAGAAATGTTGCTCATCAAAAGTAAATCTTACTTGTCTTCCTCCGTAAAAAAAACCTTTACCTAACTCCAACATAAATTTTTCAATTTGATTAATGATGGCAGTCTCAAGGTCAGATTCAGAGTATTCTGGTTTTTCTTCTAACCCTAAGAATTCCAAAATAAGCGGGTTTTTGATAATATCCTTTGGGTTTTCGATGATTTGTCCATCTTTTGACAAAGCCAATATTTTCTCTTTATCCTTGCTTAAAACTAAACGTTCATACAAGGCTGAATCAAATTGCCGCTTCAATTCATCAATTCCCCATCCGTTATTAATGGACTCAATTTCATAAAAACTTCTTTCCTCAACATTTTTTACTCTGCACAGAAGAACGTAATGCGACCAGCCAAGTTGGAATCTTTGGATAATAGTAGATTGATTATCAGGCAATTGTGATTTCCGAGAATCGTTCTCGGAAATTGAATATGTCAAGAAAAATTTACGCATATTACTCAAATTGTCTTCTGAAAATCCTTTACCAAACTCTAATTTAAGTCTAAAACTTAAGTTTTTCAGAGTCTCTTTTGCGTATTTTGCTCTTTCAAGACCTCCTTGTTCGTCTTCAACAATTTGTTTTCCTATCAAATAATAGGTCGTTACCATTGTGCTATTAGTCTGTCTGATGACTGTTTGGCGAGCGGCTTCAATCAAGGAAGCAACTTGTTGGAATAGATTTTCTGATTGTTTTTGGGCTAATTCCATGGATTGATTAATTTGTTGCAATTTGCTCAAACTTTCACGTAAAACAAAAGCTAAATTAAGTGTGTAACTGAAAATTCTTATTATAAATCATCGCTAATTCGTACCTTTGCAGTCCAATTCATAAAAATTAATTAACCAAAATGGCAAAAGGATACTCTTCACAAGGTCACGGGCAACAAAAACGAGTACAACAGGCAATTCCAAGTAATCCGTTAGCGATTAAAACCAAGAAATTTGCCCTTGAAAAAAATAAATTTATCACCCTAAATATGCTCCAATTTGTCAGAAAACAATGGTATTGGGCTTTTGTGCCGTTGGCGTTGATTTTGATT
Source organism: Arcicella sp. (assembly GCA_025354645.1). GTDB lineage: Bacteria > Bacteroidota > Bacteroidia > Cytophagales > Spirosomataceae > Arcicella. The sequence goes on along the minus strand of JANXML010000292.1, from coordinate 519 downwards.
AATGTAGTGTTGAATTTAACAAAGGTTTATCCAAATTACTGGATTTATGTCATTACGGTTATTGGAGCATTGATTTATGTAATTTTCTGGGCGATTCAATTCACGGGCGTAACGCAATTAGACCAATACAAACAACTTTTTCAGAAGTATCGTTACGAAATTGATAGTCGTCAGATTTTGATGAAATTAAATGATACCGAGGGCGGCGTTATAAAATGGGATATGATTAAAACGGCTCGAAAAGATAAAGATGCTTACGTCTTGGACATGGGGCAATATCAGTTTATTTATTTGCCTTTTACGGTTTTTAATAGTGACAATGATAAGAAATTAATGGAGCGAATTTTGAAAGATAAAGGGTATATTTCTGGGGAATAGTTGGTTGATGTAAATATAAAAAAGGCTTTCAGATAATTCTGAGAGCCTTTTTTGATTACAATTGTCTGTATCCTCCTCTACCGTTGTCTGTGTCCTCACAGACAACTCGTAGTACAGTCGTCTGTGAGGACACAGACAACG
>JANXML010000255.1 GCA_025354645.1 Arcicella sp. | reverse complement strand
AGTTTTCACGATTTTATCCGCCATTGCTTTCAAAACTTCCACGGGCATTGGGAAGTTTAAAACCATCATTTGATCGAATTTATACTTGCCACTGTCCACTCGCATTTCGGCAAAACCAGCCGTTTGAATGTAATTTGAAGGATTATAGAAATTAAAATTACCTTCCAATTTCAACGTTCGTTTATCATCGTCATACGTATAGCGACTGACTTCATACGACTTATTTTTCTCATCTGGACCAATCTCAAAACGAGAAGTTTTTGGAATATCCCGTAATTGACCGTTCACTGTAAAAATGTCTTCGTCTTTTGGGTCTTCTTTACTCGTTAAGAAAGTCGTGTATAAGCCTATTGAGGTGGTTCGGGCGTGTAAACCTGCGTAGATGGGAGCATTCAAGTCGCCTTTCATATTGGGCTGAATCTGAATATTTACATCATCCGTACTATTTCCTTTATACGCAATCCAATTCACAACGTCCGCCCGATTTTTGTATTCTGGACGAACGAAACCATTGAGCATCAGGTTCTTATCGGTTGCCACCATCGTAATATCACCCCGATAAAGCACTTTCGGCGATAGGTGGAATTTATCAGTTTGCTCAACCGTTGCCTTTGCGGTGGTGGTATATCCTTTGATTTTCTTGCGAGCATCAACGATTGATTCTTTGAAATCGAAGTTACCCATTTTTATATTCATGGTATCTCCCGCCAAATTCGGGAAGCGATAAGTCGCATCACCTTCAAACTTAACCCGTGAGATAATCCTAATATTTCCATTCACTAAATTATGATAGCCGTTGACCGTATCAATCTGTAATTTAGCATTATAAAAACCTCGCATTTCAGCATCTCTACGGATTGAAACTGCCCCCTTGTCAGGAATAATTTTCGCATCTGCCGACTTGATAAAAGGCACACCGTTGATGTTAAGTGACTGTTTATCAATCTCATACAAAGCCTCTGAACCATTAAATGAAAGACCCTCCTGTGAGGGTTCGATGGATGTAAAAGTTGTGGTTTTAACGTCCCCTTTCATCGTGATAGTCTTTTTGTTAATATCCCATTCGGCACTATTGATGGACGTTTTATAGGCAGTATAAGGAAAATATAAACTCGTTGAATCGTCTAATTTAAGGTTCGTCGGTGTTTTGATATTGACCAAGCCCGTGGCTAAATTAAAACTTACGTTCATGTTTTTACCCAATAAAGCTGGTTTTGAAACTTTTAAATTGTTTCCAACAGAGAGCATTGCTAAATCCGCCGTAAAAGCCTCTTTTCCGAATTTAATATTGTTAGATTCCGTTTCAGAATCTTGACGTTTCACTTTTCCAAAACCGAATAAACCCGTCTGACGAACCAATAATTTACCTTCTAATTTTGAACTGGCGGCATAAAAGTCAAACGAATTTCCTTTGGCTTCAATCAACATACTGTCTGATTTGGGTTGCCATTTCAGGGTGTAATTTTTAATATCAACCTTTGTGTAATATGATTGTCCAACGGTTCCTTCATTAATGATACCCGTAGTTCCATTTGCGGTTACTGAATCAAGCGTAAAAAGTGCATATTTTGCTTGGATTTGTGAAGTCAAATGATCGATTTCGCATTCGGCATGAAGTCCTTGTTTATCCATTAAAAGCGGTTTGTCAAACTTCACGAAGGTTTTTGAATTGTAAACATTGTATTTTCCTTCGGGGACTTTATGACTGAAACCCAACGAGTTATCGGGCATTGAAATCAACGTTTCTTTAAAGGGCGGAAAAATGCCATCTGAATTGAACGTTCCCACAAAGTCAATATCTTTAATATTCAAACTATCAAAATCAATGTTTGGGACTTTGAAAAATACCTTCTTATTATACACGCCATTTGCCCGATACGGATGGTCGAAATAGGCTGTTACGCCCGTAGGCACGACCAAGCGAGGATACTCAACCAAGCGTTGACGACCCGATTTATTGTCGGGTTTGTTGATATAAATTACACCCGCTTCATACTTTAAATCTCCTCCAATTTCAATCCGCCCTTTTTTGGATAATTCTTTTTGTGGAACGAAAGTAATGGAGTCAATTTTATTTAATTTAACACTAAATTCTCCATAATTAAACGATAAATCTTTTCCTCTAAATCGGAAATTACCCGTCTTCAATTCTCCACTAATTCCGAAGTTCCTATCCTTATTTACTTTGATAATATTGTCGTAAGGAGCCATGAAAACGTTTAGGGAATCTGAAAGGTAAAATTGCTTTACTCCCCTGACAATCAATTGATTATCTTTTAGATTCAGACTCGCATTGGAAGTTGTATCTTTTGTATTTGAAGAGTAATAGGAAGGAATCAAAAAATTGTCATAGTCTTTTCTGGCTCCGTAAGCTGCCAAATTGTGTAAGCCTTTTCGTGATAATTTCAAGGTTTCCACGTCTGGATCATACTCAAAATAACCCTTCTGCATCATCTCTAAAAAAACGGGTCTTAAAGTTGCCACATCCTTGTTAAAGGCTTTTGCAAGGTCATAAACAGTAGTTGAAAGTAGGTTATTTTTTCTAATATAACTTGAAACAACCAATAACGGATTGAAACTATAATTGGCTGAAATCTGAGCAAAACGTTCTGGATTATAGTAGTCAAAAGACTCAAAAAGGGCAGGGACAACGTTCTTCGCCGTGAGGATTGAAAAGTCCATGCGTTGGTCGTTTATATTCCAACTCATAGCATCGGCGGTGATGTCTAATTTGTGGTAACTATCTGAATATGAGGACTCTCTGAACCCACCAGCATCCACTTTATTTAAACGAAGCAAGTAGTTTTTTCGGTTATAATTCACCTTTACCGAAGGATGACACAATGAATCTGAGCCTGCAAAATAACCCGTGAAAATTGCCGATGGAGAAATAATTAAAGAATCTCCCACTTCAAAGCGTTTACTAATTACTTTGAAAGCAGTTTTCCCATCCTTTTTAATGATAATTGTGGCATATTTTGACTGTAAAGATGAACTTGAAATCTTATTCCCAACCATCGTAAACCCGCCTTTATAATCAATGTCACCACTGTTTTTCAAGACTACATCGTTTTGTAAAGACATAAATCTTGGGTAAATCGTAGGAGCATTTTTAGCCCGTTTCTTACTCACAAATTCAAATATTCCTTTAATTGGAGCATTCAATTTTTGAATATTGGTAATGGTCGCAAATTCCGAAGTAATTTTCGGATTTCGGATTTCCATGTTATAATTATTCAAAGTCGCAAAAACCTCAGGCATCCCCACATTTTCCCACGAAAACGTACCGCCCGTTCCCAACAAAATACCTTCTTTTATACTCAATATTGGGGAGGTATTTTTCAAGGCAACGGAATCATTTGCCGTGGCAATTACCAGATCAATTTTGTTGAATTCAATAACGGGTCCAGGATTCAGAAATTGAGTGGCAGGTTCCTCAATGGGAGCCTGTGTGGGCGTAGCATTTCCGCCCGTAGGTAGTGGAGCATCCCAATCCTCCCAAGCATTCGTTTTCTTTTCGGGTTCTGGAGCAGTGTTGGTGGGTTGATTAGGTGCAATGGGCTTTTCTGGCTTATTTATTTCTATTTTTTGGTCATTAAATCTAAATCCAATTGAGCCATTTTGGGCGTACAAACGATTGAAATTTGTAAAATAAATTGCTCGATTGTTGAAATATAAACGACTAATGTCAATGTAACGTAGCGTTGTTTTTATGTCCCCAGTTTCAGCCGATCTACGCAACGTTTCTAAGTAATTATCCAATAAAGTTTGGGGCATTAA
>JANXML010000202.1 GCA_025354645.1 Arcicella sp. | reverse complement strand
ATATTTTGAGAGAAGGTTTTAGCAATGGCAACCAAAAGTTTATAAAAATTTGGGATGAATTTTTGAATACGTTTACTCGGTGGATTCAAATACAACTCTCTCATTATCAATACTTAATAAAAATCATCGGGTAGAGTACTCATTTGCTTGTACGCTACCTGCTCACTTATAGTTAAAATTTCTTCGAGGACATTAAAAAAACCTTTAATAAAAGATGTAATATGAAAATCAATCCACCCCCAATCACTTGTTGTGTAATTAGGATAAGGATTATCATTCTTTTCAATCTCTAATATTGATTCCCACAAAGCTACTTTACTATTTTCGATGTTAAATAATTCCCCAATAAATGGGTTTAGATTATGCAAAAAAAAGCATCCAAACGGAATCAATTTCTCTGTGTATTTTATTATTAGTGTACAAAATATCAGTTAATATATTGAGTATTATAATAATATTTTCATGCTTAGATTTTAGTGTTGAAATATTTGTGGCTACATACTTTTCATTCAAGTCTCTCACATATTTGAATGAAATATCAATCATAAATTTAGATGACAAATCAAGTGTATGAGGATTGAATGAAGTCCCAAAACAATAATTCTCATTTAACACTTTCAAATACTCTATTGAACTATAATCTTCATTAATCTTAGTAAATATTTTCAAAAAAAAAGAGGAACTCTTATTTCTTAACTCAGGAGAAAAATCATCAAAATATTTATAATCACCATTTGATGAAAAATGATACTTGTAGTTTACTAATTTATCTAATGTGTTTTCCATTTTAAAATTGCAATAAGTTCATTGCATTAATTTTACTCAAATTAATAACTTTCACGTATCTCTCTGTCGTTTTTACAGACTTATGTCCTAATAATTTAGATACTACATAAATATCAACTCCCGCTGCAAGTAACTGAGTAGCAAATGTGTGTCTGAAACAATGAAAAGAGATTTTTTTATTTGTTATTCCTGCTCTCAATACCCAAATCATTAATAAATTGTTAAGATGCCCTGAGTATTTTAAACCATTGAAAATGGTTTCATTATTATCTTTTCTTTCTCCTAATTCTTGAAAAGCAAGGTCGCTTAGTGTCAAAGTCTCTGGTGTGCCAGTCTTTTTGGTACGAAATTGAATATAGTTACCTCCTTGTTCTTCTCCATGTTTGACATCACCCCATTTAAGTCTAACAACATCACTAAATCTCAATCCCGTGAGAGAAGAAAAAAAAGAGGCTCGCTTTAAAAGTGGATTATCACAGTCAGTAACTCGAAGTTTTTTCATTTCATCTACCGAAAGGTATTCAATAAAAGTTTCACCCGATGGAATGCCTTTTACTCTTTTAATTGGACTATCAAAAAATAGCTTCTCTTCAAAACTTTCTGACATACAAGTACGAAACTTGTTAAAATAACTATGTTGAGAATTTTGCGAAAGTTTTTTTTCTGGGTTATTTAATTGTGTTGTAGTTTCTAAGAATTTTTTAAACTTTTCACAAAAAGTATCATCCACATCTTCAAACTTACATTTTCCCTTAGTAAATTCACACAGATAATGATATGTACTGTACCAATTATCATAATTACCTTTTGATGACTTCCGCCCTTCAACTTTATCTTTAAAATATGCTAAAAAATCACGCTTTTTAGTATTATGAAAGTTCAAATCAAAACGTTCATTTTGAAATTCCAATGCTCTTTTATTTCGCATTTCATCAGCCTTCAATTTAGTAACGTGATTGTACTCTTTTTGCGTTGTTCCCTGCGGATTTGCATGAATTTTCATACCCAAAAATTCTCTCCTTGTTTCCTTACCTGTTTGAGTATTCAAAATTGGAGGATAAATATCTAAGTAAAGGCTAATCATACCATCGTGCAATTTTTTCTCTCGTAGTGTAACTTTTATCGTTTTTCCCATTTTTAATTAAAAAGGTTATCAATGTCAATTTTTCTAAAAATACTCCTTCTTCCTATTTTTGTAACTTTCAATCTATCGTCAGAAACTAAACGCCAAAGTGTTGTTCTACTTACTCCTAATAGTTTACCTGCATCCACTATTGATAAAAACTCTTTATCTTTTATTGGCTCAATTAACTGTTTCTTAGCTGAATTAGTCTCAATTTCACTCTTTTCAATTTTGACAATTTTGATTCTCAACTTATAGGCTCTTTTTGCACATTTCTCAGAACAAAATTTGGTAAATGTTGTCCTCGCCATAAATTCTGAATGGCAATGAGTACAAATTCTTTGAATGTAAATGTTTGAACTCATTTGTTTCTTAAATATTCTAATTGTTTATCAAGAGTTCAGAGTGTTTCATCAATCACCCAAGCAAAATATTTTTGTACCTTTTGACTTAATTTATTATTTGATACATTCAAAGGTACAAAATAAGTTTAAATATACAAATATCATATCAAAGCATTAAAATCAAAAAATGCTTAAAATTGCTAATTTTAGGCATTTTGTTAGTTTTAACTATGAATATTTATACGTTTCACTTTCCTATGCAGAATTTACTAAAAATATTTTTTAACAAATCATCTGTTGTAATTGTACCAGTGATCTCTCCCAAATGATGCAGAGCAAAACGAATGTCTTGAGCCAAAAAATCGCCTGTGATACTTTGACCTAATCCTTCCAACACATTTTCAAGTGCTTCGTTTGTTTGTTTCAAATGTTGAAAATGACGAAGATTTGTAACGACCGTATCACCCGTTTTTATTTCTTTTGTTTTTACTTTATTCACTAAAATATTTTTCAATTGATTGATATTCAGATCATTGGAAGCAGAAATCCAGATAATTTCAGGATAAACTTTCTCAAATTCAGCCTTATTTTCATTGGATAATTTATCAACTTTATTACCCACCAAAAGATAAGGGGAATTAAATTCTGACAACTGTTCATCAATAACTGAAACCTGTATTTCACTGGCATCAAACAGATATAAGATTAAACTCGCCTTTCCCATTTGTTGCTTAGTTCGCTCTACTCCTATTGCTTCAATCGTGTCAGTTGCTTGACGTAAACCTGCGGTATCAATTAATCTGAAACGGATTCCGTCAATGATTAATTCGTCCTCAATCACATCACGAGTTGTGCCTGCAATATCCGAAACAATTGCCTTCTCTTCGTTTAGAAGCCGATTCAAAAGCGTTGATTTACCTGCATTAGGCTTGCCAATAATCACCGTTGGAACGCCATTTTTAATCACATTTCCCATCTCAAAGCTCTCAATTAAAGGCACTAAAACGGTTTGAATACGATAAATTAATTGTCGTAAATCATCTCTATCCGCAAATTCCACGTCTTCTTCGCCAAAGTCTAATTCCAGTTCGATTAACGAAGCAAAATTGATGAGTTGTTCTCTTAATTGAGCAATTTGTTTTGAAAATCCTCCTCTGATTTGATTAATAGCTGTTTGATGCGAAGCCGCTGAATCTGAGGCGATTAAGTCCGCAACGGCTTCTGCTTGGGCAAGGTCTAATTGTCCATTCAAGAAGGCTCTTTGCGTAAATTCACCTGGGGTTGCCAATCTTGCTCCTTCCTGAATAATTAATTTGAGAATCTTCTGAATAATATAATCTGAACCGTGACAAGAAATTTCAATAGTGTCTTCCCGTGTATATGAGGCGGGTGCTTTAAAAACCGAAACTAACACTTCATCAACAATCATTTCACCGTCTCTGATTGTCCCAAAATGGATGGTGTGCGATAACTGCTTTTCAAGATTTTTACCTCTGAAAAGTTTATTCACAATCGTAAAAGTCTCTGAACCTGAGACTCTTATAACGGCAATAGCCCCCACACCCGCAGGGGTCGCAAGGGCTACTATGGTTTCTTCGATAGGTATCATAAGTTGGAAATCAATAATGGTCTTTCACAGACACAATCTTTATTATTTCGTCTGTAACTTCATAAATTAGGCGGTGTTCTTGTGTAATTCTCCTCGACCAGAAACCGCTTAAATTGTGCTTTAAAGGTTCTGGTTTACCCTCACCTTCAAAAGGAGTCCTTCTGATTTCTTTCAATAACTTAATGATTTTAAGATAAACTTTTTTGTCTTCGATAAGCCAATCCATAAAATCATCGAAGGCTTCATTGTCAAATTGTAGCTCTCTTTTCAAGTTCATCTAATTCTTCAAAAGTTAAAGTTTTTATGTTTGCATTTGAACGCACATTTTTAATCGCTTTTTCCAAACGGTTTGCACGGGTTGAATCACTTAACAAGTAAGTTGTTTCATCCATTTCTTCTACTATGATTTTAAGAGAACTTCCCCTAAAACTTTTCCTCAATGAATCAATAAATTGGTTTAATTCATGAGGTTGAATTTGATAAGTAGCTGTCATATTTTTATTTTTAAAACAAATCTTTCAATTTCATTGCAACACCCATATCTCCGTCGATTTTTAGCTTTCCAAACATAAAGGCGGTCATTGGGTTCAAATCACCAGACATGAGTTCTTCCAAATCACTTTGAGATACTTTTATTGTACAATCAGCGGCACTATCATCATTCGAGACGTTTCCATCTGCTGTTAAAAAAACGTTACCCGCATCCGTAGCAAATTTGATTGATGAACCTATGCCTCCTTTTGTGGCGGCTAATGATTTTATTTTTTCTGTTAATACTTCAAAAGTCATGATTTTTTTAATTAAAAGTTAAAAATTAAATTTAAGAATTAAAAATATAAACTGAGAATGAGCATTAAGTTGGAAATAATAATGCCTCCAATTTTTAATTTCTAATTCAAGATTTTTAATTGCAGGTAAAGATAAATCCTCTTTTTGTTTTTAGCTTGTTTAGCCTTAATTTTATTCAGTTTTTACCAAAATTTACATGATTAATAAACGTAAAATTATTAATGATCCTGTTTATGGATTCATTAATATTACCTCTGAACTTGTCTATGACCTCATAGAACACCCTTATTATCAACGACTTAGACGCATAAAACAGTTAGGTTTAGCCGAATTAGTTTATCCAGGGGCTTTGCATACCCGTTTTCATCATGCCCTTGGGGCTATGCACTTGATGAATGAAGCCATGACTACGTTGCGTCAAAAGGGACATCCTATTTCTGACGAAGAATGCGAAGCGGCACAAATTGCGATATTACTTCACGACATTGGTCATGGACCTTTTTCACACGTTTTGGAACACCATATTCTCAATCACGTCCCGCACGAACAAATTTCTTTTTTGTTAATGAAAGAACTTAATCGACAATTTGATGGCAAACTTTCATTAGCTATCAAGATGTTTATCGGAGAATATCACCGTCCATTTTTCAATCAACTCATTTCCAGTCAATTGGATGTGGATAGAATGGATTATTTGAACCGTGACAGCTTTTTTACGGGTGTTCGGGAAGGAAATATTGGGGCAGAAAGAATTTTAAAAATGCTGGATGTAGTTGATAACCAATTGGTTGTGGAGCAAAAAGGAATTTATTCAGTAGAGAACTTCCTAACTGCTCGAAGATTAATGTATTGGCAAGTTTACTTACATAAAACATCCATTTGTGCAGAAGTAATGTTATCCCAGATTGTGAGAAGAGCCAGAGCATTAGTGAAATCAGGCGTTGAAGTTTTTGCGACCGAAGGTTTCGGATTGTTTTTAAAAAACGATGTAACCTTAGAAGAATTTATATCTGATAAACGTTATCTACGAGCATTCACCGAAATGGACGATAACGATATTTGGGCTTGCGTGAAAATTTGGTCGAAACACGAAGATTTAATTCTATCAGGAATTTGCGAAAAATTATTGAATCGGAAATTATACAAAATTATGATTTCGGACGAACCATTTGAAAATTCGTTTCTTGAAAAAATTAAAAATGATTTTCTAAATCGTGACGAAATCAATGAAAATAATTTGTCTTATTTTGTGATAGATGGCACTATTACAAATGAGGCTTATCTGTCTGAAAAACAAGCGATTAATATTTTAACGAAGAATAAATTGGTAGTTGATATTGCCGATGCTTCCGATTTGCCAACGATTAAGGCTTTAAGTAATGTAGTGAAAAAATACTATATTTGTTGGGCAAAGGACGTATATTTGCGAGAGTAATTTTTTATTTAAGTATGAATTGTGGTTAAGTAACTATGAAGTATTTGACCTCCCTGAAAATTCAAATGTAATAAGCCAACATCGAACAACGAGTAACGAACATCGAAATTTAAGATAACCAACAACAAAAAAACTTATATGGAATTTACGGTTGAACAGATTGCTCAGATGCTAAAAGGTGAAGTCATTGGCGATAAGTCATTGAAAGTAAACCAATTAGCAAAAATAGAAGAAGGTTCAACGGGGAGTATTTCCTTTCTGGCAAATCCAAAATATGAGCATTTTATTTATACCACAAATGCCTCCGCAGTAATTGTAGATAATCAGTTTCAAGCTAAAAAAGACTACCAAACTACTTTAATCGTAGTAGAGAATGCTTATGCCGCTTTTACAGTTTTACTGCAAGAATATCAGAAATTTTTAGCTCAAAATAAAAAAGGAATTGAACAGCCTTCATTTATAAGTTCATCCGCAAAAGTGGGTTTAGATGTTTACATCGGGGCTTTTGCTTACATTGGTGAGCTTTGCAAAATAGGTAATAATTCTAAAATATACCCAAATGTTTCTGTTTCGGATTCATGTATAATCGGGGAAAATTGTACTATATATTCAGGAGCAAAAATTTATCATGATACCGTAATCGGTAATAATTGTACAATCCATTCAAATGCCGTAATTGGTGCGGATGGATTTGGTTTTGCTCCGCAAGCCGATGGCACATTTACCACAATCCCACAATTAGGAAATGTGATTTTGGAAGATAACGTAAGCATTGGAGCAAACACAACCGTTGATAGAGCCACCATGGGTTCCACAATTTTGAGGTCAGGCGTGAAGATTGATAATTTGGTACAGATTGCCCATAATGTTGAAATCGGCAAAAACACGGTTATTGCAGCTTTGACAGGCATTTCGGGTTCAACCAAAGTAGGTGATAATTGCATGATTGGTGGACAAGTGGGCATGGCTGGGCATATAACCGTTGCGGATAACACTATTGTAACCGCTCAATCTGGAATCACAAAAACCGTGAAACAATCGGGCAGAATAATGGCAGGCTCTCCCGCACAAAACAGTCACGATAATTTAAAATCACAAGTTTTATATAAAAATTTACCAAAAATTGAACAAAGATTGAGGGTGGTTGAGGAGAAATTAAAGCAATAAGTTGGGGTTAGGATTTAGGTGTTGGGTATTATTGAGACAATCAACTTACTTCCAGATGTTTCTATGAATTCAAATATCAAAAAAATATATACGACTACATAATAAAATACTATTTACAAATATTTATTATTAAATCACACAATGTAGGTCTTCAATTTCTGTGTTTCCTATCATTTCTTTGTGGTTGCAACAGTAAAAAATGAATAATAAACAGCATACAATTCAAAAAGCCATTACTTTATCAGGCGTAGGTTTGCACACTGGCGTAATTGCCAACATGACTTTCGTTCCTGCACCGCCAAATCATGGATATAAATTCCAGAGAGTTGATTTGCCCGACCAACCCATTGCAGATGCCGATGTAGATTATGTTGTGGATACATCCAGAGGAACAACCATTGAACACAACGGAGCAAGAATAAACACGGTTGAACACGTTTTGGCAGCAATGGTTGGTTGCCAGGTGGACAATGTTTTGATTCAATTAGATGGACCAGAACCGCCCATTATGGATGGAAGTGCCATCAAATTTGTGGAAGCAATCATGGATACTGGTTTGGAAGAACAAAATGCCAATCGCAAATTTTTTGAAATCCCTTCTGAAATACGTTTTAAAGATAATGAAAGAGGAGTTGAATTAGCAGCACTGCCACTAAATGATTACCGTTTGACGGCAATGGTGGATTATAATTCTAAATTTTTATCAAGTCAGCACGCCAATTTAACCAATATTGAACAATTTAATGAGAACTTTGCTAAATGCCGTACTTTCTGTTTTGTGCATGAATTGGAAGCTCTTTTTAATGCCGATTTGATTAAAGGAGGAGATTTATCCAATGCCATCGTTATTGCAGACCGTGATTATACCGACGTTGAATTAGACCGTTTGGCAGTAATGTTGGATAAGCCAAAAGTAAGCGTTTCAAAGGAAAAAGGAATTTTAAATAATTTAGAATTGTATTATCCAAATGAAATGGCTCGTCACAAATTATTGGATATGGTCGGTGATTTGGCATTGGTTGGTCGCCCAATTAAAGCTCAAATCTTAGCAGCACGTCCAGGTCATGCAGCAAATGTTGAATTGGCAAAAAAAATTAAAAAATTGATGAAAGAAACTGAAAAGAACAATGTTCCGCAGTATGACCCAAAACAGCCTCCAATCTTTAATTTTGAGCGGATTTATCAATTATTACCCCATCGTTATCCTTTCCAAATGGTAGATAAAATCACGTACTTAGATGATGAAAGTGTGGTTGGAATTAAAAACGTAACGATGAATGAGCATTATTTCACTGGACATTTTCCAAACAACCCAGTCATGCCTGGCGTTATGCAAGTTGAAGCGATGGCACAAACGGGAGGTATTTTGGTTTTAAGTTCTGTACCCGATCCAGAAAATTATTGGCCTTATTTAGTAGGAATTGAAAATTGTCGATTCCGTAAAAGTGTGGTACCAGGAGATACGGTAATTTTTAAGTGTGATTTATTAGCCCCAATCAGAAGAGGAATTGCTAAAATGCACGGACGGGCTTATGTAAATGGAGTTGTTGTTTGCGAGGCGGATATGACTGCGAGTCTTGTTCGGAAAAGTTAAAAAGTTAAAGTAGTTAAAATTTAAAGAGTTGATGGAGCAAATTTGAAGAAAAGAAGTCAAAACTAACTGTTTAACTTCTTTAACTTAATAACTCTTTAACTCAAAATAAATGACACAACCCTTAGCATACATACATCCAGAAGCTAAACTTGCTCAAAACGTCGTTGTTGAGCCTTTTACTGTTATTCATCAAAACGTGGAGATTGGTGACGGTACTTGGATTGGCTCAAATGTAACAATTTTTCCAGGAGCAAGAATTGGTAAAAATTGTCGTATTTTCCCTGGAGCAGTAATTTCTGCCATACCGCAAGATTTAAAATTTGGTGGAGAAGACACATTGGCAATAATAGGCGATAATACCACTGTAAGAGAATGTGCAACGATTAATCGTGGTACGATGGATAAACATAAAACTCAAATTGGAAAAAATTGTCTAATTATGGCTTATGTACACGTAGCCCACGATTGCTTGATTGGGGATAATTGTATTTTGGCAAATAGTGTACAAATGGCTGGACACGTGGAAGTAGGTGATTTTGCCATTGTGGGAGGTTCAAGTGCGGTACATCAATTTGTAAAAATAGGTCGTCATTCAATGGTTTCTGGTGGTTCTTTGATTCGTAAAGACGTTCCACCATTCACAAAATCTGGTCGTGAGCCACTTTCTTATGCAGGAATTAATTCCATCGGGCTTCGCAGACGTGGTTTTACAGATGAACAAATCACACAAATTCAAGAAACCTATCGTTACGTATATTTGAAAAATTTCAATAATAATGATGCCCTTTCTCAAATAGAAATTAATCTTCCAGCCTCAGCAGAACGGGATGAAATTGTGAATTTTATTCGGAATTCAGAGCGTGGAATTATGAAAGGACTTTCTTGAAACAGGTATGAGGTATGAATTATGAGGTATTCATCTTCATAATTCATACCTCATACCTCAAACCTACCTATGAAGATAATCGCTCAAAATCTCGGTAAAAAATTTAGAAATGAATGGATTTTCAGAAATTTGAATTACGAATTTCAATCGGGAGAATCTTACACTTTTATTGGAGCAAACGGGAGTGGAAAATCTACATTATTGCAAGTATTATCAGGCTTTATGCCTCATTCTGAGGGGATTATAGATTATAAAAACGATTCAAAATCTATTTTAATTGATAACTATTATCAACATTTAGTAATTGCCGCACCCTACTTAGAATTAATAGAAGACTTCACTTTAACCGAAATTATCGAATTTCATATCAAATTTAAGCCCTTTAAAAATAATCTTTCTATTCCTGAATTCATTGATTTTATTGAGTTACCAAAAGCCAAAAATAAGGAAGTAAAATTCTTTTCTTCGGGCATGAAACAGCGGGTGAAATTGGGTTTAGCTTTTTGGTCTGATTCCGAGATTTTGATGTTGGATGAACCAACTTCAAACCTTGATGCGGAGGCAACAAAATGGTACTTAAAAAACGTACAAGAGTATTCAAAAAATCGTTTGTTGATGCTTTGTTCAAACCAATCTTCTGAATATGAGTTTTGTGAAAATATTTTGAATATTCAAGACTATAAGTGATTTGTCATCCCGACACAGAAGAGAACTGTAAATTATGCGAATTACGGGTTAAACTTTTATAAAAAAAAGACAGAGTGAGGTATAAAATTGTTTGAGAATTATGGAAAAATCACTCAAACTTATCAAATTATACACCCACATCTGTGAGTTGTATGAATCGGAACTCCA
>JANXML010000171.1 GCA_025354645.1 Arcicella sp. | reverse complement strand
GTTGATGACTCCATCGGGTAATCCCGCTTCTTTTAATATCTTCATCAAGATATTAGCTGAATAGATTTGTTGTGGTGAGGGTTTCCAAACTACAACATTGCCCATCATGGCAGCCGATGCGGGTAAATTGCCTGCAATTGCCGTGAAATTGAATGGTGTGATAGCAAATACGAAACCTTCTAATGGACGATATTCTAAACGATTCCAAACGCCTTCGGATGATTCGGGTTGTTGGGCGTAAATTTGGGTGGCGAAATGAGCGTTGAATCTTAGAAAATCAATCCATTCACAGGCGGCATCTATTTCGGCTTGGTAGGCATTCTTGGATTGTCCCAACATCGTAGCAGCGTTTAAATCCATTCGATATTTTGTGGCGGATAGTTCGGCAGCTTTTAAAAATATTGAGATTCTATTCTCCCAAGGCATATTTGCCCATTGTTCACGAGCGTCTAAGCATGATTGAATGGCTTGATTTACGTGGCTTTCATCGCCTTCGTGGTAATGACCCAAAATGTGCTGATGGTCGTGCGGACACGTGAGGGCTTGTTTTTTGTTGGTTCTAATTTCTTCCGAACCAACATACATGGGTACGTCTATAACTTGGTTACGCATTTCTGCGAGCTTTGCCTGTAATGCGGCTCGCTGGGGCGTGTTGGGTGCATACGAGTTGATTGGCTCGTTTTTAGGTTTTGGTACGTTGAAAAATCCTATTGACATCTGATGAAGTGTTTTGTTTGGTGTAAAATTAATCAAATCGTTTGGAATTGCTACGAAGGGGCGAAGACTCTAAGGAAATGTTATGAGGATTTTTTCACTGTGTCAGAACAGGATTTTTGAGGATGAACAGGATGGACAGGATTATTTTATTTCATTTTGCTTATTTTAAAGCTTACTGACATTTAATCTCCTGCCGTTGTCTGTGTCTCCACAGACGACTTTTTCAAATCATCATGTCGTCTGTGGAGACACAGACAATGGCAGAGTTTTCCATTTAAAAAATTCTTTAAAATTTTGAAGCATATTGTCCTGTAAATCAACCATTTGTACTTGTTTTAGGTTGGTCATGAGTTCGTATCTTTCTTTGATATTTAGAGAATATTCGCTGTCTGTTTCTATGAAAAAGCTGTTTAGGGGTAGATATTCCAGCATTTCTTTGAAACTGGTATTCATGTTTTGAAATGGACTTATGGAAACCTGAATATTATGGTCGAGTAGGGATTTGGCTAATTGTTGATTTCTTCTGAATCCGTGAATTATCCAGGGCGTTTTGCCGTATTGTTTTCTGAAATGAAGGATTTGGTCGTATTGTCTGACGCAATGGATGATTAATGGCACATTGTGTTGATTGGCAATTTGTATTTGTTGATAAAATACTTCTTCTTGAATTTCTTTGGAAGCTCCTTTCAATTTATCTAAGCCACACTCGCCAATGCCGAGGCAAAATTTGTTTTGTAGATTTTGTTCTAAATTAGTGATTTCATCATTTTCGAGGGGTTTTTCTGTCCACCAAGGATGATGCCCGATGGTGTAAAACTCATTTTCGTATTTCACACTTTTATGGGCTGAAATTACTTCTATGACTTCTTTATCATCGGAATAGAGGGGTTTGTGGGTGTGGAAGTCTATGTACATATAGGTAGGTGTTGGGGATTGGTAGGCTGTTTACTCCACGCTTGGGATGTGGTTTTTATCAATCAAAATAACAGTAATTTCTTCATGTTAATATCCGTTACGGATTATACATTTCTAATTGTCTTCTGTTTTTTAAAATATTACAGTAAATATCCTCTTTTATTATCCTCTTCGAGCCAAGATGGTAATACTTTATATTGCTCATAATAATCATTTATCTTATCTAAGTACATATCTTCGGAAGAAATTATATATGGAATATCTTGGTAAATGTCTTCTGACAACAGATAATAAAACCTTAACCTTGTTCCAGATGAAATTTGAAGTATTTTACCCTCCTCTTTCTCCAATGTAAATCCTCTTTCTAAAATTCTAATAATATATTCGTAAGGATTAGGTTGAGACAGTTTGATAATCTTTTCGTCTTCTGAAAAAAAGTCCCATGCTAAGAATAATTCCTCCAATAAATGACCATAGTCTCCCACATCTCTATTTAGCCATCCTCTCCAATGAGTATTTAATGTTTCAAAAAACACACCTTCCGCCAATACATTTGGAAACAGTACTCCAATTGGGAAATGAATGTGGTATCCCAAATTTAGTGACTTATTCAATAAAAATATTTTTCTGAACGATTCCTTTAATAATAACTCTTCTGAGATAGAGTTTACTTTTGTAATATCTCCTTTTATTTGATTAATTCTTTCAAATACATTTTCGTTATATTTTCCAGCCATTCTATTATTTGAATAATTTGTTCTACAATTTTGCCTTCGTTGGTATTCATTTTAAGCAAAAATCTTGACGTGCCGTTGTGCGGTGTTTTCACCCACAACACGAGCGACAGCAAAAATCATAACTATAAATGTCTGAATATCAAGAGTTTAAATAATTTTTTAAATATATTACTCTTGTCAAATTTACCAAAACACTAAACATAAAGCCTATTTTTAATCAATTTTAGGTCGTTTAGTTCTTTGATAACTACCACATTTTGTTCCGAAATAATACCTCTATTTACCCAATTTGAAACTGTTTGTGGGTTTTTGATACTGTGTAATTTACAATAATTTACAATGGTCGTCCACTCTGGAAATGCGTAAACTACACCTTTATATTTTACCTCTGGATCGTTGGCAACTATTTCTACTTTTTGTTTCAAAATCCTGCCTCTTTCTAATAAAAATTCAGTTACTTCTTCAATGGGTTGCTCACTATTCTGGGCTAATATTTCACTCACTTCGTGTCCCAACGCTGTAATTTCAGCGGGATTTTGGGCTTGATCTATCTTTTGAAATATCTTTTTGAGCTTATTTACGGTTTTCATCTTTCTGTTCTTTTAGTTATCTATTGATTTCCAATAATAAATCTAATAATTCATCTATTTCGCTTTGTCCTAAATGACTTTGCTGATTATTGAGGACTTGCTCATAAACCTTCTTCTCGGCTTCGAGCATTAATATTTTGAATTGTTTATTCATTAGTGGTTTGATTTGAGACGTAAATATGGCTATTGTTACGCTATGAAACAAGGTTTTGTAACCGTATTTTCCTTCAAAACTCAAAATACGGAAATATCTTATCCAATGTCTTTGCATCCAATAATTTTATCGGTTCAAAGTCCTTTTTTGAGGTAAAATTGCCGTGTTGTTGGCGATAGGCTACGATGGATTTTGCGATGTATGGACGGATGTAATAATGCTTAAATTCTTCGGCGGTTACTTCGTTGATTTTGATTTTCTTCAATACGGGATTTTTGATTGTTCCAAATTTCAATACCTCGTCTACTACGATTGAATCTAAGCCAAAAACTTCTCTGACTTGATTTTCTGAATAAAAACCGCCTATCATATCTCGATATTTGATAATTCTTGCGGATAATTTTGAGCCAATTCCTTTCAACTTTTTCAAATCATTGGTATCTGCACGATTTAGGTCAAAAGCTACTGGTTTGAAAGACTCTTTTGTTGGAACAGATGAAACAGTTTTTACTTCGGAATTTGCTTCTGGTTTGGGGAATGGGGCAAATCCTCCGCTTGCTGGTTTTTCTGGAAGAGTAATGTATCGCTCTAATTTTGCGTAGAGGTCGGTTGGGAAGTCATAAATTCTTTGGAGGTCTTCTTTTTTACGAAATTGTCCGCCTTTTGTTCGGTAATTAATAATGCGTTTCGCCATCCATTTCTGAATTCCTAATTCTTCTAATTGGGCTTCCGATGCTTGATTTGGGTCGAAT
>JANXML010000067.1 GCA_025354645.1 Arcicella sp. | reverse complement strand
GTATAGGAAAAATTTTTCTCATCTTCTCGAAGTGCCACTTCGAGCTACAGTACTATTCAGAGATTTCGAATGATCTTGGTAATGCCATTAGTTTCGCATAATAGGAGGGAGCGTAGCTATATACATATTCCAAAAGCGAATTTACATCCGCATGAAAGTCAAATTGAATGTCTGGGTGCATTTTTACAACCTTTTTTAACACAAAATCTGTCCGTTTTGCCACATAATTAGACAAGGTGTCTGACTTTGATGAATACTTTTGAATCCACTTTAATTGCTTTTCGAAACAGTCTTTCAACAATTTTATTGTCAATTCAATTTCACCATATTTATCTTTCGTAACCTTCACATGGCGTGTAATCTCAGCATTGACATAACGCATATCCATCATCAAGTATCCCGAAGAATAAGCATCGGTTCGGAATAATTTGTCAATTGCAACTCTCACTTCATCCCTACGGTAATCAACGGTTGTGTTACCCTCAACCAACATAAATTGCAATTGTTGAGTCAGAATATTGTCCTTTGCAATTAGTTTTAATAATAGCTTATCTTTCTCTTTTTGAGGCATCGACAAAATTGCCTGCTGTAAGTCTTTTTCTAATTTTGCCATGAATTAATTTTCATCAAGTGATTTTGCAACAAAGTTAAGGAATTAGGGGTTAACAATACAGCACGGAAATGCAATCCATGCTACATTATTAGTTGTATGAAAAACAAAGGAATTTTTTACGCCATCACCATCATCACGCTTTGGACGTTGTCGTTGTTCTGTCTATTGCATTATAAAATTGATTTCAAAAATCCTTTGGTTTATGTTTTTGTGTTAATACAAACGCATTTATATACTGGAATTTTTATCACAGCTCATGATGCTATTCATGGAGTTGTTGCTCCCAAAAATAAACGATTAAATTATTGGATTGGCTTCCTTTGTGCTACTATTTTCGCTTATAATAATTACGAAAAACTATCTCGAAAACATCATCTTCATCATGCTCATGTGGTCACAATTGATGACCCTGATTATTATGATGGAAATTTTTTTCGTTGGTATCTCAAATTTGCCTTAGAATATGTCACATTTTGGCAAATTTTATTCATGGCTATCACCTACAATCTCCTAAAACTAATTTTCCCTATGGAGAATCTTATCGTTTTTTGGGAAGTTCCAGCTATTTTAAGCACGCTTCAATTATTTTATTTCGGCACTTATCTTCCTCATCGGGGTGAACATGACATTTCTGATAAATTTAAAGCAAGAAGTCAGAAATTAAATCATACGATTGCGTTTATCACGTGTTATTTCTTTGGGTATCATCATGAACACCACGCTTATCCTAATCTTCCTTGGTGGTCTTTATTAAAAGCAAAAGAAGAGGCAGAATATTTAAAAATTAAATAAAAATACTTATCAAGAAGCCATGAATATTTAAAATATAAATATTTACTCTATTTTAAATATTAAATCGTATTTATTTCTACATTTTTATTTTCTACGTTTATATAATTCAGTTTATTGAAAATCATTTTTATTCAGTCAGGCATTATTATTGCTCAATAGTTACTATTGAATGCAACAATTAACCGCCATTAATTGGTAAAAAAATGAAAAATTATCCACTCTATTTCAAGAGATGGGCTTCTTTACTTATTGTTAAAAACGCCAAAATCCTCTTTGCCATCACTTTTATTTTATTCCTTTCGTGTGATATTGCACAAGCTCAAATTGCAGGGCGAGTTTACAAAGATTTTAATGCTAATGGAACTTGGGATAGCACCGAAGTTTATCTTGATCAAGGTCGTGCGGGTGTAAGAGTAGAGGCTTTCGATAACAAAGGCATTTCGAAAGGCTACGCAATCACTGATTTATTAGGAAAGTATTTAATTTCAGGCGTTTCGGGTAATCTTCGAGTTCATTTTTCTCTACCATCTTATTATACGGATGGATTCATTACCAAAGTAAATTCGGGTAGTCAATCCAGTATTCAGTTGGTGAAGGCTCCAGTTAATAATGTGGATTTAGGAATTAATTTTGCCGATGATTTTTGCGGAGAAGACCCTTCTGTGGTTGTGCCTTGTTATGTGGTGGGAATTGGTAATTCTTTAACGCCTAATGATGGGTTAGCACTCTTCAAATATTCCGCTTCGGGAACTGATCATTCACAAATTCAAATGCCCAATGCTTCTCTTTCTGTAATTGGCTCAACTTGGGGAGGTGCTTATCAAAAAGAAACGGGTTCATTTTTTATGGCTTCGTTTATGAAACGTCATGCCAACTTTGGCATTGGTGGAACGGGAGCAATTTATGTAACAACTGATGTGGCAACTCCTTCAAAATCAGCTACTTCACTTTATTTAAAATTAACTGATTTTGGCATAAATACGGGTGATGATGTTCACTCATATCCTGATTATCAAGCAGATACGATTAATCCGAGAGGCAACCCGTTTGATGAAGTCGGAAAAATGTCATTGGGTGATTTAGATATTTCGAGCGATGGTAAATACCTGTTCGTAGTAAACTTGAAACAACGAAAACTGCACCAGATTTTTATTGATAATCCCCATAAACCAGCTGGAACAATCACGGCGGCAGACATAAAATCGTGGGATATTCCCAGTGGTTTCGATGAAATAAATAAAGGAATTGGTCGTCCATTTGGGTTGTGTGTTCGTCAAGAAAAAGTGTACGTTGGTGTTGTTTGTGATGCTTCCATTTCGCAAGATAGTCTTGATTTGAAAGCAAGAATTTATGAAATGAAACCCGAAGATTCAGTTCCTTTATGGAAATTAGATATTGAATTTCCGCTTAATTATAAAAAAGGTATTGCCACGGGTGAACGTCCTGAATCGGGAAAATGGTATCCTTGGATTTCGGATTGGTATGTTCCTGGACAACCTGATTTCTTGCGTGGCTTGCCCGACCCAAGTGTGGCAAAATATGCGTCTTATCCCATGCCACTACTTTCTGATATGGAAATTGATTCGGAAGGTTCTATGATTATGGCTTTTACCGACCGATTCAGTCATCAAGTTCGCTTCGCAGGAGTGGATGCCCACGGGAAACATCATGGAACATTTGGTTTCGACCCACGTCTGGGAGGAGATATTCTCAGAGCAAGCAGTTGCGACGGTGTTAGTTGGACAATGGAAAATAATGCAACACTCTGCGGAATTTCATCGGTAGGAAAAAATAATAATGAAGGTATCGGAGGAGGAGAATTTTATTCTGGAGATTCAAATCCTCCATTAGGTCACCTTGAAACAAGTGTGGGTTCATTAGCTTTCAGACCAGGTTCTCGTGAAATTTTATTAGCCGTAACCGATCCAATCAATACTTATTCAGCGGGCGTTACTTGGCTTAGTAATGAAAATGGTGGGAAAAAACGTGCTTTTGAAATTATTTCAGAATTAAATAATATTATTATTCAAGCTCCTGTCAATTATGGAAAGGCAAGTTCTTTGGGCGATATAAATATGGTTTGTGATGTTTCGCCCCTTGAAATCGGTAATTTTTTGTGGCGTGATAATAACGGAAACGGTATTCAAGATGCGGGTGAAAAAGGAATTCCTAATATCATCCTAAATTTAGTCAACAGTAATAATAAGATTGTTGGCATTGATACTACTGATATTAATGGCGTTTATTCTTTTAATCATTTCAATGTAATAGATACTTTGGGAATATTGAAACCAAATCGTTTAGGACCTCAACCTAAAACTACTTATTTCGTGAAGGTAAAAGGAAAAATAGGTACTGTTCCAACGTTTTCACCAACCGCTAAAAAGACTGTTCCAATTACGGCGTTTGATGATTTACATTCAGGAACACCATTGGCTCCTCTTCATAAAACAACTGCTCCTCAAATTACTAATAATGGAGGTGCTTTGATTGAAGACGCAATTTTGGCAAATCCCAATGCTGGGTCAGGAGTCTTTCAAGATTTAGTAGATTCTGACGGGATAATTACTGGTACAGATGGCACAATAACGGTTAATACGGGTGAAATCGGACAATCAAATCACTCATTTGATTTTGCCTATTGTCCTTTGCCTACGGTAGATTTAACCACCGTGAAAGCGACTTGTAATCCCATTACGGACAAAATTCAAGATAATGCAAAAATAGTATTGAACAACTTAGGGAATGCTCAAAAAGTGGCTTACTCGGTTGGTTCCATATACACAGGACCGTTGTATAGTAACGCAACAGATTTGAATTTTAAAACTACTTTCACCATTGATAGTTTGCCAGGTTTATCAACCTCAAAACTTTATACCGTAAGGATATTCAACGGAAGTGATGCCTGTTCAAGAGATTTTCAAGTTATGGTTGACAGTACCGTTTGTGTGCCTTGTAGCATCACTGCCAAGACTATTGAGAATTCAGTCATTGTTTATAATAATGAAACGTTAACTAATCCTAACGACGATTATTTTACGGTTTTGGTTTTGGCAAATGCTGTAAGTTCGGGCATTGCGGATTTGTATGAAGTAGTAATAAATGCTAAGGCAGATGGTTCAGGAGGAACAATTTTGAACCTTGGAGGAACCACTTACGGTTCGCCCATACGAGTGGGGAATGGAAAAGAATTGAAAGCAAACGGACAACCAATAAAACTGACTTTTCGAGATAAAAATAAACCTGCCTGCATACAAAATATTACGGTTCAAGCAAATGCTCTTCAGTATGAATGTAAAACAGTGATTTGTTTACCCTTAACGGCTAAGAAAAAATAGTTTCTTAGCTTTGGGTATTTTGTTCTGAAAAAGCCAAGAACAAAGTACCCAGAACCAAGAAACTTACTTACTTCGCTCAATTGTAAACTGGACTAAACCAGCCAAAGAACGCTTGAAAGTGGTTTCTGGAAAAGAATTTAAAATATTTTGTGCTTCATCAACCAGGTTTTTCATAGCTTCTGTGGCATATTCAAGACCTCCTGATTGCTTAACAAACGCAATAACCTCGGAAACTTTTTGGGAATTTTCAGATTCGTTTTTGATGATATTAATTATTCGACGCTTCGTACTCCAATCTGCTTGATTTAAGGCATAAATGAGGGGAAGCGTCATTTTTTTTTCTTTAATATCAATACCCAGAGGCTTGCCAATCTCTGCATCACCATAATCGAACAAATCATCTTTTATTTGAAACGCAACGCCCACTTTTTCACCAAAAAGTCTCGCTTTCTCAACAATATCGACATTTGCACCCACTGAACTCACCCCCATTGCACAACAAGCGGCAATTAATGTGGCAGTTTTTCTTCTGATAATTTCAAAATAAACTTCTTCGGTAATATCTAATTTACGAGCCTTTTCCATTTGCATCAATTCACCCTCCGCCATTTCTTGAATAGCGTTTGAGCCGATTTTTAATAACTCGAAATCATCATGATTAATGGAAAGCAACAAAGCTTTTGATAAAAGATAATCGCCTACTAAAACGGCAATTTTATTTTTCCAAAGGGCATTAACGGAAAAGAATCCTCGACGGTAGTTTGAATCATCCACTACGTCATCGTGTACGAGGGTTGCAGTATGTAGAAGTTCAATTAAAGCGGCTCCACGATAGGTTTTCTCCGTAATGTCACCACAAAGCCCTGCCGTCAAAAACACAAACATTGGTCTAATTTGTTTGCCTTTCCGTTGGACGATGTAGTTCATAATCGTATCCAACAATATTACTTTGGTTTTCATCGACTGCCTAAATTTTCCTTCAAAGGCTTTCATCTCTTCGGCAATCGGGGCTTGTATTTCTTTAATTGATAAATTCATTCTTGTTTTTTTTATGAATTATGAGGTCGTAGGTATGAGGAATGAAGTCGAAAATATAAATTTTAGCTACAAAGCATTAAAAATTAATAAATTTCTAATGCTTTATATCCAAGTCCTCGTAATTCACATCACTGCCTCATACATAATACCTACGACCTCATAACTTTACCGCAAATTACATCATTCTATAAAAACTTCTATATTCTCTATATTTATTAACCTCTTTTTATTTTTTTAGTTCGATATTTGAATGAGTTTCACAGTTGAAAAGTTAAAGCGGTAAAAAGTTTATGAGACTACTTGAAACCGAACTGTTTAGCTTCTTTAACGCTTCAACTTCTTTAACAAAAAACAAATGAGTAAAATATTAGTATTGGCAGGTGGGTCTGTCAAAGGAGCTTATCAAACTGGGGTAGTAAGGGCAGTTTTTGAAGCGGGTTTTCGTCCTGATTCAATCTATGGAATTTCAGCGGGGAGCATGAATGCCTCTTTTTTAGTCAATAATTTTGGTATTCAAGCCCTTGAAAATGATGGCAATATCGACTTTCCACAAGCGGCGGTTGACCTTTGTGAATTTTGGGTAAATACCATTAATACACCCGACAGCCTGGCACTTAGACGGGGAACTTATGATTTGGGAATGAGTGCCATCCGAAGAAATTTTGAAGGATTATTAGACACAACTCCCCTCCGTGAAATTCTTGATAACAACATTCAAATCAGAAATCTAAATGCCAGTCCGATTGGTTTGAAAGTAGGAGCAGTGGATATTATCAATGGAAGTATTGTCTATGCCAACCCAACCTACGAACATTTTTTGGATTACGTGATGGCATCTTCCGCCATTCCTATTTTGATGCCCGTTGTCAATATTGGAGGTTTGAAAAAAATGGCTTTTTTAGACGGCGGAATGCGTGATGTTGCCCCCGTGAAAAAGGCAATCAACGATGGTGCAACCGAGATTGTGTGCATTGCCTGTCATACTCGCAACATTGATGGTGGATATTTCCCCTACGGAAATCTCTTGGCGTTGGTGGATAGAGTGATGGATATTGCCGTGAACGAATGCCTCAATGCAGATTTGGATTGGGCAGAATTCAGAAATGAATGTTTGCCGATGGATGGCTCGCCAGGCGAATTTGGCATTTTGATAGGACAAAGCAGAATCAAATTAAAGATAATTCGCCCCCAAAAACCTTTAAACATCGATATTCAAAGTTTCGACCAAGAAGACATTCAACGCATGATTTTATTAGGCTATCAACATGGAAGAGATGAAATGGTGGGGTATTGACGGTTTTTTGTTAATTTTAGGGTTAGGAAATCAACTCAATTTCAATTCAAATATTTCACATCTAAACTTTCATTTATCGCTATGAATTTAAACTTTGACCTTAGAAAAGCGGCAGGTTATTCGAGTAATTCTCAAATTGCGAGAGTTCTCACAGAGAGTTGGGTCAAAGAAAATTCATTTTGTCCGAATTGTGGAAATTTTCAATTAACTGAATTCGAAAATAATCGTCCAGCAGCTGATTTTTATTGTAAAAACTGTTCAGAAGAATATGAATTGAAAGGAAAAGCGGGAAATAAATTAGGAAATAAAATTGCAGATGGAGCTTACAATACAATGATTGAACGGATAAACTCAATAAATAATCCAAACTTTTTCTTTTTAAATTATCATAAAATAAATTTGAGTGTGAATAACTTTTTGATGATTCCGAAGCACTACTTTGTACCCGAAATAATCATTGAGAGAAAGCCTTTGCCAGTAACGGCAAAAAGGGCAGGTTGGATAGGTTGTAACATTGATATATCCAAAATTCCTGAAAGCGGACGGATATTTATTGTCAAGGATTCAATAGAGATTCCACAAAATAAAGTAGAGATTAAACTAAAAAGTACTTCATTTTTAAAATCTCAAAAATTAGATTCAAGAGGTTGGATTATTGACATTATGAATTGTGTAGATAAAATTCAAGGAAATAATTTTACACTTGAACAAGTGTATGCCTTTGAAAATTACTTAAAAATGAAGCATCCAGACAACAATCATATCAAAGATAAAATACGTCAGCAATTACAATATTTAAGAGACAAAGGAATTGTTGAATTCACCAGTCGTGGAAATTATAAAAAGGTAACCTTATGAAATCATATATTATTATAACTCCCGAAGGTAAAACGGAAGCTCCAAACAGTCTATTTAAGGTAAATAATATGCAAGTTTTGGGCATAATTAGAAACGTCACTAATGAAAATGAGGCATTAAAAAGGTTATTGATTGAAAATGATTGGATTATTGATGCTCAATTCAATGTGGGAGAATTTGAATTATTTGAAATATTATGATTTTAGACTAATAAACCTTCCTTTAATACCACTATTTTCAAGAGCTAAGGCATTCTCTTTGCCATAAGCAATGAATACACTTGGAGCTCCCGACGTGCCACCTTGAATTCCTGAAACGTGGTAAAATTTTACTCTACCTTTAACAAATAAAATAGCATCTGCATCATTCCAAATGTGTTCAAAAAAACACTTTGTCTCAGTTCTTGCAAAAATTAAAGTTATTCCATTTCCATGATTCTTTAATTTCGCAATCCATAATTCCATACCTTTTCCATAAGGTGGATTACAAAAAACTCTACCAAACCATTCTTTCCCTAAGCCATCATCTTCAATTGTAAAATTATGCTCAGCGTGTAAGAAAGGTGGATTGACTGGGCAACAGGGGTCTAAATCGAATTGTCCTAATTTTTTAACTAATTCAGGAGGTGTTAGCCATTCAACTTTAGTATTTTCGCAACGTTCAAAAGAAGTATTCATCTGTTTTTTTGCAAATATTAGATCAAAGTTGTTAAAAAACAAGTGTAACTTGATCATTTTCAAGTATTTAGATGAAATTATTGATTTGTAGTTAAATGCTTGATTCCTTTTATGTTTAGTTAGTTTTAATCAATTTTATTTGAAAATACCGTAAAAATCTGTGAAATTTTACGATAAAATGAAGAGGATTTTTTAAAAATCAGTATCGAAAGAAAACTTGAAATAGAAAATCTTAAAACCGCTTCTGCATATAGACAAAAACTGAATGGATTTAATTATAAAAAAGAACTTGATTTATTTTTATTACAAGAACCACAAGCAAAATACAATGAAGAATTCCCCTACTAAAATCCACAAAAAAGCCTTGTCCATTCAACAGACAAGGCTTCTTTAAGTAATTTATACTGACATTATATCTTTCTCTTTATCCGCAAAAGTAGATTCAACTTTTGCGATATAACTATTGGTCACGGACTGAACTCTGTCTTCACCTTCCTTCATGGCATCTTCCGAAACACCGTCCGCTTTCAATTTCCTGATACTACTATTGGCATCCTGCCTAACGTTGCGAACATTAATTTTTGCCGTTTCAATTTCGTTTTTTACCCGCTTCACCAATTCACGACGACGTTCCTCGGTCAGCGGTGGAATGTTCAAACGAATATTCTCTCCGTCGTTCATCGGGTTTAAACCAATGTTCGAGTTTCTGATTGCCTTTTCACATTCTTGAATCATCTTTTTCTCAAAAGGTT
The DNA here is from genome assembly GCA_025354645.1 of Arcicella sp. Taxonomy (GTDB): domain Bacteria; phylum Bacteroidota; class Bacteroidia; order Cytophagales; family Spirosomataceae; genus Arcicella. Next base: position 7,908 of record JANXML010000067.1, on the reverse strand, counting down.
TCACCAAGATTGTTCTTGCATCGGGCGTGCTGATGGATGCCGCCCCCGTGAGAGGCGTATTCATGCCGTAATAATCAACCTGAATGCCGTCTAACATAGCAGGAGTGGCTCTTCCTGCACGAATTTTTGATAATTCAATGGCTAAATGTTTTAACGCCCCATCCATGGTTTCTTTGGCAGCGTCGATATAAAATTCTATTTCCTCCATAAATTAGTGAGTCAATTTTAAATGTATGATTGAAATTTCTTGCTTGTTGCAACTGTTAATTGATAAATGTTAACTGATAAGCGTTCCAACTGTCTCTCCTAAGGCTAAATTCAGCAAATTATCAGGTTTATTCATATCGAAAACGATGATAGGAACTTTATTTTCTTGGCACAACGTAAAAGCCGTTGTATCCATAATTTTTAAGTTTTTAGAAATCGCTTCAGCAAACGAGAGATTATTGTACTTCGTTGCCAAAGGTTCTTTTTCAGGGTCGGCAGTATAAACGCCGTCAACTCTTGTGCCTTTCAAAACCACTTCGGCTTCAATTTCAACGGCACGCAAAGCAGCGGTTGAATCTGTGGTGAAATAAGGATTTCCAGTACCAGCTCCAAAGATAACAATTCGTCCTTTTTCGAGATGTCTCATGGCTCTTCTGCGGATAAAAGGTTCGCAGATTGCATCCATTTTAATTGCAGTCAAGAGGCGAGTGTACATGCCATGTTTTTCCAAAGAAGCCTGAATTGCCATACCGTTAATAACAGTTGCTAACATTCCCATATAGTCACCTTGCACACGGTCGATACCTACTTTTGCGGCGGCAGCACCTCTGAAAATATTGCCTCCACCAATCACAATAGCGATTTCTACGCCTAAATCCTTTACTTTTCTAATTTCCTGAGCGTATCGCTCTAAGATGGAAGGGTCAATAACTTCGCCCCCCGCACTGAGGGCTTCGCCTGATAATTTAAGAAGAATACGTCTGTACTTCGGTTTGTCCATGATGTAAGGTTTTTTGCGATGGCAAAGATAGGGAAAAGGTTTGAAAGGGGCAAAAATGGAAATTATTGTGATTTAATTAGCACTTTATTCTCCATTTTTAATCAAAAATAAGGTATTAACTTATTAGTAAAAAGTAAGGTTTTTTTGTGATTATTAAAGAGAAATTTGAGCATAGTTCTTTCAAAAAAGAGTCATTGGTGAAACTTATCAGGAAATTAATTATATAATCCTTGTCCCCGCAATTCCCTCATTCACCGCCAATTTAACTTCCGCCGCATGGCAAATCGTTACTTGAGAAACGCCTGCTGAAATGGCTTTTAAAGCATTATCTAACTTCGGAATCATGCCAGTATGGATTTTTCCATTGGCTTTTAATTGCTCGTAAAACTCTTTTCTCAAAACAGGAATAACTGAATTATCATCGTCCACATCCGTCAAAACGCCTTTTTTCTCGAAACAATATACCAAATTCACTTCATAATTTTTAGACATCGCAATTGCCAAAGCCTGAGCAATGGTGTCGGCATTGGTGTTGAGCATATTGCCGTCTTTGTCGTAGGTCAAGGGAGCAAAAATTGGCACAAGATTTTGTTGTATTAGACTGTTAATGAAAACGTTATCAACCTTTTCTATATCTCCCACAAAACCATAATCAATTTCTTTCACAGGGCGTTTTTTAGAAAGAATTACGCCTGCATCCGCTCCCGTGAGTCCGATGGTATTTACGCCTCGGCTTTGGAGTTGAGCGACCAAGGTTTTATTCACTAAACCGCCATAAACCATCGTAACTACGTCTAACATGGCTTTGTCAGTGATGCGTCTGCCTTCCACCATAACGGTTTCAACGCCCATTTTCACGGCTACTTGCGTAGCAATTTTTCCACCGCCGTGTACTAATATTTTTGGGGAAGGTATTTGTGCGAAATCGTTTAAGAAGTTTTCTCTTAAAGTCGGATTATCAACAACGTTTCCGCCTATTTTTATGATAGTTAATTGCATTTTGGCGATTTGTTGGCACGCTGATGACGCAGATGCTTTGCAACGCAGATTTTCGCAGATTTTTTTATTCAAATAAATATTCCAAAATTGAAATCTTATCTGCGAAAATCTGCGTTACCGAAGGTATCTGTGTCATCTGCGTGCCATTCGTTCCCTAAAATAAATATGGGCTTTCTTCTCTGATTATTTTCATTAAAATCTGTTTCAAAACCACTTGTGCCGACCAGATTCTGTTGCCTGCCTGTTGCACAACCACTGAATTGGGCGAATCCAACACGGCATCATCCACCACGATGTTTCTTCGGACGGGCAAACAGTGCATAAACTTGGCATTGTTGGTCAAAGCCATTTTTTCAGTCGTGATTTTCCAGGAAGGGTCTTGGCTCAAAATCTTTCCGTAATCGGTATAGGACGACCAGTTTTTGGCGTAAATAAAATCGGCATCTTTGAATGCTTCTGCCTGATTATGCGTTACGTGGGCGTTTCCTGCAAACTCTGGGGCGAGTTCGTAGCCTTCGGGATGCGTGATTACAAAATCCACATCGGCAGCATTCATCCATTCTGCAAACGAGTTTGGAACAGCTTGTGGCAATGCTTTTACGTGCGGTGCCCACGAGAGAACCACCTTCGGACGAGGCTTCGTTTTGAGTTCTTCAATCGTAATTAAATCTGCTAAAGATTGCAAAGGATGACGAGTGGCAGATTCCAAACTTATGATGGGACGACCAGTATTCTTTACAAATTGGGTCAATACTTTTTCAGCATAATCTTCTTCACGATTCTCCAAAGTTGGAAAACTACGAATGCCCACAATGTCGCAATATTGCCCAATCACAGGGGCAGCTTCTTTGATGTGTTCGGCTTTTGTTCCGTCCATGATGGCTCCGTCTTCAAATTCCAATCCCCAACCATCTTGTCCAACATTCATTACCATCAATTCTAAACCTAAATTTTGAGCCGCCCTTTGTGTACTCAAACGGGTACGAAGACTTGAATTGAAGAACAAAAGCCCCATTGTGCGGTTTTTGCCCAAGTGCTTGTCTGCGTAGGGTGTTTTTTTAAATAACAAGGCTTCTTTCACCAAAGCCTGAACATCAATGGCATCTTTGACAGATAGAAAATGTTGCATGGAATTTTAATTTGAAAATTTGGCAGTTTGATAATTTGAAAATGGATTTCCACTAAAATTTTGAAATATTTTGAATCTTCAAGCGGTTCGCTGCCTGATTAGCTATTTCTCACATTTTCAAATCAACTACGCAAAGTTAAGCCAAATGTTAAAATATTGCGATATTTTGTTAAAACTGTTAAGAGATGTTAAAAATGTAAGTTTACACTCAATAAGACGATAGATAATTTCGTAGTAGAAGAATAACACAAAAACTTAGACATTTACATATCATGCAAAAATTATTCAAATTATCTATTTTGACCCTCACATTCGTTTGTGCAAATTATTTTTCTATTTTAGCTCAAAATGAGCAGAGGGTATTTAATGAAGGAGATAAGATTTTCACCTTCGGTTTGGGTTTTGGTTCTGAATCTCCTCTATCGTCTTCCTTGAAGAATTCTCCCCCAAATCTTTTAAGAAAAAATGAAACCATTGGTTTTACTCCCTCAGTTTCATTTGATTATGGACTGAAACGAATTGGTAAATTTGTTATTGGGATAGGAGGTTTTTTAAGTTATTCACAACGACAGGCTTCAATCTATAATGGATATGGTTTTACTATCCAAAATCAATGGGGGAATAACTATTCTCCTACGGATAGCGTTTTAAGCGAACCTAATTTAAAAGGACTTAAAAGCCATACACTAACTGCTGGAGTCAGGTTAGACCTACACTATGCAATTCGCAGATGGGATTTCTATGCAGGCTCAATGGTTAATTTTCAGAAAGTTATTACAGAATCAAATGCTGGGGAAATACTTACCTATCAGTACCCAAAATTACCTTTATCTCTTCCTATTGGCAGTAGCAAAACCACTTATGTAGATTATGGATTTGAACAGTTTATTGTTCAGCCTTATGTTGGATTACGATATTTTGTAAGCCCAAAAATTGCTCTAAATCTTGAAGGAGAGTTATCTAAAGGAAGAGCAGGAATTTCTTTTAAATTTTAAAAACAAAATAGGCGAGCCTCAATGAGGTTCGCCTAAATATATCACTAACACACCAAAATATAATCATTCGCTCTTAGAGCAAATGATGTATTTCTTAATTAGTAAACGATAAAATATTATATAAGTCACAGTAATATTTAGAAAAGATAAGATAGTCAAAATAGAATTGCGTTTTACCTGACAAAAACGTGATTATAACGACAAAAAATAAGTCACTTTTCCTGACATTTTCGCCCCAAGACTTTGTTTAAATTTGGCTAATCCTTCATTTAAAACACCTTTATCTGTGGCAATTCCAAAATCTAAAATTTTGTATTTATTTTGCTTTGCATAATCATAAATACCTGATAATAAGAATGTTGTGGGGCTATCTTTAAGATATTCTTCATTATCGGCAAGATAAAAAGTATAAAGAATTTCATCATTAATTTTGATCGTGATACCTACGGCTGCTAACATAGTTGAGTAAGTCACAAAAAATAATTGAAAATTTCTCGGAAACTTTATAAAATGCTCCTTTAATTGCTCCAAATTCATCGTCATTGGGCGATTTTTACGTTTTCGTGAGTGAGCAATAAAGCGATGAATTGTCTCGAAATCAGGATTTAATTCTTCCTGAAAAGTGTAATCTTTCTTCTTGTATGTTCTTAATAACTGTTTGGCGGTCGAGCCTTTCACGGTTTCATAAAAAGATTTTTCCGTGATATGAATAATATAGTTTTGTTCTTTATATTTTACCTGAAAATTTAATTTTGAGTAGCATTTTTGGAGTATTTTATTTTGATAATCTGATAAATAACCTTCTGGAAATGAATTAATTTCAATACAATTTATTTCTAATCCACGTAAAAATGGAATAGCTTGATTCAAAAATTCGTGTAAATCATCCTCTAATACATTCTCATAAAATTCTATTCCTCCAAAGGTTGCTTTCAAAGGACTGTAAGCCGTTTTATCCCGAATAATTATACTAAATCTCGCCTCAATCAATTGATTATTAACGTTTTGCCAATAAAAAGTATAACAATCGTTTTCTCCTTTTTGTAATTGCAAATGCTCAATTTCGTTAAAAAAGTATCGATGAAAATTGAATTTTTTTTCGGGAATAATGTTGAAATTATGTGAAATGATTAATTTATTCGGCATGATTATAAAACCAAAAAGGGATTCCAAAATTAACTTTGAAATCCCTTTATTATCCCTTCCAGAAGATATTTATATTTTTTTCTTGGGTAAATAGATTTGCAGACCCACTTGTAAGGCAAATGCACTAACGTTTAGAACTGAATTTGGCTGAGTTTGAATTCCATTGATAGAAAAACTGTTTCCATAAGTTCCTGTAATGTCAATTGAAACGTAATTACTAACGAAATTGGCTAAACCTAAACCAACATCATAAGCAGCACCACCACCACTTGTATTGAAGCCTACATCACCCAATAAAAATACTTTTGAAGGTCTTTCATTGTTAAAATAAAGTCTTGCAGTGGGTCCTATGACGGCATTACTACCGTTACTGCCAAGTACGTAATTTGAAGAATTTAAGTAGGTAATTTTACCACCGACAGCAATTTGGTTTGTGACCATTGAGGCGAGAGAAACTGAACCAATAAAAATGCCAGAAGTATAAGAATTTGTTCCCCCAAAAGAACCAGAATTATAATTTTGAGTAACGTTTAAATAGGATAAATTGCCACCAATCAGTAAAGCTCCTCTCTGTAAATATGAATTACTTGTTTGAGCGTTTTCTAAAACCTGTGAATGAGCGAAAAATGAAGATGCCGAAAGACATAATGCGAAGAGTAGTTTTTGTGTGTACATGAGCATAAATGGTTTAAAATGAGATGTAAGAAAACTTTAAATTGTGTGTAATTTTTTGGAAGGGAAATAGGTAAAGTTTTCAGGTTGCAAGATAGAATTTTCTTAAACAACATTGTATTTTTGTTGTATTAAATTTTTTGAAAGATTTATAAAAAAGTTAACCAATCAGTTTCGTAATTGGTTAACTAACAAAAAAACAGATTTGGAAACGCAACAACCTCAACAAAACAAAGTAATCGCATGGCTCAAGAGACTTGGCTGGGCGGGTTTTTTCTTTTTTTTGATAAAAGGAGTGACGCTTTATATCGTGCTTCCTTTCTTGATTGCAAAAGGCGTGATTAGTTGTGAGAAATAGTTATTTATTATCAGGGAATTAGTTATTAAAGATTGGATAAAATCATTTTTTGAAACCTAAATTCTCTTATTTTTATTGTATCCTGAGTAACTAATTCCCAAATAATTATTTCACTACCTCCGCACTTGTTACAGGAGGCGTTGTTCCCATAAAATCCGCTAAAAATTTCTCAATTCCAGGAAATTGTTCTTTCAAAGCGGCTGCTCCTTCGGTTTTCAATTTTTCGAAATATTCTGGTGCTTTATCAATTGCTCCTTCGGCTTCGGTTTTCAGATTTGAGGCTTTTTCTTTCAAATCATTTAAGGTCTTTTCCCCCTCTTCGGTTTGTAGATATTTGTTCAAAGCAACGCCAGCGGCGGCTCCAAGAATAAAAGTTGCGAGATGTTTTGCGTTTACTGACATGATTTGAGTTGTTAAATTTAATTATGCTGTAAACTTACGGATTTTTCCATAATCTTTTCCATAATTTTCACCGCATGAATTCTTGAATTTTCGATGAATAATGAGTGCGTATTCATGCCTCCGCAAATCACGCCTGCCACGTAAACGTTAGGAAGATTTGTTTCTTGTGAAGTGTCATTATACATCGGTTTCATGATTTCATCGGCAGACAATGTTATTCCGATTCTACGAAGAAAATCAAGATTTGGTTGGTAGCCCGTCATAGCGATTACATTATCATTTTCAATCGTTACGATACCATCCGATGTTTTTATATCTATCTCATTATCACGTATTTCCGCAACTTCTGAATTGAAATAAGCCTTGATTGACCCTTCTTTTATACGGTTTTCAATGTCTGGTTTCACCCAATATTTCACTCGATTGCCAATCTCTTTATCACGGATAATCATGGTTACATCTGCCCCTTTTCGCCATGTTTCAAGGGCGGCATCAACGGCAGAATTGCTGGCTCCAACAACGGCTACTTTTTGCAAAGCGTAGTAATGAGGTTCACCATAATAATGAGTTACTTTTGGCAGATTTTCCCCTTCCACATTCATCAAGTAAGGAATATCATAAAACCCTGTGGCAATGACGATACTTTTAGTTCGATAGGCAGATTTTTTCGTTATTATTTCGTAAGAATCGTCTGCGTTTTTTTGAACAGCCTCAACTTCTTCAAATAATTTAACGTTCAACTTTCTGTGAAAAGCCACTCTTCTATAATATTCCAAGGCTTCCGAGCGAGATGGTTTTGTACTGTTTGAAACGAAAGGAATATCATCTAATTCTAAGCGTTCGGAGGTACTAAAAAAAGTCATATTGGCGGGGTAATTATAGATTGAATTAACCAAACAGCCTTTTTCTAAAACCGCATAATTAAGTCCCGCTTTTTGGGCTTCCAGTCCGCAAGCCAAGCCAATTGGACCGCCACCGATGATAATTAAGTCGTATAGTTCTCGATTTTCGATACTTGTCATTCGATGTTTGGGGTAAAATGTATGACCACATAACAAAGTAAAAATCCTATCAGTTTCAATAACTGATAGGATTTTTGGGTTTTAATTCTACTGTAGCTCGAAGTGGCACTTCGAGAAGCGTAGAATAAATTGGACTTTGCTTCTCGAAGTGGCACTTCGAGACGCGTAGAATAAATTGGACTTTACTTCTCGAAGTG
>JANXML010000093.1 GCA_025354645.1 Arcicella sp. | reverse complement strand
TCTTAGCCAATGGGATTTCTGAAAATAAATTTCTAATTTTACTACTGATGATATTTTTCATTAAAGGCTGTTTTTGTTGCTTGAGAACTACAAATTTCAGCCTTTTTTTATTAATTCTAATTTTTCATCGGGTAGAGTAATGTTGTATCATACCACTTTGGATTTTTCTCATTCATTTCATCAATAAAGCTATTTGAAATTTCTTTAATTATTTCATTCATAATTAGATTTTAATTAATATGTTCTATATTTATTTTTACGCCATTTTCAATCCATTCAACTTGAAATTTACCAGGTCTGCCATTTGTGTCATAGTTTAATATTTTTATTTTAATATTTTCAACTTTTCCACCTGCTTGTGCCAAAGCATTTGCCCATTGTTGTTCCATTTTATACCAAGAGCCACCTGATCCATTTATAGCTTTTCATCCCGTGGCTGGTGTCCCACCAGACATCGTGCGTAAGCAACGCAAGTATTTAATTATTAATACATTATAAATATATTTCAACAAACAAATCACTTACATACGACATCGGGTAGGATACAAGTTACGGAGAGGGAGACTAACATAACAGCAAGTAATTTTTAAACTGTTTGTAAAGACTCAACCTCAATCTTTTTCAATCTCCCTAAAACCTGCAAACCAATACTTTGCCTGAACTCAATCTTCATAACACATTGATTATCAAATTGTTGGTTTCTGATTTTTAGGTCAAAATCTTTTACTACTTTCATCACGTTGTTCATTTGTACGTAGGCAAAAGTGATTTGATAGACTTCATTGATGGTTTTCTCAATAATTTCTGCCGATAAAATAGCTTCTTCCGTGGCTGATTTGTAGGCATTTATCAAGCCTGGAACTCCCAATAATGTACCGCCCCAATATCGCACCACTACGACCAAAATATTGGTAATTTCTTTGGATAAAAGTACATTCAGAATCGGTCTTCCCGCCGAACCCGAAGGCTCGCCGTCATCGTTTATTCGGTAATTATTTTTGTCCAATCCTATGCGATAAGCATAACAAAAATGAACCGCTTTGAAATGTTCTTTTCTAAGCGGTTCAATGATATTTTTTACCTCATTTTCATTTTCAAAAGGATAAGCAAAAGCTAAAAACTTGCTGCCTTTGTCTTTGAAGATGCCTTCTGAGGGGGTTTTTATGGTTTTGAAAAAGTCCATCAATACTTAAACACTTTCCCCCCAGCCATTACTTCTTGAGTTTTCTCATCAAAAGTTACTCTTTGACCTGTTCTGTAAGCGGCATTCGACATTATCGTTGCGATAGAATGTTGATAACCAGCTTCAATTGGAGCATTTGGCGTTTTGCGAGAACGTACACAATCCATCCAGTTTTTGATGTGAGCCGTTGTTAAAGCATCGTAACCTGTGTTGGCGTTTGTCTCAATTTTCGTTACATCGCTTAGTTTCATTTTGTTCAAAAGGTTGGCTTTCATACCCATTGCTTGTGCTTCACGTTCGCCTAAACCTCCCGTAGAAGAAATCTCGTTGGTATCCAAATTTATCATTCCTCCGTTTGAATAATACAATTCCTTCGTATCACCCGCACCGTTAGAAAAACGACTGGTAAATTGTACCTGGAAACCCTTTGTCATGTCATCCAAAGGACCATAATCAAAAACTACGGTCATGGTATCGGCATTTTTACGACCATCCTGCCACTGGTAAATTCCTCCATTGGCAACGGCACTACGTGGGTGGGGTAAACCCGAAAACCAGTGAACCGTATCAATTTGATGCGACATCCACTGCCCAGGAATCCCCGAAGAGTAGGGCCAAAAAAGTCGGTATTCCAAGTATTTACGTGGGTCAAAAGTATCGGCTGGGCGGTTTACCAAAAAGCGTTTCCAATCAATATCTGATTCTTTCAAATCTTTAGTTAAAGCGGGTCTTCTCCAACGACCAGGTTGGTTTACGTTCCATACTAATTCAACCATCACAATTGGTCCAAATTTACCCGATTTGATGAAATTTTCTGCCGCAAAATAGTTGCCTCCACTTCTACGTTGTGAACCAATTTGTACGATTTTGCCCGAATCTTTTACTGCTTTCAAGACCGCACGATTGTCTTCCATCGTTTCGGCAAGTGGCTTTTCTACGTAAGCATCACACCCCGCTTTCACTGCCTCAATAGCATGAGAAGCGTGCTGAAAATCTGCCGTTGAAAGCATGACTGCATCCACCGATTTTGAAGCATAGAGTTCGTCATTATTACGAAAAACCTTGATATCAGAGCCTAACTCTTTGTCAATGAACGCTTTACCTTCATCACGACGACGATTCCAAATATCTGAAACACCCACCATTTCAAAATTCATTTCCTTCTGAAATTGTTTGAATGGTGGAATATGTGAGGACTTGAAGCGGTCTGAAAACCCTACGCAAGCAACCCGCACACGGTCGTTTGAACCGATGATTTTAGCGTAAGATTTGGCAGAAAATCCTGCGGCAAGTCCTGTTATAATCGTACTTTTTACAAATTCACGTCTTGTTGTCATTGTATGTTATGAATTTTATGATGAATAATTATTTCAACTCTCTAATCTTCAAATTCTTAAAAGACACATTATTACCATGGTCTTGCAAAAGAATATTTCCTTTATCTCCCGCTCCAAAACCTTGATATTTTTCGTATTTTGAACGAGCTACCAACGCATTGAAAATATTGCTTTTGCGTTCATATTCAAGCACTTTGAAACCATTTAACCAATGCTGAATCATGTTATTCGGCAAAGCCACAATTCTTCCTTGATTCCACTCACCGATTTTTCTAATGAAACGTTTATCCATTTTTAAATCCTTGTCAATTTTATAAGAAGGAATCAAATCGTATAAACTTGCTAAGGTACGATTGCCTGCGGCTCCTAATTTAGCATCTGGGTGTTTTTCATCGTCTAAAACTTGATATTCTAACCCAATTCCAGATTTCCCGCCTGAGTCAAATGCTTCATTTACGAAATATTTTACGCCTGAATTTGCTCCATCTGTTAATTTAAACTCAAAAGTCATTTCAAAAGCTCCATATTGTTGATCTGTTACAATATCATTTCCCGTTTCTGAACCATCGGATGGACTTACGTTGATTATTCCATCAACAACTGCCCAATGCTGTTTGGGCATTTCAGTGCCATGCACGGCACGCCATCCCGTGAAATCTTTACCATTAAAAAGCATTTTATAACCTTGTGCTTTTTCTTGTTCTGAAAGATTATTCAATACTAAATTCACAACAGGACAATTATCAAGCGGACTTGGTTTTAGGTTTTCCGTCTGAATTTTAATGTTTTTCCAACGAATTTTCATGCCTTCTTTCATGGGTCCGTAGATAGAATGAACTTGCAAGGCAATGAATCCTTTGGCGGTCATGTCGTCAATTAAATGAGCGGTTGGCACACCATTTATAAAGGTGCGAATAGTGCTTCCAATGGCTTCAATGCGATATTTATTCCATTCGCCAACGGGTTTAAATGCCTTTTTTCCTTCGGGATTATTGTTTGGAATAACCAACCAATCACGTCTTCCTTCGTCATAAATTGCACCCGACCAAGCTCTTGCAGATGGATCAACTTCCATTTGATAGCCATGCACCCGTCCGTCTTGATAATCTGGTTTTGATAAACTGCGAAACTGCACACCACCATTCATTTCATCGTCGAGTTTCAAATCAAGTTCGAGGATAAAATCGCCGTATTCTTGTTCAGTTGCTAAGAAAGAATTAGGCGTATCTTTTACAGTTGTACCTACGATTTCACCATTTTTAACTTCGTATAGGGCTTTTCCACCTAATTGTTTGAAGCCTTTGAGGGTTTTTCCATCAAAGAGATTTGTCCACCTTTCTTTTTGTGCGAAGGTTTCTGCCGATAAAATAGTAGTAATTAATAAGAGATAAATGATTTTTTGTTTCATTAGAATTTATGAAATATTGATTTATTGGAAAAAGACAAAGGTGAGATTTTTATACTTGATTTCAAATGGCTAACTTCATGGATTACTAAACAAGTTTTGCCACAAAGACACAAAGACACAAAGTAATTTAATGAACTTCTTTGTGTCTTCGTGCCTTAGTGGCAAAATCCATCATCAAATTAAAAACTCCATGAAAAAACTATTATTCCTTCTCCTTTTTCCAATTCAAATTTTCGCCCAAAAATTTACTCAAACTGAAATAAATCATTTTCATCAACAAGCAAAAAATGTTGAGATTATCCGTGACATTTGGGGTATTCCGCACATTTATGGAAAATCAGATGCTGATGCGGTTTTTGGACTGTTGTACGCTCAATGCGAAGACGATTTCAAACGTGTTGAGATGAATTATATTGAAAAATTGGGGCGACTTTCTGAAGTGAATGGACAAAAGGATTTATACAATGATTTGCAAATCAGACTCTTAATTGATTCCGTTGATGCCATTGCTGATTATAAAAAAGCCGAACCGTGGTTGAAAAAACTACTGAATGCTTACGCAGATGGTATTAATTATTACCTCCATAAACACCCCGAAACTAAACCAGCTTTATTGACTCATTTTCAACCATGGTATCCACTTTTGTGGACGGACGGCAGTATCGGTGCAATTTCTACGGCTGATATTAAAAATGATGAGATTAGGAATTTCTATTCAAAGCGGGAAGGGAAAATAAATGAGGTGGATGAGGATATGACGATGAATCACCGTGAGGTTTGGCAAGATTTCCAACAAAC
>JANXML010000090.1 GCA_025354645.1 Arcicella sp. | reverse complement strand
ATGTTTTTATCAATATCATCCGAATTTCCGTAAACTGTAATGAAGGCTAACCATTTGTTAATATTTCGGTAATAAGCCACATTACCAACGCCCCTGATTTGACCGTTGATTTTAGCCACAATTTGGTCGGAAGGGTCTTTTGAATCTTCGCCAAAAATATTCAAACTGACTACCATATTCATCGAACCCTCGTATTGGGCTGGATTATCAACCGTCCAAATTGGAGCAGGGCAACGTACTTTATAATCAATCATAAGCGGTTCACTGCCTTGTGAACCCACCAATTGAATAGTGTCCAAATAATCACCAATCAATAAATCTTGTTGAAAAGTAAGCGTTATATCTGCCACTTGCCCCGAGTTCAGCGTACCCGTTCTTGGTGAAACCGTCAGCCACGAAGGAATACTTTCCATTCTAAAACTGGCAATACTACCGCCACGATTCCGAATTTGACGTTTGATAGAAAAGGGTTTAGAAACGGTATTTACTTCAATAATATCCGTACCTACCCACTCCAAATTGTTCTGATTTACGGCAAATTCCCACTTGATTGTTTTTGGAATCATGTTTCCCGCTTTGTCTCGGAGTGCAGCCCGTTGATACGCTGGATTAAGGATAATTTTGGCATCGTCATAATCTTTACCACTAATTTCTACCCTGAAAGTACGATTCTCAAAATCTTTTGGGTTGATGGTTGGCACTACGGTAATCTTATTCGCCACACAACTGAAAGTGGCAGCTACTAAAGCATTGGTAGTGGCATCGTATAATCCAATGGTGTTATTGCCCAAAACATCCGCAACCACTAATCTATCACAATTAATTGTTTTGTTGAAAGTAATAGAAATTTCATCACCTGGATCCCAAATACCATCGGCAGGTTGTGGTACGCCTACGATTTCTGGTGGCTGGCGTTCGAGCGTACCCTTAATAATTGTTGAAATACCAGGAGCCAAACTTACGCTCGTACATTGCGTGATAGCTCTTATTTCGTAAGAACCATCTTTCAATAAAGTAGTATTCCACTCTTTGAGGGTAAATACGTTTCCTAAATCTGCGGGTAAGGTTTCCGAAATATTAATCCAAGAACCATCCCCACCAACTGGACGATATTGTAAGCGAATGAGGTCGAGATTTGGGTCATTTTTTACGTATTCATTTAAAGTAATGCTTACTCGATTATTGGTGGCGGGTGTTACCACAAAATCTTGCAATGGTGAACTGATGTCAACGGGACTACACGGCTCAACGAAAGAAGCATTTAAACTAAGTCGTCTGGCAAAAAGCGAATCCGTTACGTTTTTTCCGTAAAGTGAATCAGCATACGTTCCACCACCCGTTGGTCTTTGACCAGCGTTATCGGTTTCGCAGGAAGATTCTAACTGAATTTGGATACCCGCATAATTATACTTCGTGGGTCCTCTTTCAATGGTGACTACCACAGGTAAATTTGTACCATATTCCACTGAAAAAGGCAATAAACCCGTAAGTGCCAGTCCATTCACTTTCACAATTGCACCGTCTGGATTAGTCTCTTTAACCAAAGAAAAATCATAGACTTTTGGTTCTTTGGTTGGGCTAAAATTGCCTAAATTTACCGTATAAACCGCTTTTGCATTGGCTGAAATATTGGTTTTGGAAGTGCCATTAATGGTTGTTATTGCTGGTTCAGAACGTGGTTTTGTGCCTAATTCATAAGGGCAAGACGTTTCACCCGCAATGATTTCAAAAATGGGCGTTCCCCAAATTTTACCCTTCTTATGAATTTTCATCAAGAAATTATCCCCAGGGTCATTGTCTTCTAAATGATAAGTAATCACCGTTGAGCGGGTGGTTGCAACCAGTGTGTCGGTCAGTGTTCGGTCGTCATTTCTGATGGATGCTCCAGCTTCCCACCCAACTACACCCGTTGAAAAACTAACGTCCAAAGCCAATTTATACCAGCTTACTACTTCATAAGCAGAGTTATCTCCTCGGGTAGTATCCGCCTGAATGGACTCTTCAAATACTGCCCCAGCATCAAAAGATTTGAATACCACATTAGAAGCAGCCTCATTTTTATTAATATCTTCTCGATTCTTTTTGATGTAACTTTTCCAAAGCCCTTTACCAATCCGTGCTTTATCTCTTTGAAGTTGGGTAACGGTTGGATTGTTAGCAATTGAATCAAGTTTCGGGATTAAGTTAGTAACAATGAAATTTTCGCTGTAATAAAAATCAGTATTGAGTTCCGTTTTATCAATCGTAATGGTTGCCTTATTTGTGAATTTGCAACTGTCTTTATTGAAATTTAATAGGATTGCTTCCCCAAAAGTGATAGCATTGGAAGTACCCACATACACATCGCCACCCGCTTTGCTTCCCACCACAATATCATTGGGTGAGGTTGTGATGGTTTGGGTTGTAGTGAGACAAGTAGTATTAGTTTCAGTGGTTGACCAAGTTTTGTCACCACCGCCAGAGGCAGTAATTGTTGCTTTGTTTTTGAATACAATGGCAACACCAAGTCCTACAATTTGATCACCACCGATAGACGGTGCTGCATACGCTTCTTTGGATAAATTATTGACAATGGTTGTATTAAACGTATTACAAATATTGCTACCTTTTTGGAGTACCGCATAACTGGCATCACCTGGCGGGTCTCGCAATACGAATTTGGGTACTTCGGGCGTATTGGCAACAAACGATTTCCCCGTAGATTTTAAGCCGATGACCGCAAAGTTAGTCGTACCCACCGCCCTCGAACCATTGACTAAGGTACTAAAAGTTACGGTTTGTAAATAAGGACTGATGATATTGAGAAATTTGGGCTTGAATACATAGACAAATGACGAATCTCGAGACACCAAGGTTGTATCAATCACGTTTCCCGTTGAAGGGTCATCAATGTTTAAACGAAATCCTTTTAAATAGCATTTACCCGAAACGCCACCTTCATACTGTTCATACACTTTTGCGATGAGTTTATTTTCAACCATTTGTCCCGCTATTCGATAACCGCAAGTATTGGCTGCAATACCCGTGATTTCCACTTGGGGCGGGGCAATATAAATAAAATCGACCTTTGCCGAGGCAGAATCCCGTAAATCAACTGCCTGTCCTCCTTTATTTTGAAAGTACGTTTTAATGACCGAATTAGAATGTTCCACTACGCTTACACTGAATGCCCGAGCGGGTAAATCTTTGAATATGTATTTTCCATCCGCTCTAATAATGGTATCAGTTCTTTCAAAACAACCATCTAATGTTGCCACTTTTACCACCATTCTGCCTCCAACTGGCATGATTGACTTTTTGCATAATCCCCCCGCCACTTGTCCGCTGATGGTTCTTTTGGTGTTATCCAAAAACACAATGCCCGCTCTGGGAACTTGCAATTTTCGGAATTGAATACTCTCGGGCGTAAACGTATGGTCTTTATAAACTGGTTTCAACGTAATGTTGCTTCCTGGCTCAAAATCGGCTGACCATTTCCCTTTTGCATCGGTTAAAATTTGCGGTACATTCGATTTTCCATTTACCAAAATCTCCACTTTATCTTCAAAACAGAAAGTATTGGCAAAACGCACCGTTCCCGATAAATTAACCGTTGAAACATCCCGAAAATCAATATTTCCAATGGCGGTATTGCTTTTATTGAGGTTTACAACCCTTACATTTGGCTCAAATTCGTGCGGATTACTCATCCTGCGTCTTACATTATTGCTCCAACTCGCTCGGGTAATATTGCCAATGCGAGGTTGCCCAATATTGGCATTCACGGCAAAATAATCATAGACTTTGGTATCAGTACCTTCGTTAAAATCAAAATAAGAAAACAAATTTGCCCTCGTTGAGTCATTTGGAATCCCGACGGTACTGTGCAACTGTATTTCGGGAAGAGTCAAATATTTCTTGAAGATGGCTACTTCGTCAATCAAACCCGTATAGAATTTGCCGTTGATTGTTGTATCATTGGTTGCCACAATCCACGGTTTGCCATTGTTCCAAAAGGCATTTCCCGTGAATGAAATATTAGTTTTGAAAGTATCATCAATATAAACTTTTCCCGTGCCTTTTGTCTTATTCATTACCACCGAAACCAAATAATATTTGGCTTTGATGATTCCTAAATTTGTGGCAACTCCGTTGTTTACTTTCAAAAACAATTCTTCATTATTGAGGTACAATTCAAAAAGATTTTCTTTCGATAAAATCGTCTGACGAGATTTAATATCGAAAGGATGAAATAATACTTCAATCGTTGCCGTATCAGGAATGCTAAAATTAGTCAGATTACCGTAGGCTTTATCGGCAGCATTAAACTCTAAGGCGGTATTAAACTCGAAGTTTTTCATCGGCGAAGCCCTGAAATTCTCGGTAGTGCTGTAATTCACGCCATCAATGATATAATATCCCGTCTCGTCTGAAATTCCAGCATTATACACTTCGGGTTTATCGGTTGAAAATGTTGTTCCGCCATAAATAAATGCGGATGTTGGAAGAATGGAGGTATCGAAAGTCTTGTTGCCTAAACCTTCGTCCATTTTAAAGTAAGCTACCAAACCATTCTCAGTTTTAGAAATCGAACGATTTTTGGTATCATTTACCTCCGTTTGGGTAAGGGTGCGGTTATAAATTCTAATATCATCAACCAATCCTTTGAAATACGCACTGTTAATTTTACTACCGATGGTCATGCGTTGCTTGGATTCTCTGACGATACTGGCGGGTTTTGTGCCAATAAAATCCCCATCCACCAAGACCGACATTGTGGTACCGTTATACATCATCGTGATTTGATGCCACTTTTCATCGTTGCCCAGAAGATTGGAATTATTGACTGGAATAATGTATTTCAAGGTATCACTACCAGTACCATTACCGATGTGAAAAATAAATCCTTTACCTTCGGCACTCGTAGTGGTGGTTATCCACCAGTTTTTTTTCAAGGTACTTCCCCAGTCTATAATACCCGCCTCATTATTGGTATTAGTCCCCGTTGGTAATTTCACGTAAGTTGAAATGGTGAAAGCAGCGGTTGGAAATTTATTGGGGTATTGGGAATTATAAGAAACGCATAATTGTCCACTGATTCCATCAAAAGCCATCGAATTTCCCGTTAGAGGGGTTAAACGGACTTCAACTCCTGGTACCGCATTGCCAGAAGTAGTAGTTATTTTACCAGTAACTACGCCATTAGGATATAAAAAACCCACAGCTTTATTAGTAGAGCCTTGTCCATAGGCATTTTTGGCGGCAATACTGTATTGATAGAATTCGCCCGCTTGGGCAAAGAAATCTAAATATTCTTTGGTGTCTTCATCAAGATTTGCCAAAAAAGAACCGTCTCGATACAGGACAAAACCCGTAGGTCTTGGACTTAAAGGATTTATTTCCCAAGTGAGTTTGATACGGTCTTTGAAATCTCCTTGCGACACAAATAAAGTTGGAGGCGAAGGAGGTAATTGCCACGCCGACCACACACCAATCCCAAGTTTGTACTTGGAATTTATCATGTTTTGGGTGGTTACGATGGGCTGTGCAGTCGTTAAATCAGCGGCATAACTATTACTATAAGCATTGTAAGAAGTACCATAAACAAGGTTTACGGTGGCATTCGTTTTTTTTCCGCATAGCGTATCGGACTGGGAGAAACCTTGGCAATAACTGAGTGCTAAAACCAATACATACAATCCCCTTTTAAAATAAGTTTTCATGATGAAAATATGTTAAAAATGAATTGATTATTTACCAGTACCAGCATTTACGCTGTTTTGAAGCGATGCTTCGATTTTCATCAAGCGGTTTTGAAGTTTAGCATTTTCAGCTTTCAGTTGCTCAATTTGTTTAGAAAGTTCCTGCGTTGCCGATACGTTCAGCATAGAAACGGCATCGTAATCAACCGTTAATAAATCGTTTACGTGTTTTCCATACACGAATACTTTATCGTTGATGGCTTCTGCAACCGAGAACGTGTTGGCATCAATGACCGTAACGATAGTTCTTTATCACCCGTTTTTTCTAAGATTAATTTCACTTTATCGCCCGTAGCAAATTCGTGGGCTTTGGTAGTAATGATGATGGTGGATTGTACTAACACCTTAGTTTCTTTTGCAACCGCAAATACATTAGGAATGATTCCTTGATTAGTAACAATGGCTCGTGGATATACTTCTTGCAACTGTTGAGCAATCACTTTTTTCTGTAAACCACTGCCGTTGCTTACCTCATCTTTGTATTTATAATCGGTTACTTCAATTTTATTTAAAGTGGATAGGTCAGTAGTCGAGTTAGTAATACCCAAGATATTTTTAATACGTTTATCCGAAATGGCGATAAATGCTCCACCGTTAGTCAAAATATTTCCCTCCGCACGCACTGAAATGCCAGTAGTACTCGAGCCATCGACAACAAAATCAGTACCAAACACAAAATATCTACGTTGATTGGCAGCTAATGTTCCTGTTTTCGTTACTATGTGTAGTGGTGCAAGTGGGGTTAGTGTCCCAATACCTACGTTGGAAGTGGCACTACCAATGATAACATTACCACCGTCATTATTTGTATTTATATATACATCAGCTCCTGGTTTCCCGCCATTGATGGATATATCTTCGCTAACACCAGAGTTAAAGTAAGAAGAATAGTTTGTTCCTCTAAGAGTAATAGATGTAACGCTTGGAATTTTAGCTACATCAAGGGTTGAAACGGGACTATTTGTGCCAATACCCACCTGATTATTTTTAACCGTCATGGTTTCGACGTTATTACTATATAAATGCAAGGAACTATTAGCTCCACTGCCATAGCCAAGAAATAAATCTTTATCAATACTAAAATTGGAATTTTGTATTATTCGCAAATTTGCTACTGAGTTGGTCGAACTAAGGTCTAAACCTTGTCCTTCGGTTCCACCAGCATTTATAACCAATTTAGCGGTTGTGGGGAAACTTGTGCCAATACCTACATTACCACCATTTGCTGGGTTTATAAGTACATTACTACTTGATTTTCCACCCGTTAAAGTTGTTGTTTCATTGATTCCATCATTAAATAAAGAGTTGTAAGTAGTTCCTCTAAATTGAGCGGATGGATCAGTTGTGTTGATTTTCTTTACATCCAGAGTAGCTATCGGGTTGGGTACCCCACCAATGCCCACTTTTGCGTTTGCCAGTACATTAC
>JANXML010000080.1 GCA_025354645.1 Arcicella sp. | reverse complement strand
CGTAAAAACCTCTCTAAAAAGCACTACCGTTTCTTCCACCACAAAATTCAAATCGAAGGCTTTGATATTGGGTTTAATGCCATCCATTTGCGAGAGCGACCAAAGCAATAAATTCTCTAACATGCCGTGTACATTATCCACGTTTTCTTGTAATCGTTTTGATAATTGACTAAATTCCTCTTTGCTAATAAACTCATTATCAAGTAATTGCATTACACCTTTCAGCGATGATAATGGTCCACGCAAATCATGGGCGATGATACTGAACAGACGGTCTTTGGTGGAATTTAGCGTTTTTAATTCTTCCGATTGTGCTTCGATAACTTGTTTTTGAGCAAAAAGTTTATCATTATTTTGTTTCAAATTAAAGAAATCATTTTTATAAAGTTCCGTTAAAATAATCACAATCGTGTAAAGTATTAATGACATTGTTAAGTCCAAAATTATTTCATGAACTGAAATATTGTAACGATTGAAACGGACAAATTTGATGAAAACATACAGTGAAATATTAAGAATAATGCCTGCATAAAATGGAAATCTTCTGTAAAAAATGATAGTGGGTGGAATGAAAGCCAATAGAGCTAATTCAGCGTTTCCGTAGGGTAGTTTTTCTAATATTACATAATATGCAGAGAGAGCTTGAATGATAAGTGCTGGGAATGAAGCAAAGAATTTAGCGTAATTAATTTGGTTGACTCGCCAGAAAAAAAAGGCAGGTACACAGGAACAAACAATGGTGAGTATATTGGTTGAAATATAAGGACTTTCATGACTATCGAATGAATTTATTAAAATAAAGATTATCTTAAACGTAAAGTTTAAAAATATCACAACTTTTAACGTAAATATTTGGCGGTCTTTAAAAGTTATAATCAATTCCCCATTTCCGTCAACTGCAGGCTGAGAAAATAAATTTCTTAGAAAATTTGTCTTTATTTTCATGGTAATACACTGGTAGTCAAAGTTGTAAGCCTTCCGTTCCAGCCAGAATTTTTTCAATACTCTCACGATAGGAAAGCCCCATCGGAATTTTATGATTTTCCAAAATTACATTTTTAGTCGAAATGCCAATGATTTTGTTCAACGGAACTAAATAGGACTTATGAATTCTGAGGAACGAATCTTGCGGAAGTTTGGCGTGTAACTCGGAAATGGATTCACTAATTACGGTTACTTTTTCTTTCGTAAAAACCTTCGTAAAAGAAGCCAATGCTTCCACATAAATAATATCATTCAAATTAAATTTCAACAATTCCCTTCCCGATTTTAAGAAAATAAAATTATCTTTTGGAACCGTCAATTCTTTAATATTTTTGTCTTGTAAATTAATTGCCTCAATCGCCCTACTTACTGATTTTAAAAGCCTTTCAAAGCTAACGGGTTTTTGAATATAATCCGTTACACCAATTTCAAAAGCCTCCATTGAATAGTTAGAATGATTTGAAATTAAAATAACTTGAGGCGTTTTTTCCAAAGAATTCAGTAACCCAATCGCAGTCATTTCAGGCATTTCAATATCTAAAAATAAAATATCAATCAAGCCTTCATGAATGGTTGAAATGGCATCAATGGGATTATTAAAAGTTTGCAATAATCTTAAATGCGATAACTTTGAAAGATGACTTTCTAAGATTTTTATGTCGATTTCATTGTCGTCAATAATAGTATAATTGTAAGTATTTCTCATTTTTGCAAGCGATAACTCGTTGTTATTCAGTTAGTTATTGTATTTTTTAGTCAAGTGTAGAAGACACATATTTTTAAAATACTCCAATAGATAATATTCTAATAGATAATATTCATTAGAAATGATATTTTGAAATAGGTATTGATTAAAGAGTTTTTGTAAAACTTTTCTTCGTTACATCAACAAATTGTTAGTTTGATGGAAGGTACAAAACTAATGATTATATTTTTATTAATTTTGACGTTCAGTATAGATAAAAGTGATCTTTATAAAATTTAGGTTTTAAATAATCACTAACTATATTTGGTGTGTTAGTGATATTGAAAGGGTAGAGGTTTTCTCATACCCTTTTTTGTTGGACAGAAAATAAAAGCCGTCTCTGATGAAACGGCTTTAAAGCAACACTAAACAATGTTAATTTCTAAACCTACTTAGTTTAAATTATCTGTATTTTTTGGTTTTATCATTCATAAAATCACTTAAAGGGTCTTGGTCTGACCTACTATTTCTTAAAGAATATAAGGTAAATAGTCCAAAAAAAGTTATTGCGAAAAATAATAAAGTAAGTATCATAAAAATACGGTAAAGGTTTATCAGAAATTTAACTAATCAAATGTAATCTCTAAACGTTTTTTTAAGAAATTGATAACTTATAAAATTCTAAAATATTACCAAATAGACATTTAACAAACAAAAACAGTCATTAGCCAATAAAAATATTTTATTGTTTCTTCAAAAAACCTTTAACAGCTTTCACCGTTTCAATCGGATCTTCTTCCATCGGTGTATGTCCCAAATCTTTAAAAACGATTATTGTATCATTTGGTAAATCAGCGTGAAATTTCTCGGCAACATCCAAAGGAATTAGTCCATCTTCTTTGCCCCAAAGAATCAATGTCGGCATCATTAACGTTTTGATTTTGAGGTATTTGTCGCCATTAATGGATGATTTCATTCTATCTAAAAATGCCTTTCGGTTTCCTTCTCTACTTGCCAAATCGTAATAACGTTCAATCAATTCGGGCGTAATCCTTTCGTCATGTACATACACATTCTGCAAACTTTTTTCAATAATAGCGTGGGGGAGAACGTACTTGAAAATATTACTCAAAACGGGCATTCGAGCAATTTGAAAGGCAATTGGAACCGATTTTGAGACCATCGGATACCCGCCCGCATCCACTAAAATCATCTTACTTACCTTCACAGGATGTTCCAAAGCATAAGCCCATGTAATACCTCCACCCAAGGAATTTCCACCTAAAATGCAGCGTTTAATGTTGAGTTTTGAAAGAAATTTATCCATGAAACTTACATAAAAATCTTGGGAATAATCACTCGTTTGATTCGGTCCTGTGAGTCCGTAGGCGGGCAAATCCAGGGTAATAATCCGATGCTCATTTTTCAACTCATTCACCCACATTTCCCAAGTGTGCAAGCTCGCACCAGTGCCATGAATCAGCACAATCGGAAGCGAATCCGATGCCAAACCTTGGTCTCTAAAATGCACCTGCATTCCATCAATTTCCACAAATTCTGATTCAGCGTTGGCATACTTTTTCTTTAATTCTTCCACCGAAACATCATTTTTCCAATTAAAAGTCACGAAGCTCAAAATAACTACCATGATTATTAAAAGAAGGTACTTCAAAAATATAAAAAGTGGTTTCATAAGATTGTTTTTAGGTAAATTAATTTCTTAAATTGATGCGTAAATATAAATACAATCCTTCAATCTTCTATGTTCCCTATCTTAACTATGTGGATGCAAAACAAAAAACGCTACAATAAACATTGCAGCGTTTCCAAATCACTTAAACTCTATATTATGAAAAAATCTTTAATTACTTTTTTGCTATTTTGTTGCTCAATTGATAGGCAACCCCAACCCTTAAAGACAAGCCACCACTCGAACTACTCGTATTAAAGGGAACCTGATATCCAGTTTCAGCCGTCGCAATAATTTTCTTGAAGAGGACATAATTTAAACCAGTTCTGACATAGGCAAATCCTTGTGCTTCTTGGTTATTATCCATCGTTTTTTCAAACAATCCATCAAATCCACGACCATTTCTTCCTCCCTGACCACCTCTGAAACCATCACCGCCAACGCCTCCACCCAAACCAAAGTAGGGTTGCAATCTTCTACTTTTGAAAGGCATCCAATTAATTCCTAACGAAGCCTGCCCGTTTGAAAACGTTGTGCCTTCATAAGCATTGCCAGCCACTTCACCCACTAACGAAAAACGATTTGAAAATCCATATTCAACCCTGATTCCAGATGTACCTCCACCATTATCAGTTGAAGTATTTTCAAATCCAATCAATCCTCCTCCTATC
>JANXML010000077.1 GCA_025354645.1 Arcicella sp. | reverse complement strand
TGAAGGTGGTTCAGATGTTAGAGCGGATGATACTTCGATTGGGTATTAATTGATTAGTTATTGGGTTATTGGTTATTAATTACTCGTAGGAAAGATAGAAAAAGTCTTACATATCCAAAATAAAAAAAGCACGATATTTTCTAAATTATATGAAATATCGTGCTTTTTTAGTAACCAATTAACCAACAACTAATCAACCAGTAACTTAAAACTATTTAGACCGAATTGCCACCACAGGGTCGAGTTTTGCCGCCAAATAGGCAGGGACAATTCCTGAAATAATACCGATTACAGATGAAGTGATTATACCTTTAATCATGTTTGAATAAGTCAGAATTAGTTTCAGCGAACCGAAATCCCCAAAGGACAGTAGCCAAACCAGTAAGATTCCTACACCGCCTCCGATTAGACTCAAAAAAACCGCTTCAAACAAGAACTGAAAGAGAATAAAGTAATTTTTTGCTCCCAAAGATTTCTGAATTCCGATGATATTTGTACGTTCTTTTACAGATACAAACATGATATTTGCAATTCCGAAACCGCCTACTAATAACGAAAAGCCTGCAATAAATATCCCACCTATATTCAAACTTGAAAATATTCCTTCGAAGAATTTAGTAAGACCATCCAAACGATTTATAGAGAAATTATCTTCCTGAACGGGTTTTAAACCTCTTCTACTTCTCATCAAACCTGTCACTTCGCCCTCCAAAGTTTGTTGTCCTTTATCCGAATCAAAAGCCTTCATGGCAATGTCTGGTTCGGGTTCGTCCTTCTGAAAAAGACTTGAATAAGATGTATAGGGAATATATGCTTTTTTATCAGGAGAGCCACCAAAACTTAATAAATCTTCTCCTTTCTTTTTCATAGTACCAATTACTTTAAATTTAATCCCATTAATTTTCATGGTTTGCCCAACGGCATCTCCAATAGTTGGGAAAAGTGCTTCTTTAACTTCTGCCCCCAAAATCACCGTAAAAGCTGCATTATCAGTTTCATTCGTTAAAAAATAACGACCATACTCAATCGGCACATCTGAAATTCTATTGTAATCGTAACTCACACCCGTTAATTGTGTTTCTATACTATTATTTCCATTTTTTAAGGTCGTATTTCTCCCATCCAAAATTGAAATTGCTTGGGCATTTTTTACATTATCCACTAAGTATCTGTATTCGCCATATTTCATACTTGGGCGATTCATGTATTTCCACCAAGGAAAATTATTACTAAAAACCCAGGGCCATTTTCCTACATAAATTACGCCCTTACCAAAAGAATCAATTTCTGAACTTATGCTCGCATTCATGGAATCAATAAATGTGAAAATTGCCACAATTGAGAATATACCAATCGTTACGCCCAAAAGAGATAGCGTTGTACGCAAGACATTGCTGATTAAGGCTTGCCAAGCAAAGCGAATACTTTCAAAAAGTTGTCGGAGAAATTTCATATTGATAAGATATTTAGAAACATAAATTTAGTTTTTCAATTTAAGAGTTACAACAAGGAAATGACCAAAGGAGTTTATCAATAGGTTGAAAGGCGGAATAGTGTTAAGATTGGAAATAAAGTTTTCAGAAATTGTTGAATTACGAGCCAATAACCTAATTTTACGTGTTAAATGTAGTACGGACAGCCTTGTCCGTAGTCAAAATAATTTTCCAGACGGACAAGGCTGTCCGTACTACATATATGTCCTCAAAAATAACCATTACTGACTTTAAAATACTGCAAGAATCCTTTGCAGGAGAACTTTTCTTTGATAATTCAACGAGTCACAATGCTCAGAAAATTCTTTATTCAACGGATGCTTCGGTTTATCAAGAGAAACCTTTGGCAGCTGCTATTCCAAAAGGCGTTGATGACTTGAAATTATTAATAAAATTTGCGAATGAATATGGAGTTACCTTAATTCCACGGTCGGCAGGAACTTCGTTGGCAGGACAGGTGGTTGGGAGAGGAATTGTGGTAGATATTTCAAAATATTTTGATAAAGTCATTGAAATTAATAAAGAAGAAAAGTGGGTCAGAGTGCAGCCAGGCGTGATTAGAGATGATTTGAATGTGATTTTGAAACCTTATGGATTGATGTTTGGTCCAGAAACCTCAACCTCAAATCGGGCAATGATTGGTGGCATGATTGGCAATAATTCTTGTGGATTACATTCAATTGTTTGGGGCGATACAAGAAGTAATTTATTGTCTGCCAATGTGCTTTTGAGTGACGGTTCTGAAACAATATTCAGAAATATTACCAAAGAAGATTTCTTCAAAAAGGCTTATGAAAATACGCTTGAAGGTAAATTATACGGACAAGTTTTCAAGATTTTGAATAATCCCTTAATTCAAGAAACGATTGAGAAAAATTATCCAAAAAAGTCTCTCACACGCAGAAATACGGGTTATGCCTTGGATATGTTGAGTGACAATGAATTGTTCAATCAAGATTCAAACAAGCAATTTAATTTTTGTAAATTATTATCTGGGTCGGAAGGAACTTTGGCATTTATTACCGAGGCAAAACTGAATCTAATTCCACTTCCACCCAAAGAAATTGCTTTGATTTGTATTCATTGTAATTCCATTCAAGACTCCTTACAAGCCAATTTGGTTGCTCTTCGCCACAAACCAATGGCTTCCGAATTGGTTGATAAATACATCTTAGATTTCACGAAAGGGCATCAACTTTATCATCAAAATCGTTTCTTCATTGAAGGTGACCCAGCTGCAATTTTGATGGTTGAATTTATGGCTGAGACGGATGAAGAGTTAAATAAAATCACAAGTTTAGTTATTTCAGATTTACAAAAAGAAGGAATTGGATATGCTTATCCTGTCGTGAAAGGAGAAGACACAAAACCTGCTTGGGAAGTCAGAAAGGCAGGTTTAGGATTAATTCGTAATCTAAAAGGAGACGCTCAACCTGTAAATTTAATTGAAGATTGTGCAGTTTCTCCCGAAGATTTACCCGCCTATATTGCTGATTTACAGCAACTTCTGAAAAGACATAATACCAACGCATCCTATTATGCACACGCAGGGGCGGGAGAATTGCACGTTGAACCGATGATTAATTTGAAAACCGTGGAAGGCAAAGAATTATTCAGAACGATACTACAAGAAACAACTGAATTAGTTAAAAAATATAACGGTTCATTAAGCGGAGAACATGGAGACGGGCGATTAAGAGGTGAATTTATTGAAAGTGTTTTGGGTACAGATGTTTACGATTTATTGAAAGAAGTTAAAAATATTTTTGACCCTAAAAATATTTTTAATGCTAATAAAATTGTCAATACGCCTCCTATGAATGAGTTTTTGAGGTATGAGGCGGGTAAAAAGAATCCAGAAATTGAGACGTATTTTGATTTCGACAATCAAGAAGGTATTTTAAGGTTAGCCGAAAAATGTTCAGGTTCGGGGGATTGCAGGAAAACGGAAGTTACGGGTGGAACGATGTGTCCAAGTTATATGGCAACTCGTTTAGAAAAAGATACAACAAGGGCAAGAGCAAATATTTTAAGGGATTTCTTAACAAATTCTGAAAAAGAAAACCGTTTCGACCATGAAGAGATTAGGGAAGTAATGGATTTGTGTTTATCCTGTAAAGGTTGCAAATCTGAATGCCCATCCAAAGTTGATGTTGGAAAAATGAAAGCGGAGTTTTTGCAACATTATTATGATGAACACGGCGTTCCTTTTAGAACAAAAATGATTGGAAATTTTACGAAATCGCAAGAATTGGCTTCTTATTTTCCGAGACTTTATAACTTCTTTGTAACCAATAGTTTTACATCCAGTATTACAAAAAAAATCTTAGGATTTGCTCAAGAAAGGTCAATTCCAACGCTTGGAAAAGTAACGTTGAGAAGTTGGCAAGATAGACGAATAAATATTCAAAAAGAAAGAGAAAAAAAAAGTGTTCATTTCTCGCCTGTAAGGTTAGGAAAGCGTCGTCCGCAAGGAAAAGTTTACCTTTTTTGTGATGAATTTACCAATTATAACGACGTTGAAATTGGACAAAAAGCCATTCATTTATTAACAACTTTGGGTTATGAAGTACATATTCCAAAACACCTTGAAAGTGGACGAACGTATCTTTCAAAAGGCTTGGTGAAAGATGCACAACGTATTGCTATTCAGAATGTTAGAATGTTGACAGAAGCAATTAAAGACAATTCGCCAATCTTAGGAATTGAACCTTCTGCCATTCTGACTTTACGAGATGAGTATCTTGAATTAGTCCCTTTCTATTTAAAGGCAGACGCAGAAAGAGTGGCAGAGAATTGCTATCTCATCGACGAATTTTTGGCACAAGAAGTTGATAAGAAAAAGATTACAAAAGACCTTTTTACTAAGGAGAAAAAACTCATAAAATTGCACGGTCATTGCCATCAGAAAGCGTTATCTTCTATGATTCCAACTAAGAAAATTTTGTCTTTGCCAGAAAATTATGAAGTGCAATTAATCCCATCGGGTTGTTGCGGAATGGCAGGTTCTTTTGGGTATGAAAAAGAGCATTATGAAATATCCATGCAAATTGGTGAATTAGTACTTTTTCCAACCATTAGAAAACAAGCCGAAGATGTAATTATTGCTGCCCCAGGTACAAGTTGTCGCCATCAAATTATGGACGGAACAGGCAGAAAAGCCAAACATCCCGTAGAGATTTTGTGGGAGGCTTTGATTGGGAATTAACTACTGTAGCTCTAAGTGGCACTTTGAGAGTTTGAACAAATTTTGAAATTCTCGAAGTGCCACTTCAAGCAACAATAAAAAATGATAAAAAAATACGCAATAATTGTGGCTGGTGGTTCAGGAAGTCGCATGAAATCTGATATTCCTAAACAATTTATTGAAGTAGGAGGTCTGCCAATTTTAATGCACACGCTAAAACGTTTTAAAGAAGCTGATTCTGATATTGAATTAATTTTAGTTTTACCAGAAGACCAATTTGAGTATTGGGATGAACTTTGTTTAAAGTATCCCACCGTTCAACTTCAATTAGTAAAAGGAGGAGAAACAAGATTTCAATCTGGACTAAACGGTTTGCAAGTAATTGATAATGAAGGGCTTGTGGCAATTCATGATGGTGTTCGTCCTTTTGTTTCGGTTGAAATTATTAATGAAAGTTTCAAAATCGCTGCTGAAAAAGGTACGGCAATTGTCAGTGTTCCTTCCAAAGATTCTGTTCGTGTAAATGGTCAAGCCATTGATCGTTCAACGGTTAGAATCATTCAAACTCCCCAAACTTTCCAGATTTCATTAATTAAAAAAGCCTTTGAAACGGAAGAACTAAGCACTTTTACGGATGATGCAAGTGTGGCAGAAAACGCAGGTTTTGAAATTCATTTAATCGAAGGGAATTACGAAAACATAAAAATAACAACGCCCGAGGATTTGCTTTGGGCTGAGGTTATTTTGAGTAAAAAATGAAAAAACGCCTCTCCATACAAGAATATACCAACGGAATCATATCTGGCAATAGAATGATTCTAAGTCGTGCTATAACCTTGACAGAGAGTAACTTACCAGAAGATATACAACTCGCCCAAGATGTTTTAGAATCCATTTTACCTCATACTGGCAAGGCAATTCGCATTGGAATTACGGGCGTTCCTGGTGTTGGGAAGAGTACATTCATTGAAACTTTTGGAAAATATTTAACGTCCTTAGGCAAAAAGATTGCAGTCTTGGCAATCGACCCAAGTTCTCAACTCACAAAAGGCAGTATTTTGGGCGATAAGACCCGAATGGAGGAACTTGCCCATGAACCTTTGGCATACATTCGTCCTTCACCCACTGGAACTTCATTAGGAGGCGTTACCTACAAGACCCGTGAGACGATGTTGCTTTGTGAAGCGGCTGGTTTTGAGGTAATTATCATCGAGACAGTGGGAGTGGGGCAATCAGAAACTTATGTTCACGGAATGGTTGATTTTTTCCTTTTATTGATGTTAGCTGGGGCAGGGGATGAATTGCAAGGCATTAAAAAAGGAATTATGGAAATGGCAGATTTGATTGCGATTACCAAAGCGGATTCAGGAAATGAACATCAAGCTAATCTGGCAAAGAGTGAATACGAAAGTGCTTTGCATACTTTTCCTCCTGATGGTTCTGGTTGGTTTCCAGCGGTGGTAGTATGTTCGGCAGTTAACAAAAAAGGCATCGCTGAAATATGGGAACTGGTCGAAAAGTATCGGGAAATATTAACGAAGAATGGTAAATTTGTAGAAAATCGGCAAAATCAAAATTTGGCTTGGATGCACAATTTTATCAAACAGTCTTTAGAACAAAATTTTTATACAAATCTAAACGTTTCCACTAAAATTAAAGACATTCAAAAAGCCGTGAGCGAAGGCAAAAAATTGCCAATTCATGCAGGATTAGAGCTTTTAGAAATATTTTATGAAAAAGTTAGGGTTTAAGTTTTAGGGTTGAGGAATGGATTTTATTATTCACGCCCTAATTCCTAACCCCCAACCCCTAACCCCTAATCAAATAATAATGAACACAATTTGGCATAACCTATCAGTATTTATCCTGAAAAATAGAGCTATATTTTTGGCATTTGTTGCTTTCTTAGCCCTTACAATGGGATTTTTAGCAACGAAATTTCAAGTAGCGAGTGAATTACCCAAAATCCTCCCTAAAACTGATTCACGATTTCAATTATACGAAACCTTCAAAAAACGCTTTGGTGAAGACGGTTCCGTTATGGTTCTGGGCGTTGAAACCGATAAAATGTTCCAACTAAATTTCTTCCAACAATGGCAAGATTTGTCGAGAGAAATTGCGGCTGTTAAAGGAATTGAAAAAGTTGTGTATGCAGGTAATGTTTTCAGAATTATAAAAAATGATTCAATCAAACGTTTTGATACTGAGCCACTTATCAGTCACAGAGCGATTTCTCAGAACGAAGTTGATTCTGTGAAAAATGGATTGAACAGACTACCAGTTTACAAAGGATTAGTGATTGATGAAAACGAAAAAGCCCACTTAATGCTTATTACTTTCGACCAAAAATCAATTAATGACAAATCAAGAGTTTCAGCGGTTAGAGATATTAAAGAAATAGCCTACAAGTTTGAAAATGAGCAAAATATTAATGTTCATTTATCGGGAATGCCATTTATTCGGACAGAAATGACGGCTCAAATTACGAATGAATTGGGCATTTTCGTAACACTTGCTTTGCTGGTGACAATGTTAATTTTGTATGCTTTTTTCCGAAGTTTCAAAATTATGTTTTTTGCACTTGTCGTGGTGCTAATTGGTATCGTTTCATCCCTCGGAATTATTGTTTTATTTGGGTATAAAATCACGATTATTTCGGGGATGATTCCTTCTTTAATTGTGGTCATTGGTGTTCCTAATACTATTTTTATCTTGAATAAATATCATGAGGAATATGCACAACACAGCAATAAAATGTTGGCTTTACAAACAACAATTGAAAAAATTGGACAAACACTTTTCTTAGCAAATTTAACTACATCCATTGGATTCGGGGTTTTTGCTTTTACAGGTAGTTCTTTTTTAGCAGAATTTGGGGTTGTGGCAGCCATTAACGTGATGCTCACTTATGTTGTTTCTTTAATATTCATTCCACTGGTTTTTAGTTATTCAAATCCACCTTCCGAAAAAGAAACATCACGGTTAGAATCTGGTCAAATTGCGAGAATTTTGTATAAAATTGACAATTTGGTTAATACAAAAAGGTCAGTAATTTATTCAGTCATTACCGTCATTATTTTGTTATCAATTTGGGGAATGTCGCAAATTAAATCAGTCGGATATATTGTTGATGATTTGGCAGAAGACAACCCAATTTTAACTGATTTACAATATGTTGAAAAGCATTTTAAAGGGATAATGCCATTTGAAGTGGCGATTGATACTTACGAAACAGGTCGAGTGACAGCCTCGCCCGAATTGCTGACTAAAATTAAAAAAATGGAAAGGGAATTTGCCAAATATCCTGAATTTACTAAACCTGTTTCTATCGTAACGGCAGCAAAATTTTTATATCAATCCATGCGTGGAGGCGACCCAAAATATTTTGTTTTGCCTGGAATTGATGAACTTTCCAAACTCAGAGAATACAATTCAAGTGCAAAAGGGAAAGAGAATTTTACGAGTGGTTTTATTGATTCAACCAAAAGATATACTCGTGTAAGTTTCCAAATTGCAGATTGTGGAACGGTGCGTACCAATCAGATTATCAAAGAGTTACAGCCAAAAGTGGATTCAATTTTCAATTATAATGCTGAAAACAATGAGTTTTATAAGAGAGGAGACAAACGTGGTTATGATGCAGAAATTACGGGTAATAGCGTAATTTACGCTTGGCAAAATGATTATCTCCAGAGTAATTTGATTGAAAGTACGCTTCAAGCCATCGTTCTAATTTGCTTGATTATGGCGTTGCTTTTCCGTTCGTGGAAGATGGTGATTATCTCAACCTTACCGAGTTTAATTCCCCTTTTAATTACGGCAGGTTTGATGGGATTCTTTAATATTCATCTTAAATATTCCACCATTTTAATCTTTTCAATTGCTTTTGGTATATCCTCAGACGGTACGATTTACTTTCTGACGAGGTATAAAGACGAATTATTGAACAAAAAACGAACCGTAAAAGAAGCCATTTCTGAAACCATTTTGAACACGGGCATATCCATGTTTTATACCGCTATCATCTTATTTACAGGCTTTTTTATCTTCACTGCCTCATCATTCAGAGGCACGCAATCCTTGGGTATATTAGTTTCAATAACCTTGTTGATGGCAATGATTTGTAATTTAGTATTGTTACCAGCATTTTTGATGACGTTGAACAAGAAGGAGAGTGAGGGGATGTTGGGGTGAAGAATATTGCAAAAACGAATTGGAGGAGAAATTAAAGGATTTTTTGTTGAAGGTGTAGATTATTAATTTTGAAATTAGTAAAAGTATAATTATCTGTAAACTGAACCCGTTTAATCTAAAACTTAAAATAATGAAAAGCCTTAACTCATTCAATTTTAGAAATTATTTAGTAGTAATTTCTCTGTTTTATTCAGTAAGTTGTTCTTCCGAAAAATCTAAATCCACAAAAATCGAACAAAAAACTTTACTAATCATTGCTCAAAGACCCACGCCGTCTGGTTATCCAGCCGTGATTGTGAACAATATTGCCTCTATTGAATCTTATCCATTTGACGGAATGTTCATCAATTCAGTGGTTGGTTGGCATATCATGTCTGGCAAACCCATTCCATACGATTCAATGTACAATGAATTTAAAGTTTTGAAAGGGGTTTTTAAAAAATTCGATTCTAATTTTCTTTATGTTTTTACTGATTTTCCAGGAGATTTTTGGGACGATAACGCATGGAAAATAACCGCCAATAATTTCGCAAATATGGCAAAAGTGGCAAAAGAATTGAATTTTAAAGGTTTAATTTATGATAATGAAGAATATCTAAAAGGCAAATGGATGAACTATGGCGA
This sequence comes from Arcicella sp., assembly GCA_025354645.1. Classification (GTDB taxonomy): domain Bacteria; phylum Bacteroidota; class Bacteroidia; order Cytophagales; family Spirosomataceae; genus Arcicella. The sequence continues at coordinate 37,021 of JANXML010000077.1, read as the reverse complement.
GAGTTACAAAAACCCAAAATATGATTTGAATCAACACCGAGACCAAGTAATTTTAAGAGGGAAACAAATCATGGAAGCCATGGTTGCGGTGTTTCCCGAGGTAGAAATTTTTACATATCATGGTCCTTATTTATCGGAGCCAAACTACAAAATTCCCTCCGTAAACATTAAGCAAGCGGGTGCATGGGATCAACAGGAATTATTGGGACCTTTCTTTGTGGGTATGATGCAAGGAAAAGGAACGAAAGCCACTATCATTGATGGCGGTGAACAATATCAATACCGAACCAACGATGAATTCAAAAATTCTTATGATATGAGAAAATATGAAATTGCTTCTGAGGAGACTAATTCGTGGTTTATTCCTTACAAACAGCGACTTGATTGGCCCAATAACATCAACATTTCCTTCGGCGTTTATAACAGACCTTGGCTTCCAGATTATCCAATGAATGTTCAAATCATGCAAAAAACACTTACAAACGCCCTAAACAACACGGATAAATATGTTTGGTATTATACGGAATATGATAGCTGGCTCGAACCTAACAAGATGCCAAAAGAGTGGGTTGATATGGTGATTAATGCAAGGAGAGCGGTAAAGTGAAAGTAGATTATTGTCAAATTTCAACAAAAAAACAATATGAAAAAACATATCCATTTCATACTAATTATTGGTATTTATTTAGCTGTAAATGGTTGTAAAGAAGATTATTACACCGTCAAAGATTTCAATTCCGTAAAAAAAATTGACACGCATATTCATCTTAATTCGGCAAATACTGCCCTTGCAGAGCAAGCAAAGACGGATAATTTTAAAATCTTGGCGGTTAATGTAGATATTCCAGAAGAATATCCACCACTAAATAAGCAATTTGAATATGCAACAATTCAACAAAAAAAATTCCCCGAGCAAGTTGAAAAATTAACCGCATTTACGTTAAACAAATGGAATTCTCCCGATTGGGAATCGGAGACGATTGCCAAACTCAAAGCAGATTTTACGAATGGAGCATTGGGCATTAAAATTTGGAAAAATATCGGAATGAGTTACCGAGATTCATCAAAACAGTTGATTATGATTGATAATCCCCGTTTTGATAAAGTGATCGAATATATTATTAGTCAAGATAAAACCGTGATGGGACATCTGGCTGAACCCAAAAATTGTTGGTTGCCCTTGGATTCCATGACAGTGAATAATGATAGAGAATATTTCCAAGAAAATCCCGAATATTATATGTATTTGCACCCCGAGTTTCCGAGTTATGAGGCTCAAATTAAAGCGAGGGATAATTTTATTGAACGTCACCCAAAAATGCGTTTTGTGGGTGCTCATTTGGGCAGTTTGGAATGGAGCGTTGATGAATTGGCATTGCGACTTGACAAATATCCAAATATGGCAGTTGATTTAGCGGAAAGAGTTTGTCATTTACAACATCAATCCATTAAAAATTACAAGAAAGTCCGTGATTTTATGATCAAATATCAAGACCGAATCATCTACGGTACTGATGTTGATATGAATGAAAATAAAGTGACTTCCAACGCAAAAAAAGAACTTCACGAAAGATGGATAAAGGATTGGAAGTATTTTGTTACTGATGAAAAAATCACTGATGAAAGAGTAAATGGAACTTTTGAAGGGCTTAAATTACCGAAGAGCGTAGTTAATAAAATAATCCATGACAATGCTGTTGTTTGGTTTAAAATGTAGGTGTATGAATGGTATAGAGGGTGAACTGACGGAATATTTATTGACAGTGTGAATTATTAAAACAAAAGTCTATGAACTTTGTCATTGCGAGGTACGAAGCAATCTGTTGGAATGATGGAATAGTGTTTGAATGCCTTTCCTAATAAGCTAAAAGATTGGTTTAACGAAACTCCGATTCGTGCCTCGCAATGACAATTTAGAGATAAAATTGTTGATTTTATAACAAAGCAAAAACTGAATTCTAAAAATTTGGTAAGCGTTTAAAATCAAATAACTCTCCAACCAACCAAGCCAAGTTTACCTACACAAAATAGGCAAACTTGGCTTGGTTGGTTTTTAAGGAGAATGTGGTGGATATATTAAGAATAAAATTATACATTTGTACAAACTAAAAATTAAAATTATGGTTGCAATACATCCACAATATATTACTGATACTTCTGGAAGTAAGTTAGTGGTACTTTCATCAAAAGAATTTGATTCAATGATCGAGGCTCTCGAAGAGTTAGACGATATTCAAACGTATGATGAATTTAAAAGAACTGATGATGGGAAACGTATATTATTTGGTGATTATTTAAAAAAACGCAAAGCTAAGAATGCTTAAATATACCATTAGTTTAACTAAGAAAGCTGAAAAGCAATTAGACAAACTTCCAGACAAAATAGCCGAACCAATTATTGATGCCATTGAAGATTTATCCGAAAATCCTCGACCAAATGGTTATAAAAACCTAAAAAATAGAGATGGATACAGAATTAGAATTGGTAATTATCGAGTAATATATGAGGTTTTTGATGATGAACTTATCGTAGACGTAATTAAACTTGGGCATCGAAAAGACATTTATGATTAATTCTAAAAACATTTAAAATCAAATAACTCTCCAACCAACCAACAAAGCCAAGTTTGCCTATTTTTTGTAGGTAAACTTGGCTTTGTTGGTTTTTAAGAATGTTACAAGAATTTTTAGCCTAAAAGAATCAATTGATTTAACAGATATTGCATAATGTTCACGAATTCGTTACCTTTACTTTATGAATCGTACTATTGTTACTTATGGAGATTATTTCCCAAATTTCTATTCAGCCTTGGATGAAGATGTATAGGGAAAAATTGATTACGTTTTTGAATTAGTAAAGACACTTGATTTTATTCCGAAACGTTTCTTCAAACATTTAGAAGGCACTGATGGGCTTTATGAAATTAGAGTGGAATATGAAGGAAATATTTACAGAATAATGTGCTTTTTTGATGCTGGGCGTTTGGTGGTACTTATCAATTCGTTTCAAAAGAAATCACAGAAAACGCCTAAGCAAGAAATAGAATTAGCGAAACAGTTGAAAAAACAATATTTCATTGATAAACAAATTGACGAAGAAAATGAAAAACGAAGTAAAATCAAAAAATAAGATTGTCTCTTGGGATAGTCATTTAGATAAAAAATACGGAGAACGTGGCACCGCTTCACGTACTGATTTTGAAGTAAAAGCACATACTTTTATGGTGGCAGAAGTGTTGAAGGAAGAACGTGCAAAGGCACACCTCACACAAGCACAATTAGCCGAGAAGACAGGCACGAAAAAAAGCTATATTTCAAGGATTGAAAATGGTCATGCAGACATTCAGTTATCTACACTGTATCGTTTAATCGAACAAGGTTTTAATCGGAAGTTAGAATTTTCGATTAGTTGAGGTCTAAATCAAAGTTTTATAAAGCGAAGTTTACCTATATAAAATAGACAAACTTGGCTTTGTTGGTTTTTAAGGGGAATGTGGGTATTTTTGTATAGTTCATTTGAATTTAATCAGTTTTCCTAATTGATAAACTGATTACAATAACAATAGAAGCAAAATACTATGAATAAGACAATCGCAATACCTCAAAATAATAGCTATAATTTGGCTATTCCAAGTAAATACATTGGCAAAAAAATAGAGATTTTATTTTATTCACTTGATGAAATAATCGAAGAAAAAGCTGTTTCTCCTAAAAAAACAATGGCTGATTTATGGGGAAAACTTAGTGAAGAAACAGGAAATGAATTAAATAAAAAAGTAGAGGAAGGACGGAAAGATTGGGGAGAACGATTAAATAAGTAATTTTGAAATTTATGTATTTATTAGACACAAACACAGTCATAGATTTCTGTACCTCAAAACTGCCCATCAATGCAAAAAACTTGTTAGTCAGCATTGAACCAAAGATTTCAGTAATAACCAGTATTGAACTTTTTGCGAGTACCAGAATTCCTTTGCAAGAAAAGAAACCTTAGAAATATTCATTGATTTGGCAACCATTTTTGACCACATTGATGACGAAATATTTGCTCAGACCATCAGATTAAGGCAACAATATAAAACTCAATTACCAGATGCCATTATTGCCGCAACAGCGATAGTAAATGGGCTGATTTTGATAACAAGAAATTCAAAAGATTTTGAGCAAATTGCTGATTTACAAGTGATTAATCCTTATAATATCTAATAGTTTTCACAAAAACATGAGCAAATATAAAATACTACCGAAGGTTTCAAAATCTGATTATGAAGTTTCGGGAGAACTGAACATACATAATTATAAACTGACCGAAGAATCTCGGGAGTTTAGAGATAAGATTGTTGATTTTATAACAAAGCAAAAACAGAATTCTAAAAATTTGGTAAGCGTTTAAAATCAAATAACTCTCCAACCAACAAAGCCAAGTTTACCTACACAAAATAGGCAAACTTGGCTTTGTTGGTTTTTAAGGAGAATGTGGGTATTTTTGTTGAAAAGCGTATTAATGGGTTGTTTAAATGTAATTTTAAAAACAGATGAATAAAAATCGCATCAGTAATGTAGATATTAAAGTGCTACAATTCCTTAGTTGGTTTATCGCAGGTTTTACAATCTTAATAATTCTAATACCATTGATATTTGTACTTGTGTTTAACTTTTCTTTTGGTGCTTTTTTTATATTGTTCATTGGATTGTTCTTTATTTTAGGAACTCAATATTTCAATTCAAAAGTTTGGAATATTTGGTATGAAGAAGATAAATTATATTTTGAAAATATTTATAAAATGAATAGGAGAAACATAGATTTATTTAAGTGTGTAGAGAAAAGTGGAATATTAGACTTTTACAATATTCTTCACTTGAACAATGGAGAGAGCTATTATTTTATGATTAAACCAACTTATAATTTTAGTTTTTTTTATTCTGATGATAGACAAACTTATTTAGATAAAATAAATCAACAAGTAAAAAATTATATAAGGCTTCAAAAAGGACATACTTTATTTGATTGAACAAAAAAAATTAGACCATCAATCCATCAACCAAACCTCAAATGACTCCCAAAACAAACCAAGATAAATTCAATATTTTAGAAAAGAAAAATGCCGAAGCGTTGCTTGGCGGAGGAGAAAAGAGAATTGAGGCTCAACACAAAAAAGGCAAATTGACGGCTCGTGAGCGGGTTACGTTGTTATTGGATGAAGGCAGTTTTGAGGAAATTGGCAAATTTGTTATGCACCGCTGCAAAGATTTTGGCTTGGATAAAGAATATTATTTGGGCGATGGAGTCATCACGGGTTATGGCACAATCCATGGCAGAATGGTCTATGTTTTTGCTCAGGATTTTACGATTTTTGGCGGAGCATTATCCGAAACCCACGCCGAGAAAATCTGTAAAATCATGGATTTAGCCATGAAAAATGGTGCTCCTTTAATTGGTCTAAACGATTCGGGCGGGGCAAGAATCCAAGAGGGCGTAATGTCCTTGGCGGGTTATGCCGATATTTTCTATAAAAACACTTTGGCATCGGGCGTAATTCCACAAATATCTGCCATTATGGGTCCCTGTGCGGGTGGGGCGGTATATTCTCCCGCCATTACGGACTTTATTATGATGGTCGAAAATACCTCATATATGTTCGTAACGGGTCCGAATGTGGTCAAAACTGTAACGCACGAAGTAGTAACTTCCGAAGAACTGGGCGGTGCTTCTACGCATTCTACCAAGTCGGGCGTAACGCATTTTTCGTGTGCCAATGAGGTTACTTGTATCAACGACATCAAGAAATTATTGTCATACATTCCTCAAAATTGCGAAGACCAAGCACCTTTTTTGCCCTACGAAGCTAACAACGAAATCAGAGAAAGTTTAGACAAAATCATTCCAGAAAACCCCAATCAACCTTACGACATGAAGGAAGTTATCGACATCATCACTGATGCAGATTCTTTCTTTGAGGTTCATAAAAATTACGCAGAAAATATCATTGTCGGTTTTGCCCGTTTGGGGGGTCGTAGCATCGGAATTGTGGCAAATCAACCAGCCGTGATGGCGGGTGTTTTGGATATTCAAGCCAGTCAGAAAGCCGCCCGTTTTGTGCGTTTTTGCGACTGTTTCAATATTCCGCTATTGGTTTTGGAGGACGTTCCAGGGTTTATGCCAGGGACAAATCAAGAATGGGGCGGTATCATTACGCACGGAGCAAAATTGTTGTATGCTTTCTGCGAAGCAACCGTTCCAAGAATCACGGTCATCACCCGCAAGGCTTACGGCGGTGCGTATGACGTAATGAATTCCAAACACATCGGGGCAGACATGAACTACGCTTGGACATCAGCAGAAATTGCCGTAATGGGAGCAAAAGGTGCTGCCGAAATTATTTTCAAAAGAGAAATTGCTGCGGCAGAAAACCCCGAAGAAAAACTCCAAGAAAAGGTGGATGATTATACTGAAAAATTCGCAAATCCCTACCGTGCAGCTCACAGAGGCTATATTGACGAAGTAATTATGCCTTCTGAAACTCGTCAGAAACTTATCAGAGCCTTCAAAATGTTAGAAAATAAGGTGGTAAATATGCCGAGAAAAAAGCATGGGAATATACCTTTGTAATATGTAGGACAGGTTTCCAACCTGTCTTTGATACTAATGACAGGTTGGAAACCTGTCCTACTTATAAAAACTATGGGCGAAAACCATTTGACATATTTCAAAATAGAAAACTTTAAAAGATTTGATTCTTTTGAAATGGAAAATATTGGTCAATATAATTTATTGGTTGGTGATAATAATGTGGGGAAGACGAGTGTTTTGGAGGGGTTATGCTTTGATAAAAATCTTGGATATTTGGTATGGAGTTTTATAAACATTCTTATCAAAAGAAAAATGATAAATCTTAATAATAATACTGTTCCTCCGTTTGATGACCTTCAAAAAAGTAATTTATTTGAAATCCTTATAAAAGATATTTCTAAGCACTACTTGATTGAATATCTCACAGAAGAAAGTATTCAGACAGAGTATATAACAATTGATTTTGAAGAATATGACAATTTATCACTTACGGAACGTGAAAATATCATTGAAGATACTATCATGGGCAATACCAATGCGAAATATTGGCTTCGGTATTTTAGTGATAGTGGGGTATTACTGAATGGCAGTAAAATATATAATGGGTATTTTGGTAGAGCACTTAGCGAAGTTCTTTTGAAAAAATATAGAGTAAATATGATTTATCTTAATGATGGATATAATACTGATGTACTTTCTTTATTCTATAAATTTTTAAATGATGATAAAATATTAAGGAATGAATTTTTAAAAACTTTGAAAATGATTTTACCCAAAGTAGATGAAATTCGACCACATAAAATAGGTGAAATAGAATACTTAGCGGTTGGTCTTGAAGATAGAAATGGACTATACCCAATTATCCATTTTGGTGATGGAGTTGTCAAACTTACACGCATTTTATTGGAAATTTTAGATGCAAAAGGCAAACGCCTAATGATTGATGAAATAGAAACAGGCATACATTTTTCAAGATTAAAAGATTTTTGGAAGACTGTTATAAAAATGTGTAAACTACATGATGTTCAATTATTCGCTACCACTCATAGTTTGGAGTGTCAAAAATATTTTGTGGATGCTTTCACAGAATTAGGAGAAGAATATCAAAATGAAGCACGTAATATTAGTTTAGTTGAAAATTCAGAAGGACAGGTAAAATCTGTAACATTTGACTTTAAACAATTTGAATTCGCAATGGAAATAGGTTATAACACAAGAGGAGGTTTTTAATGGAAAAGATTCAGATTTTTGTAGAAGGTGTTGCAGACCAAAAGTTCTTTCAAGATTTAATTATAGCTTGGTATAATACTAAATTAACTTTTGGCGATGTACGAAAAGGTGTTTTAACGAATGGAGATATATTTAATGTTGAAGGGAAAGGCGTTTTTGAAGATGAAATTAAAATGAGATTGATTGACCCAATTTTAAAATTCAATGATATAAAAGGAGTTAAAAATCTCTTCATTTTTGATGCAGATACTTTTGAAATTGAATCAAAAAATTTTAAAAAATATAAGTCTCAGTTTCCTATTGAACATTTTTTATTGCCAGATAATCAATCAGATGGCGATTTGGAAACACTTTTAGAGCGAATAATTAATCAAGACAACGAAGCAATTTTTGAATGTTGGGATAGTTATGAGAATTGCTTGAAAACTTCTAAACGAAAAGAAGGAGAATTTACAACACCAGCTCGGAAGACAAAGATTTATGCTTATTTAGAGGCACTGTTAGGTGAAAGCAAAAAACAGAAGACGAAAATAAAAGAGACAGAACGAGATTATCAAAATCAGAACCATTGGGATTTAAACGCCCCAGCATTAGTAAATTTAAAACAATTTTTAGACCAATATTTTCAAAAATTACCATGAACGAAAACAGTAAAAAATTCCTTTACGAATACTTAAATAATGCTTCACCAACAGGTTTTGAAGCCTCTGGACAACAAATTTGGTTGAATTATATGAAGCCATACATTGATGAAACCATTATTGATACCTACGGAACTGCCGTGGGCGTTATCAAGGGAAGTTCGGATTATAAAGTGGTTATTGAAGCCCATGCCGATGAAATTTCTTGGTTTGTTAATTATATTGACGACAACGGTTATATTTTCGTTCGTCGAAACGGTGGTTCAGATGCCGTGATTGCTCCTTCCATGCGTTGCAATTTGCACACAAAAAAAGGTGTAGTAAGTGGCGTTTTTGGTTATCCTGCCATTCATGTTAGAGATACTGCCAAGGATAAAGCCCCAACCGTCAATGATATTTTTATTGATTTGGGAGCTGCCAATAAAAAGGAAGTCGAAGATATGGGCGTTCATGTGGGAACGGTGGTCACTTTTGTGGACGGTTTGATGGAATTAAATGATAAATTTTACGTTGGTCGTGCTTTGGATAACCGAATGGGCGGTTTTATGATTGCAGAAGTGGCAAGAATGTTGAAAGAAAACGGCGTTACGCTTCCATTTACTTTGTACGTTGTCAATTCTGTGCAAGAAGAAATTGGTTTGCGTGGGGCTGAAATGATTGTGAAAAGATTGAAACCAGATCTTGCCATTGTCACCGATGTTACGCACGATACTCAATCACCAATGTACAACAAAAAAGAACAAGGCGATTTGAAATGTGGAAGCGGTCCCGTGATTTGTTATGGTCCTGCGGTGCAAAATAATGTGCGTGATTTTATTCTTGAAGTAGCAGCAAACAAAGAAATTTCGATTCAAAGACAAGCGGTTTCACGTTCAACGGGAACGGACACGGATGCCTTTGCGTATGCTACAGAAGGTGTTGCCTCGGCATTAATTTCACTTCCTTTAAAATATATGCACACCACCGTCGAGACAGTTCATAAAGACGATGTTCAGAAAGTTATTGACTTGATTTACAGCACTTTATTGGCTTTGAAAGGGGATGAAGATTGGCGGTATATTAAATAGATTATAAAGACAAAGGCTTCGATGAATCGAAGCCTTTGTCTTTATAATCTATTTTCCACAAAATCTTGATTACGTTTATTATGAACAATGGCAGTAATCACGATAACATTCTCAATTTCATCAATGTAGAAATGAATGTTGTATGCAAAGACCTTGGGATGAGCAATTCGGATTGTTTTATATCTAATTGCATAAGAAACGGGCATTTTGATCACTTGTTCAATTGCATCTTCAATCGCCCAAGAAAATTCAATTTCTAAGCCTTCCCTTTTTGATTTGTACCAAATTTTTGCTTTTTGAATATCGTTAATGACTTCATCAAAAAACTGGACTGAATAAGTCATTAAATTTTGCGGTTAAGTTCATCAAAAAGTTCATCAATCGGTTTAAGTCTTTCAGGATTAACTTGAATAGTATTTATCCTTTTATCAATTAAATCTTTTTCCCATTGAGGCAAATCTTGCCCAACGGTTTCAATATCTGGATAATTAGTTTTTATCAATGTCCAGTCCTCCATCGGTAAGTAAACCCCCATCTCATTTCCTAAATTATCTTGCAAAACTTGTAATTTCATAATCTGGCTTCATTAATTTTATATTACTAATGTAAAAATAGTGATTAAATTTGAATTATCAAGCGTGAAATTTTTTCCATAAATATTCCAAAAATGTCTAAAACCCTTTCCGTTTCCTCCTTCAATTTAATTCTTTTTACGGCTCAACAAAAAGGGGCGGATTATGATTTACTTTGTCAGAAATTGGGATTGGAATCTTCTGTACTACAAAATCCTGATGGACGTTTGCCAATTCCGCAAGTACAAAAACTTTGGAAAGAAGCAGTTGAAATGACGGGTGATGAACACTTGGCGTTGCATTTGGGCGAATCAATCAATACCATTGGCGTTGGAATTTTGGCGTATGTGATGATGCACTGTCCAACTTTTGGCAAAGCCTTAGAAAAACTTTGTCAATACCAAGACATTGTTTGTGATGGTTCAAAAACGACTATGACTATAAAAGATGATTTAGTTTATTTAGAATTAACTCAAATCAGCGATGAAATTCTTTACCCGCACTTTGCTTTTGAATCTGAATTATCTATATATTATGCTGCCGCTAAAAATATGATTGGGGCATTTTTACCTTTAAAATCTATTCATTTTAATTATCCACAATACGTTGATATTCAAGAATATATACGCATTTTTCAAACCGAAAACGTAGTATTTGAAAGTAGTTTTACGGGAATGATTTTCGAGGAAAAATATTTGAAAATACCCATTTTAAACTCAAATCCAAGTTTGTTTTCATTATTTGAAATTCATGCAAAAGATATTCTAAATAGCTTAAAATCAAATACTTCTATTGCAGATAAAGTCAAAAAAGAAATTGTTTTAGAACTGAAAGGTGAAGAACCAACGCTTTCTAATATTTCCAGAAAATTGGGCATTGGTGTGCGTTCTATTCAATTAAAACTTAAAGAAGAAGGAGTTACTTTTCAGCAACTCCTTGAAGAAATTCGTAAGAATTTAGCCACAAAACATTTGAGGGAAGACAAACTAAGCACTACCGATATTGCCTATCTTTTAGGGTATTCCGAACCCAGTGTTTTTCAACGTTCTTTCAAAAAATGGACTGGACAAACTCCCTCTTTTTATCGAAAATCTGCATGATTACTCAACCAAGGATTTTAACGTATTAAACCGATTTTAACTTATCTGTGTAAGTCAATAGTCTAACAATTTTGACGAAACCAATCTAATGTTTCCGTAATTGCCTCATCCAAAGGAGTTTCTGTAAAATCTGGAAATAATTTTCTTACTTTTGAATCATCTAAAATTACCGTATTTTCAAATAAATAAGTCATCTCTTTTACTTCTTTCATGACTGGATTGAAAATACCTAAAACGCTAAATAGCCATTTTGGATAAACCGTAATCTTTTCAGGGGCATTAGCGATTCTGGAGATTTGATTCAAAAATCCTTTCACGGTTGGATGAACATATCCTCCATAATTATAATTTTCATAGGGTTTTTCAAGACCTTTTTGCATCAAACGAACAATAATCTCAGCCGCATCTTTTGTATAAACCATTTGGTGTGGGATGTTTGTAGCAATCATATAAGGTAGTGCTTTTTCATTTAAAGCATTTACGAAAATAGGCTTCATTCCTTCATTTAAAACATTTGAACCCCAAAAATCTGGTAGTCGAACATTCAAAACTTTACATTTTCCTTGGTTGGCAGCAACATATAAATTCTTTTCTAATTCGACTCGCAATGCACCTTTACGAGTGCAAGGATTTTGGGTCGAATTTTCCTTTATGAGCAGTAAATTTCCAAAATTATAAACATTACCAGGAAAAATTATCAGGGCTTTATTTATTGAAGCCGCCTCAATAACTTTTACAGTTGCAGTGTCCATATTCCCGAACCATTTGTCGTAGGGATAATTTATTCCATGAAAAATGTAATTTTTATCCGCAGATATTTTCTTCAATAATTCCAAATCTTGTACATCACCTTTAATAATTTCGACGTTTGGGTTTGATTTGAATAGATTATTTGCTTTGGCAACATTACGCACTAAAACGGTGATAGCAATATTTTTAGCTATGAGATTGTCGGCGAAGGCGTATCCAATACTGCCCGTTGAACCTAAGATTAAGATTTCTGATTTCATTTTATTTTTTGTTAAATTGATAATACAAAATTGAATAGAAATCGAGAAACAGTTATTGACAGAAAACGAATTAATACTGACCAAACACGAAATTTTGATTTTTTAGCATAATATAGAGTTAAAATAAAATAACGTTAATTATTAAAAAGATTGGCACGCAAATTGTATTTCAATAATCATCAGCAAATCATCCCGCCAGATGTAATGATAAATGAAACCATTAGTAGTTTTTAATATTCACTAATTTCTTCAAATTCGGGATTTAATCTTTTTTAATGATTAATCCTTTTCATTCCTTTCGGCAAGTCAAATCGACTATTTTTTTCTGATTTTTTTAATTGTATAATTTAGTTTTTTCATAGATTTTTTATGGGTTAGGGTTACCAAAAAAGTCGCTGGTTCTGCTGGCGACTCTTTTCTAAACTTTACAAGCACGTAGATAACAAAGGAAACAGAGATTTTTAAAAAGTATAAAATTAGTTTTTCATAGATTTTTTATGGGTTAGGGTTATCAAAAAAGTCGCTGGTTTTGCTGGCGACTCTTTTTCTCTCTTAAATAAATTTTTGGAAAGAATAAAGAGCATATAGTTTGTTAGATTTTTTATGGGTTAGGGTTATCAGAAAAGTCGTTAGCATTGCTGGCGACTTTTTTATTATATAAGAATGGATGTAACTATTAGAAAAGCGTTTATTTTTGTTAAAAGATTTCAAATTTTTACTGGCATAATTTTATTAATAATTAATTTGAACGAACGTACTAATGATTTTTGAACAATATCTTGAACAAAAAAATATCGACGCTGAAAAGTTCTTATGGGAAAATCCAGAACATTTTCAAGCGTTAAAGGTTATTTTTAATCAAATGAATCCTGAGAGTTTTACGGCTCAAAAGAAATTTTTGATCAATCCGTTACGACGCAAATATCAATTAAAAATATTTTAATTTAAACCTAAATTCTAAAATAATGGATGTAAAAATTGAACAATCTTGGAAAGAACACCTTACCCAAGAATTTGAAAAACCCTATTTCAGTACATTAATTGAATTTGTAAAAACAGAATTCTCTTCGACGAAAGTTTATCCTCCTGGAAAATTCATTTTTCATGCTTTTGATAAATGTACTTTTGATAACACGAAAATCGTAATTTTAGGGCAAGATCCATATCATGGCTATAATCAAGCGAACGGATTATCTTTTTCCGTGAATGACGGAGTGGCAATGCCTCCATCTTTACAGAATATATTTAAGGAAATTAGAGATGATTTAGGAAATCCAATCCCTAAAAGTGGTAATCTTGAAAGATGGGCAGAACAAGGTGTATTACTATTGAATTCAACACTAACCGTGCGTGCAGGAGAAGCGGGTTCGCACCAAAAAAAGGGCTGGGAAACGTTTACAGATGCGGTTATTAAAAGTGTGTCAGACCAGAAAGAAAATGTTGTTTTCATGCTTTGGGGTAAATATGCTCAGGATAAGGGTGCTGTTATTGATGCTTCTAAACATTTAATTTTGAAGGCGAAACATCCTTCACCGATGGCTGCAAATTATGGCGGTTGGTTTGGTACAAAGCATTTTTCACAGGCAAACGATTATTTAATTAGTAAAGGTTTAGAACCCATTAAATGGTAAAAATATGAAAAAATTACTGCTAACCACTATTAGCTTTTTTATTATACAACTATCTTATTCTCAGAATTTTATCTCTGAAATAAAAAATTTTGAAAAGCAAGATTCTGTCTCATTACCTGTTTCGGGTCAAATTCTTTTGGTTGGAAGTTCAACCTTTCGATTTTGGGTAACTTCAAAGGAGGATTTGTTTGAATATCCAACGATTAATCGTGGGTTCGGTGGTTCTCAGATGAGTGATGTAAATTATTATTTTGATAGAATCGTATCAAAATACAAGCCTAAAATGATTTTGGTCTATGAAGGAGATAATGATTTGGCAGCAGGTGAAAGTCCAGAAATTGTTTTTGACGATTTTAAGATTTTTGCTGAAAAAGTGAAAACTCAATTACCTGATTCAAAGGTTGGATATTGCTCAATTCGCCCGAGTATTGCTCGTACTAATTTGCGGGCTAAACAAGTTCAAACAAATCAATTCATTAAAGATTTCTGTAAAAAAAATGTTGGGTTTTATTTCATTGATATTTATAAGGAATACTTTTTGCCGAATGGAGATTTGATGCCCGATGTTTTCGTAGCAGATAAATTACACTTAAATAAAAAAGGTTATGAAATTTGGACCAAAGCAACACGAAAATTTTTGAAAAAGCGTTTTAAATCTTAATTCGCATGATTTTTGAATAGAATATATTAATCTTAATTATGTATGAATGCAAAGCTGTTAGATAGCAATTTCAGCGTTTTGTTGTAATTTAATTATTCCACGATTTAGCTAATTAAATGAAAAATCTTTTTCTGTATATATCGATTTTTATTCCCCTTTTTTCTTTTTCTCAGACTGTATCAATTTCTGGAACTGTTGAAAATGCCCAAGGAGACACCCTTACATTAATTTACGACCCTCTTTTATTAGGCATTAAACCTCAAATCCAACAACATATTTTTACTTTAGAAAAGAATTTTAAATTTACTATTGACGTTGAAAAATATGCCATTATTGAATTAAAATATCAGAAACAACAAATTATTTTGTTTGTCGGAAAAGACGATAAAATTGAATTGAGTTTCGATGGAAAAGATGTGCATAAAAATATTGTATTTAAAGGGAATAGAGAAGTTGAAAATGATTTTTTAGAGAAGTTTTATCAAAAATTTAAAACTGATTTTAGTTCACAAATTATGTTTGCTAAAATTATTGATAAACCTATTGATGTACTTGAAATGGGTCTTTTTGATGCGAAAAAAGCACAATCAGATTTTTATAAATCATTTCCTGACCAAACTAAACTATCGGAAGAATTTAAAAAATACCTTGAAAATCAAATTCGCTGGAATTATTGGTACTACATACTTGCCTATCCAGTTATACGGGGCAACGCCAACACTGGACAAACGCAAGTGATTTCGCTTCCTTCTCCAATTTTAGAAGGGTTAGATGATAAGAAGATTCAGGACCAAACAGCCATGATTTCATCTGCTTACAGAAATTTTTTGATTTATTATGTTACTTATTTCAACTCAAAGATTCACAATTTTGCAAAATATTCTGATATGAACAAAGCAATGGATGATAAACATCTTTTTGCTCGTGAACATTTATCTACGAAATCGTATCAGTTCTACTTAGCTTATTTGCTTGAAAATCAATGCCTTGCATGTTTGCCTTCAACGATTCGTAATACTTTTGCCGCTTTGAATATTACACCAAATTCTGAAAAATATGCTTCTTTGGTAAAAGAAAAATGTGGCGAATTGATGGCTAAGAAAGACGAAGATGTTATAAAGAAAAAAGATGATGGCAAAAAATGGTTTAAAGCCGTAACGCCAAAAGGAGATACTTTGTCATTAGCAGATTTGAAGGGTAAAGTTGTGTATTTAGATTTCTGGGCATCTTGGTGTGGACCTTGCAGAAAGGAATTTCCAAATTCAAGAATGTTACATGACAGACTAAACGAAAAACAAAAAAAACAAGTTGTGTTTCTCTATATTTCTATTGATGAACTCGAAGAAAATTGGCGTAAGGCTATGGTTGATATGAAGTTGGATAATGGCACCAACATACATTCAGTGGGCGGTTGGGATTCCAATGCTGCAAAGTTTTTTAAATTACAATCCATTCCAAGATATATGTTGATGAATAAAAAGGGCATAATTGTTAATTCAGACGCAAAAAGACCTGGAGATTCTGAAATTATGAATGATATTTTGAAACTGGTAGAGGAAAAATAATCTTAATTTTATGGTTTGTAATAGTCTTTTTTAACTGCCGCAAACTATCAAATTTCTATTCTTACAGTTCTTCCAAAAGACTTGGAAAGAATACGTAATGTCCATTGTATCTTTTATAAACTTCATAGTTTAAATCTTCTTGAAATTCATTCTCAAAATCTTCAAAATCTTCTAAACTTTCAAAGTTATATTGCACCGAAAATGTTGCTCCTGCATTTTCAATTTCTGTCAAAAGCCTCATAACTTTATAAGTCTTTGGTTTCAAAGTCATCATCACTTCTGGAATATGAACCGCTTTTAGCCATTCTAAAAAATCTTGTTCTAAGGTCTTATCAACGCTGTATGTTATGTTACTGATTATCATGAGAATAAGTTTAAAATAAAAAATCCACTACGTACAAAGGTAGTGGATTTCGTTTAAAAGTATTTTATGGAATTTTTATTGATTCGCCAATTTTCTTATTTCGTCGAATTTTGTGCAATTTGTAACGCAATCTCCATTACTATTCAGCACAAATTTGTTGCCCGAAGCATCCAATAGTTCAAATTGCTTGGTTGCTGGTAAAATATTCACTTCCGCAAAATAACAAGGGGCAATTTTAGCATTAAAACGATTAATAACGCCTAATTTACCTTGCCCTCTCGATACAATTGAAAGTCCATTGTTAAAAGGACGAACTTCTTCATAATCAAATGCTATTTGCACTTTCCCTTTTTTGTCAATAAATCCATATTTATTATTATCGTATTTTACGCCGTACAATCCTTCGGTAGTTATCATAATATCCTTGTAAGCAGGTTTTGCAACGATTTTACCAGTAGTATCAATCAATCCCCATTTGCCATCTTTTAAAACGGGGAACATCAAATTTGAGTCATAACGTTTGATTGAAATATAACTCTGGGAAGTTATCCTTTTCAAACTGTTTCTTTCAACTAAATTATATTCAACTGGCATATCATCACCATTTTTTTGAGGATTGAAAGTCTTGATTGCAATAAAACTGCTATTAAAAAGCGTGTCAGTAGTAATGTATTTTATGCCAATAGGAGCAACTTCATTTGTTTTACCAATCACTAAATTACCATTTTTATCATAAATCATATCCGCTCTGCAATTCCCCGCAGGAAGGCTACAATTTTTTAGATTTTCTTTTACTACCACCAAACCAAATTTATTAAATTGGGCTACCTCATCAAAATTTATTGGAACAATTTCACTACCATCAAACTTAATATATCCGCATTTATTTGTTCCGTTATTCGCTCCATTTACGCCAGCCCTGCATGCAGCGACCAAGCCATATTGATTGAAATTGCCTAATGAACTATAAATAGGTTCAATAACTACTTTTAATTCAGGATTAATATAGCCAATGTATTTTCCGTCTTTTATTTGAGCTAATCCATATTTATTAAAATCACCGATTGATGAATAGGTTTTGCTGGTTCTCAAATCTTTAAAGTCAATTAATCTTATTCCAGCTTCATCTTTCGCAATTCCTAAATTTGCGTTAGGGGAAACAGAAGGGTCAATTGTCATATTAGCAATTGATTCGTAAGAAGGTTTTACTTTAATATTTCCATCTGTATCCATCAAACCAACTTTCTTATTTTGCTCGATAATTATCCATTTACCTTTTTCGGTTGTTGAATTAATATTATCATAAATGGCATCAATTTTTGTTGAGCCATCAATTTTTATTAAGCCAAAATTTTTGCCAGAACGAACTCTAAATAACTCATTATTAAAAACCGTTACTTCATCATAATAATCAGAAAGAGGTTTTTTACTTACATCATAAGTATTATCAATTAAAGCCTGTTTGCCGTTCTTGAATTTTGCGATGCTTATTCCTAAACGTAGAGCTTTAACATCAGTAATGTTTTCAAGAGCCTCACTTTCAATTCCATATACATCCACAAAATACCAGTCAAATTTCTTAACTAAGGCTTTGCCGTCATTGAATGGCTCTGCTTTCTCATATTGACATGGGATTGTTTCATCTCCGCAGTAATTTAAAAATCCAAAAACTTGATCTTTTTTTATACGGGCGAATCCTTGACGATAATTCTCTACTAAACCATACCTTGAATTACCTTTAAACGATTCAAGTGGATAGCCTATAATTTCTTCACCATCTAAATCCTTCATTTTAATAAATTGACCTTCATTTTTACTGCTAAAACATTGTGCAGATACAACACTTGAATGTCTTCTTTTAATTTCACTTTTTTGCTCGATTTGAAAAATATCCCGAATATTATCAGTTTCAATTGAACGGACATCACCTTTGTATTTTTTATCTAAACGAGAAAGATAAGTGGCATAAATTTCGCTATTCAAATTGCGTTCATTATTGTTACCTGCATCACTCAAGAGTGTATTTTTTCCACTTTTATCAAGTGCATCAAGGTCTTTTTTAAGATTTGTAATGGCAAATTTGCGGGCAACGCCAGGCGATTCTACTTGCTCAGTGGCGTGCATATCACCTATAAAAACACCAGTGGAGTCTTTTCTTGCAGAAGCCAATAAAATATCTTGTTGAGCAATGAGAGTATTAGAAAATATTAGAGCGGAAAAGATTAGGAAAGTTTTTTTCATTTGAGTTAGTGAATATATTAATTACTTTGGTCAGGATTTTGATAAATTTATGAATACTAAATTACCGTTATTATTAAAGAAAATCAAGTCTTAATAAAACTTTAACTAAAATTTGATTTTTGATGTTTACATTCACTCTGAATGTAATTGTAAATATTTGGAAATCAACACGTTACATAAATTAAGTTTTAACAAATAAATCTATTACTAAATTGCTTTATTTATTTTAATGCAGAAATTTTAAGTTTAGTAGCCCAAAGTGCTATGAAAATAACCGTCAAGAAATAAATTATATTTCTTGAATCTAATAAGCCTTTTCCAAGAGCATTATATTGATAATCAAGGGCTAATTGATTGAAAATATAGCCAAAATCTCCCATAAAAGGCATTTGAGATATTTGTCCAATACCGTAAAAAAATAGTAGGCAAATCACGAACGAGAGTACAAACGCCGTTACTTGATTATCAGTAAAAGATGACATCAAAACACCAATTGCTGCAAATACACATCCTAATAAAAACAGCCCTAAATAAGAACTAAAAACTGCTGCTGAATCAATATTTCCTTGCGGATTTCCCAATTGATAAACTGAATAATAATACAAAATCGTAGGAAGTAATGACAACAAAATCAAAAAACAGCTTGCTAAATATTTGCCTAACACTATTTGCCATTTAGACAGCGGTTTCGTAAAAAGTAACTCAATAGTTCCAGATTTTACTTCTTCAGAAAACGCTCTCATGGTGATGGCTGGGATTAAAAAAAGAAAGATGAAAGGTGAAATTTGAAAAAATAAATTCATATCAGCATACCCAAAATCGAGAATATTATCTTTAAAAAACCAAGTAAAAAGCCCCGTTGCGGTTAGAAATACGCCAATGACAATGTATCCAATAAGTGAATCAAGGAATGAATTAAGTTCTTTTTTGAAGATTTGATACATGGAAAATATTTACTGGTTAATAGTAATTAGCTACTTGAAATTAAAGTTTTATTTCTGTATTTTTTTATCTATGTCGTTAAATTAATCAAATACGGGCTTATCTTTTTTCATAATTGCTGAAATGATTAATGATAGTATAAAGCCTATGAGAGTTATGATAAATACGCTTGAAACAAACATAACCCCTGGACTCATAAACATCTTAGAATATTCCATGGCTTGATCAATTTGATCGTCGGGCAAACCTCTTTTCTCCATTTCTCGCTCTGCATTTTTCAACGCCTGATCCATAATAGAAGAATCAATAAATTTCACATACGCAAAAGAGTAAAAACTTGAGATTAGACCAACAATTGCAGACATCATGGTACCCAATCCAAGTCCTTGTCCGAAAGACAAAAAGCCAGCGTTTTCTTTTTTAAAATCATTCAATGCAAGATAAATTCCAATGCCGATGATTAAATAAGAAACATATACTAAGGATTGATTTCCAATTTGTCCAGAAACCATAATAGCTGTGCTGTACAATATGTTTATAATTCCAATAATTACACCCCATTTCAAGGCTGTGCGAGTTGTAGTTGTTTGATTTTCCATGAATTGTTTTTTAATAATGTTAGTTTAAATATCCTCTTCTGTAATACAATGAAATCATAATTGAGATTAAAATACCCAGCGGCAATTTCCCTTTCAAGCCTGTAATTTCGTCCGTCGCAATGTTTTTAGGTGATAAGTCTTTGAAACCTTGAATTAATTGAACGAAAGATAGTCCTCCCATTTCTTTGATATAACCGTCCTTTACAGAAGGAATTTGGAGTGTCTGAATACTCTCTGAAATATAAGTAGAAAGTACATAATTTCCACTACCACTCAACCAAAAGTATAAACCAATGGCACTAACACAGGCTCCAATCAGATTTGTGAGGTTTGCAACCACTAAGCCTTCCCAAAAATGAAGTGTTTGATCGGGATTATTTTTGCGGTATGCTTTCACGGATAAAACCATGCAAATCAAGCTAAAAATGATAGTTGGAGCTTTTTTACCATCTAATGGAACGCCCCCAAAATTTGCTAAAATGAGGCAATACGTTAAAGTTAATAGTCCTGCGATTACTCCGTAGAGCAAAATATTTTTAGGAAATGAATTGTTAAACACTTTATTTAGGGATTCTTTTATTTAAGCAATAACCTTAATAACTCTACCTTTCAACGTTTTACCAATAAAAGGTGAATTTTTTGATTTTGAAATAATATTTTTTTCTTCGTAAATATATTCCTGAGTTGGGGAAAAGACAGTTAAATTTGCTTTCGCACCTTCCTCAATTTTTGGGTTGTTTAATCGTAAAATTTTTCGAGGGTTGTCCGTAATTTTTTCGATAATATCTTCCAATAATATTTGTTTATTTAAAGTATTCACACAAGCAAAGACGGTTTCCAGTCCAATCACGCCAAATTCTGCCATATCAAACTCTAATTTCTTCGACTCTTCATCTTGGGGATTGTGGTCTGAAACTATTACATCGATTGTACCATCTGCCAAACCTTCCCAAAGTGCATCAACATCTTTCTGTGTACGGAAAGGGGGATTTACTTTGAAAGTACTATCAAAATCTATTAAATTATTTTCGGTAAAACATAGTTGGTGAGCTGCTACATCGCAAGTAATTGGCAATTCTTTTTCTTTTGCCATTCTAATCAAATTAACGGTTTCATGAGATGAAATACAAGAAAAATGCAAGATACTTTTATTCGTAAATCTTGAAATAAAAGGGGTTTCCATAACGTATTGCAATAATTTCATGTCTCGCATCAACATAATTTCCTCTGCCATTTGTGGTATTCCTTTCATTCCTAAAAATGTACTGACTGAACCATCGTGCATTTGACCGTAATGGGTAAGATTTGTATCTTCTGGATGATTTATGAGCAATCCGTCAAATTGAGTGAGATATTGAAGACTTTTTAAAAAAATATCAGGATTTTGAATTGAATTTTCACCATCGGTAAAAGCAACTGCACCTGCCTCATGAAGGTCAATCATTTCAGTGAAATCTTTACCTTCGCAATTCATCGTAACGGCTGCCATTGGATGAAATTTCACTTTTTCACCCGAGCGTTTCAGATAATTTACACTCTCACGTGTTTGTACTACTGGGTTGGTATTTGGCAATAATGCAATTTCTGTGAAACCTCCCGTCAAAGCCGTCTGTTCCATTGATTCAAGGCTTTCTTTGTATTCATAACCTGGTTCTTTGGCGTGTACACGCATATCAAACCAACCCACGGAAATGTGCAAATCTTCCCCTTCAACCGTTTCATCAGTTTCCGTAATCAAGGCATCACCAATTTGTTGAATAATGCCATTTTCAATAAAAATATCCTTTGTCTGACCGTGGTAGTCAGAAGTTTTACAGATTATTTTAGCGGAACGAATAAGGGTTTTCATTTATTGAGGTATGAATTATGAGGTATGAATTATGAGATATTTTCAATAAAAAAAATTCTCTAATCTTCAAAATCTCTTTACTCCATAGTCTAATTATCTTTTACTATTTTAACAAATTTATCAAAAAAAAGCCCTGACAATCAGGGCTTTAAATACAAATATTTTAATATTAATGCCCTGTATGAGCTTGGTAAGTATCAACTTCCATCAAAGAATCAACATCTGCAAGATTTGAGACTTTCATTTTTATCATCCAACCTTCACCAAATGGATCCGAATTTACTAATTCTGGTTGATCGTTCAAGGCAGGATTTACTTCCAAAACCTCACCAGCAATTGGTAAAAATAAATCTGAAACAGTTTTTACGGCTTCAACCGAACCAAAGATTTCGTCTTTTGCCAAGGTTTGTCCAACGCTTTCAATTTCAACGTAAACGATGTCTCCCAACTCACTTTGAGCAAAATCTGTAATGCCTACTGTGGCAATATCGCCTTCTAATTTAACCCATTCGTGTTCTTTTGTGTAACGTAATTCTGCTGGAAAATTCATATTTTATTATTTGTAAAATGTTAAGTTATGGGATATCTCTTTTATTTAATGATTTCGATGCAATTTAAGAGAAATTTTTTAAACTTCTATTATTCTGATAAACTGAATCTTACTTGAACGCCCGCTTGGTCAGTGGAACGATAATACTGTTTAGAAACAAACGGATTATTGAACATTCTGTCGTAATACGCTGTCACAGATAATCTTTCAGTAACCTTATAACTTGCTTGCGGACGGAATTGAAATTGCGTGAAACCATTCGTTACTACTGGTGCTTCGTCTAATTTGCGTTGAATTGTTCTGGTATCTCTGATGGTTAATTTTGCATCAAATTTCAAGTCATTTTTTAATCTAACTCGTTTTCCTCTCACTTTAAAAGGAACTAAAACATTTGCTCTTGTGAAACCTAATCCTAAAACTAAATCCTTGTTACTTAATTCATTAACATAACTATTAGCAAGATTTAACCCAATATTTCTATCTTGATTATAACTTACTTGAATAGATATTTTACTTTTTGTTGTTGCATTTATGCCAATTAAAGGGGAGAATTTTTCTTGGAATGTAATAACACTCATGGCATAAATTGGAACCAAATATTGGTCCCCAATTTGGTCTTTGTAAGTAATATCATCTTGTCGAACAATTTGCCCTTTGCTTAACGTTGCTGTATTATACATCATATTATCCAAAGTCAATAACGAAACATCTTTGTAACCCAATGATGATACAAAATTTCCAACACTATAGGTAGATGAATAGGCGTGTTGGATCGATATATTAGAAAATTTACGTTTAAACCAACCAATATTTGCCAAACCATTGTAATCAACCCGCCAATTTGGAAGGGGAATATTCACGAAAGGAGAGAAGCCAACTTTATCGGGTGATACACCACTGTAAGCAGCAAAAAACGCTGGAATCAATACATCTTGTGAATTCAAATCATATTTTCCCTCAAGTCCTTCGGTTCTGTTTTTAGCATTTAATCTTTCTAACATAATATTTCGGTAACTCCTAAAACGATTAAAAATTACCGATTTATCGTCGGGTGAATTACTATCAAAAGCGGTTAAAAAAGACAAAAATGACATACTGTAATTTCCTGAACGAACTGGACTGAAATTTCTAAAACCTGTATGCAAACTGTCTTGACGATACAATTCTTGATAATTATCAGAGCGACTCCATCTTCCTTCCAATTGAATTTTAAAATCTCTGAAAGGTTCAATGGCTGTTCTGTACGTTAAATTTTGCGTTCTAACTTGTAAAAATGGAATGTTCAACACACTACTTTTTGTTAACCATCCATTATCTGAAGCCCTGAAACGAATATTTGGATCTTGACTCCCCGTAATAAAATCTAAACCTGGGGCAGAATTTCCACTATTCATTCCTAAAATTCCTGGTGTTGGTAGGAACCCCGCTAATGATGTAGATTCATCAATACTGTAATTCACTTGAATACCTCTGATTGCCATTAATAAACGAGTTACGCTTCTGACAAAATTAGGTTGTGGTTTAATAATATCTTCATCATCACCAGGATTTCGAGCCACGTTTTTGCGTTCGACTCTTGGCTGATTTGCTAATCGTAAGGCACGAATTCTGTTGTATAAAGAAACAAAATCTACCTTTCCGTTAATGCTTCTGTTTCTTGTATTTTTAATGATATTTCCAAATAAATAACCATCATCATCCTTTATCTCATACGAATTTGCATAATAAGTATAACCAAATCGGTGACTATAATCGGCTGACATCCAGTCGGTTAAGGGTGATTTGTTTAAGGGTAATCGCCAAACAGTATTCACTTGTTGGTCAAAACCTTTTGTACGACCAAACCGTCTTAAATTATTACTTACTGAATCCCTTTTCAACTGAGTATCCAATTCTCCGTAAGGTTCATCAATGATAGCGTTTGCAGTGGCGACGTATCCAACGACAACACTTTTCGTCAAATTCCAATTTAGATTATAAGCACGATTAAAAAACCAATATTTCTCAAAAAGTGGAGGTACACCATTAGTAGTTAATTTGGGGGTGCCAGTTCCTTGTGCGGCAGTTGGATCAATGTTCCTGAGTTGTGTTTTGATAAAACTTCTATCCATATCTGCTCTTAATGTAACAGAATTTGGCAGTGGTGTAATATTAAAATCCTTTACCCAACGCAAGAGAGGATGATTTGACTTCAAATTCTTAAAAGGTTCATACGGTTTTGGATTACCTGTAAAAGAATAAGTTAAGCCACCTTTGTATTGTGTTTGTTTGTATTCGTCAATTAAAGTATTGGTTCTTGTAAGTTCAGAATACGCATAAGTTGCCGTGAAATTTTCAATATCCCAAGGACGAGAAACCGTATTTTGACCCGTTTTTATTTTTCTAACATTCGTTAAGTTTATTCCTTTTCTCTCGGTATTATCTTCGGTACTTTTCTTATAGTTTGCTCGGTCAGTTTCACTTCCATTCAAATTCGCCAAAGAACTATCCAATGGAACATCTGGGTCAAGAGGATTAAATCTTGGTGCTATGTTTTTTCGGTCGTAAGTAACATACAAAGGAATTTTAACGCCCCATTTTTCTGGCAGAAGTTTATCTACATTAATATTAGCAGCAATACCATATTCCAATGTTGTTTCTCTGGCACGTTCAGAAATCTTTGTTTGAACACCGCCAAAACCATAATTTTTGAATGAACCATTCACAGTAATGTTGGCAAAATCAGCTAATTTTAAGTTTAATTTCCCAATGGCGGCTTGCCCAGAAGTTTGCTCAAAACCCGTTGCTCGAAGTTCGTTTACCCAAATACAAAATGTTCTATCTTGACCATTTGACGAAAGGGGATTTCTAACACCAATCATCGTATTTAGAACTGTACTCAAATCTGGACGACCAACCACTGAAACGATGTATCTACGTCCATTATAAAAGACAGAATCAGAAAAAGATTCCGTTATTTTTCCGTTATTCCTGTCTCTTTTCAACTTAACACTTTTCAGTGCATCAAAAGGAATATCAATCTCATTGGCAGAATTCCAAACTTGTTCTGGTGATTGAACTCCGTATTCAGTTCTCAATAATCCTTGCGTTTCTATTTCATAATAATTCTCCGTTAAATCGGTTCCGAAGCGGACAAATGCTTTTACTTTTCCATCAACTGAAAGATCTGGACTGTTCATACTGATAAACATTCTCAAATTTTTGTAGTTAATAAAATCCGTTAAAGTATTCTTAAAAGCTGCCCTTGAATCGCCCGCACGAAGATTTTCAACGCATAAACTCATTGATTGCTCGTTCAATTGAGCATTATTTATAGTCGTAATATCTCTATCACGCTCGAAGCCTGGCGGAACAACGTAAGAAACTGATTGAGGACCTTTACTTCCCCCTTTTACATCACCATTTTCTTCAATATTAACGGCAGTAACTTTAAATTTTGCATCATAAGGCTCTGGAACATTTTGTAAACCTCTTGGCGTTAAATCACCCGTGAATTTACGATATTGAAAACCTGCTAATTGAAAAGCAGCGAATCTACAAACCACAGGTTGTTCCCAATCTGTCAAGAAAGTACGAATGAAACGCATACTCTTCAATCCATTGATTCCACCAACTGCTTTGGTGGGAGAACGAAGTGGAATTCTAAATAAATACCACTCCACGCCATTTGGCTCCACAATTTTATCAACAATGTAGTTCTGCCCAACTCGTAGTTTTTCCGATTTTATATCTATTTCGTATTGATAATAGGCTTCGTTGTCATTAACTGTATTATCTTGATTCAAATCCTCTCGATCGGGCTGCTGCGTGTTGGTTTGTGTATTTCCAAAGTTTGTATTACTACTATTGGCATTAGCCGAATTCGATTCAGGAGAGTTGTTTTCCAAACCCATATAATCTTTATAACGTAGAATTAAGCTCGAGACATTGTTATATTTTTCACTTAAATAACCATGATAATCATCACCAGAAGGGTCGTCCAAAATGGCTTGTCTTGCTTTGGTATCCGTTACAATCGTACTAATTCTATCGGTATAAGATTTAAAAAACCGTTTTTCATCGTATGTATCATTCTCCAAAACACTCACATTTCCCAAACCATCTAAACCAACATCCTGTGCAGTTCTATTTTGGTCCGCACCATTAGAAAAAGCGTTTGTAACAAACTGTTGTGTTGGGGCAATACCCCAAATAGTTTGTTCAATATTTTGCCTTTTATTTGGTACGCCTTCTTTTACTTTTTCACCCGAAGGAATTCCGTTCTCAAAATTTGAAAAAGCATCTGGCACAAAATCTTCCGATACATCACCAATATTGAAAATTAACTTTCCACCAGTGTCATTTCTTCTTTGACTGTTTGTTTTATCCACATTCAAATCACCAGTTGCTCTCACAATACCAGCATCACCTTGGATTAAAGGATTCATTAACCAAAACTCCAAGGTTTCAATATTGGCATTATCAAAGTCAGTATCAGAAGTGATAGCACGAGTTATTGCTCCAAAATTTTGCGTTGGATTTTTAAGCGTTCCATTGGCGTTTAGGTTGGTATTGTAGTTGTAAATACCTCTTTCAGATGGAAAATAAGAAACATCCATTATGGCAATAGGAATGTTTGTTATATTATTTGGTTGTGCCCTATTCGGAAATAAATTAGTAGCAGTTACCGCCCTTTCGTAAGCATATTTTGAAATATCCTCGGGATTAACTCCCAATGGGTCTAAATTAGTATTCCCTGAACCATATAAGCTGAAGTCTGCGATATAAGCAGAAATTTTAGCTCTTCTAAAATGTTTTTCTAAATTTGTCGGATTGCCTAGGGGAAACATTTGAGGCGTTGAGCCAGGTCTCCAAGCCGTTGGTTGATTATTCAAACTAAAAATATTTCTTGCGGCTTCAAAATCATCAATAAACGCATTATTCTGAACATCATTATTAACAGCTGGAATCAATTGTGCAAATTCTCCACTAAAATCAAAAGCCGAAGTTTCTTTTGTTGAAATCAATGGAAGGGCATCAACCATTCGAGTTAGAAAATTAGATTTTTGCTGTATAGCGGCATCAAATCCAAAAATAGTGTTGCTGACGGGTTCATTGCCCATTTGCACACGGCGTAAATAGCCAGGAGGACTTTCGTTCATGTGTTGAATGGTGGCTCCTAAGTGCAAATTCTGCCCGACAGTATAATCTATGTGCGTTCCTAAAAGCGTGCGAATTTGATTGTTGAATAAATCAGGTTTTTCGTAACAAACCTTAATCTCACGTCCCGAATTTGAAACCCCTGCATTCAAAATTCTAACTCTACCAGACTGAGGCTCAACAATATAGTCCGTTCCAGCCGATAAAGGAACCCCACCAGCCGTTACAGTTACAGATTTTCCATCAACCCCAAAAGGCAAAGAAACATCACCTCCAACGCCCGATTGAAAACTACCTTTTAAGAAGAATTTATCTTTTCCTGTTAATTGAATGGCATCAGTCTGCGTAGAAGTATAAAGTTTATCAAAAACATATTTATCAATTAAGCCAACTTCATCAGGGTTGAATTGAGTCCTCAACGACTTACCAAAAGGTTCAAGGACTGGAAAGATTATTTTCCCGTTCTTACTATCAACCGTAACTCCCTCAACGTAATCAAAATTACCGTCAACTTGTGGGTCATTGTTAACATTTAATCTATCCAAGCCCATCACTCTGAGCAATGGAGTCTCTTTCAATCTTAGGCTCCGTTCTCTATCAACAATTTTTTCTCCTTCTTGTAAATTTGGATTGTCAATCCCTGTTTGATCATCTTTATAAATTACTCTAAATTGAAAACCTTGTCTTGTAAGTTGTTGAGCATTAAGGGAATAAATGTTTTTCATCATCAAATTCCACATTGGATTATCCAAATTATTCCGAATGGTTGATGATTTCAATAACTTCAAAAACAACACTTTATTATCTTCCAAACTTTGGTAATCCTCCGTTAATTCTCCTACCTGATGACGCTGTCCATCTTTTGTATATTCATAAGAAACCGCCAAAATTTCATCATTTCGTAAAGGAGTAATCAAAGATATATAACCCAATTCTGGTTGAAAACGATATTCCCTTTCCGTTAAACGTTTTGCACCACGAAGTAAATCGTAATCTGTTCCTTTCTGTAAGTTAAATTTTGATTCTAATCTAAACGAAGTCTGATTTGCTTTTCTTAAAATAGATGAATCTGCTCGAAGATTTTGAAATAAATCATTGTTAAGATTATCAACGGGACTTAAATTATTTTTTGCTCCTCGGGGTTTTACTTGGGCTTTATTGAATGGATTGCCTTCTCCTAAATCTGAAAATGCGACTAAATTTCTAAGTGTTTCCGTGTTTTGAGTGCGATTGGTTACATAAACTTCAAGTCGAGTAATGGTTACTCCCGATGTAATCATGGGAAGATTTCTTAACGAACGCTCATAATTATCTCTAAAATATTGGGCTAAGAAAAAGTGACGATTTTCATCATACAAACTTCCTCTAATTTCAAAATTTTTACCCTGCGAACCACCTCTCAAGGTAATACAATCTTGTTTTGAACGTTGTTGAGCAGCAACTAAGGTTACGTCCAAGTTCCCAAAACGCATTAAAGTCTTGATACCAAACAAATTCTGAACACCAGGAATTAATTGGCTATTTAATTGCCACGAGGTATTTCCAACTTCAACATTTTGTAAAATATCCTCTTCATTTGTTCTCCAATTAAGTTTTAATTGATTCTGGAAATTAAAACTTGCTTTGGTATCAAAGTTTGTATTAAGATTTAATTTATCGCCAATCTTCCCTTGAAAATTTATTTGTGCCTGTTCGTTGAAAATTAAATTTCCTATTCTCCTTAATTCTACTGGAATTGTTGGGATGTCGTTAAATTGCGTTAAGTAGCCAATGTCTAATAAAATGTTTCCATTGGGTTTAAAGTCAATTTTTGTACCTCCGAATATACGATCAATGGCGGCTGGTAATTCAATTTTGGGTAATAATCCTCTGCCACTTGATTCATCTTTTCCATCTTGAGATGCTGCAAATTTTTTCCAATAATCACGCATGAAACGATCCTCTTGACGATTATTGAAGTCTTGAATCGTCATTCTTTCTGCTGGACGATAATTATCATTTCCTTTTAAATCCTTCGTTTTTTCATAGACTGAAATCTTGCCAGCCGAATCTAATTTAAACTCAGTATTAATGTTTTTGGGGTCTTTAAGAACAAAAGGAGAAGCAGAAGTTTTTTCTGAAAATTTATTGGCATAACGATCTTTCAATTTAAACTTTGGACGTTTACCAGATTTTTTAATAGTATCTACTTTTAAGGAAGGAAAAAGGTTTTTATGGACGTTGTATCTGAAAACCACATCGTGCAGAGGTGACACCCATGCGAGCGATGCAAAAACCGAAAAAACAAGAAATCCAGAAATTATGTAAAACTTTTTATGTTGCACAGTTTTAGCTTAGTAAATTATAAAAACATAGTTCACGAATTGAAGAAGCAAAATTTGAAATTTTAATATCTTATGATGTGTCCTGTGTTCTTGGTGGTTGTTTGTTATCAAAGAAAAAGAGGGAAATTTTAATAGCGTTACCAATTTTCAAACGTCTAAAACCCTGCCAATATTATAAAAGATTTAGAAAAATTGCTTAGTTCTTAGTTCTTTGTTCTTGGTTCTTTGTTGTTCATGCAATGTTCTTGATTAAGAAAACATACTGATTTGCAAAATTTAATAGTGAAATAATAAAAACTTTCTTCATTAAGAGTATAGAACTCAGAACAAAGAACCCAGAACCAAAAACCTATCGCAACGCCAATTTAATCAATTGTTCAACCGTGACATCATCGCCTTCTTTCTTTAAAATTGCCTCTAAACTCTTTTCAGCCACGTTTTTGGGAATTCCTAACGTCACTAAGGCTGCCAACGCTTCATTCTTAACTTTGGCATTTGATACTCCGAAAATAGTTGATGCTGTCGAAGCTCCGCCCAACATATTTTCTTTACGGAATTTGTCTTTTAATTCAATGATTGCTCGTTGGGCTGTTTTTGCTCCGATGCCTTTTATACTTTGAATCGTTTTGACATCTTCGTGCATCAAAGCATGACGAATCTCGCCCGATGATAGTGAAGAGAGCATAACCAAAGCCGTGCTTGGTCCAATCCCAGAAACACTCAACAAGTCCATGAAAAGCATTTTTTCATCAATTTCTTTGAAGCCAAAAAGTGTATGAGAATCTTCTTTAATGCTGAGGTATGTAAAGAGTTTACAACGTTCATTTCCATCTTGAAGAGAAGCATATGTTTGCAAGGATATTTTCATTTCGTAACCTACTCCGTTTACGTCAATGATTACGTAAGCAGGATCTTTGTAAGTTAATTTTCCGTCAATGTAAGCTATCATATTTTTTATTTATCAGTAATAAGTTATCAATTTTCGGTTAAAGAAGATACGTTTTCGGAGAACAATTAATCCATAAAAAATCCGCATATCTTGACCGAAATGCGGATTTTTTCTATAAAATAGTAACCAATTGAAAGCTAACTATTAATTATTTACTGGTAACTATTCACTGAATTAAGAAACTTTAATTTTCATTCCAGCCTTCACCACATTGCCTTTGATTCCGTTCAGTTTCTTTAATTTATCAATTGAAATTCCACCATATCTTTGCGAAATGTTCCACAAGGTATCACCATTTTGAACGCTGTAAAATTTGGTTTTACCTTTTTTGATTGACTCTTTTTCACGACTATTGTTGTGGGCATATTTAATTTGACTTGTTACTGCTTTTTCTTTCAGAATTACTAATTTTTGACCTGGTTGAATTGTTGATTTTTGTAAATGATTCCAAACCTTTAAATCATAAAGCTCAACATCAAATTTATCAGCAATTTCAGTCAAATTATCTTTTTTACGAACAACGTAATATTGTTTCTTTGGTTTTTTATTAATTACCACATCCTCAATATCATCTTCAATTATTTCTTGTTCAACAACCAATTTGGGTTCAGAACTCGATGCTCCCATCACAGGAGTAGTAATAATGATTGGTTTTTCGTCATTACTTGTATTATTACTTGCATAAACTTCAGTAGTTTGAGCTGGCATTTCAACAAAAACGGGAGGAAGTTTTGTGGCAGAATCAAGAATTGATGATCGATTTGCCTTAAAAAATGCCATATCATTTTTGGGTAAACGCAGAGCAAAATTACGAGTATATCCTGGCAAAATATGCGTAAGAATTTGTGGATTTAATTTCTGAATTTCTTCTAAATTGATAGAACTCAAACTTGCCAATCTATCCAAATCTAAATATGAATTTACGTGAATAGTATCGTGTGCAATGGCAGTTTCGATGTTTTCGGGGAATATATCGTGTGAATCAGCATGGTTAATCATATATAACATTCCTATATATTGAGGCACGTATCCACGAGTTTCACGGGGTAAACAATCATAAATTGCCCAAAAAGTTTGTCCTCCATTACACCTACGAATGGCACGGCGAACATTGCCTGGACCTGTATTATAAGCCGCTAAAACCAAATGCCAATCTCCAAATATTCTGTACAATTGCTTCATATACTTGCAAGCCGCTTCAGTAGCCGCTTCTGGGTCGAAACGTTCGTCAATGTATTCGTCAATTCTTAAGCCAAAATCAACCCGAGCTGTTTTAGGCATAAATTGCCAAAGTCCACCCGCACCCGCACGAGAAATCACCTTTGGATTTAGTCCAGATTCAATTAATGACAAATATTTCAATTCGTCTGGTAAACCGTATTTCTTTAAATATTTCTCGTAAATAGGAAAATATACGCCTTTACGCTCCAACATTGTCTTCGTAAATGAGGGTTTACGATAGGCAAAATACTCCACAAATTGATGAATCGTGGAGTTATACGTCAAGGGGATTTCTTTTTGTAAAGCCAACAATCGAGGCTGGATTATAGCAGGGTCAATCAACCAAGTTTGCTCCAAAACAATTGGGGCTGGGGTTACAACAATGGTTGAATCGGTTGAAACTGGTACATCTGTACTACCAGTAACTTGAGCATGAGTAGATAATCCTGTCAAGAACAGGCAACTCACGGCGAAATACTTGATGGTGGCGAATGACATAAAGTAAGGGGTTAATTAACAGTATGTTAAGTGGTTAATTAGTTTGTAAGGATTAAACAAAATTATGAAAATATAACCAAAAAATCTAACCTTTATTATATTGGACTTTTTTATCTTTCTTCACGCATTACAAAAAAGAGGCATAGAAATGAGAAATGTAAATAAACATTGTTTTTGAAAATTAAATTTAATTATTAAAAACTTTGTGTGAAGCTATATTTCAATACTTTTCGCAAAATCTAACAATTCTTTTTCTTTAAATGCTCCTGCCATGATTTGAAAACCAATCGGTAAACCATCTTTATCAACACCATTTGGAATTGAAATAGCGGGTAAACCCACAACATTCGCTTGAACCGTAAATAAATCTCCTAAATACATTTGGATTGGGTCGCCAGTTTTTTCTCCTAATTTATAAGCAGTTGTTGGTGTAGTCGGACAAACGATGAAGTCGTAAGTTTCTAATAATTTATCAGTATATTCTTTTATTAACCGTCTGACTTTCTGTGCTTTGGTATAATAGGCATCATAATAATTGGCACTTAATACGAAAGTACCCAACATTATTCTTTTCTTTGTTTCCTTACCAAAACCTTCAAAACGTGTCTTTTTATAGAGAGACATCAAATCTGTTGCCTCCAAACTACGATGTCCAAACTTTACACCATCAAAACGATTCAGATTTGAACTTGCCTCTGCAGTGGTAAGAATATAATAGGTCGGTAAAAATGCTTTGATTAAAGGAAATTCAACCGCTTCGATTTTATGCCCTTGCAATTTTAAATTAATTATTTTTGCAACGGTTTCCGACTGAACTTCCAATTGTAATCCCTCACTTTCAATGGCATCCTTCAAATAAGCAATTTTATAAACTTTGTTTTCAGAACTGAAATCTGAATATTTATCAACGGGTAAATTTGAAACTGTGCTATCTTGGTCGTCTTTCCCAGCAATAATTTCCAACAAAAGTGCAGCATCTTCAACCGTTTTTGTAATCGGTCCAATACAGTCGAAAGATGAAGCATACGCAATTAATCCCCAACGTGAAACTCGTGAATAAGTTGGTTTCAAGCCAACCAAGCCACAAAATCCTGCGGGCATACGAACCGAACCGCCCGTGTCTGTTCCCAAAGAAGCAAAGCACATTTCCGCTTGAACTGCCACCGCCGAACCGCCCGAAGAACCACCCGACACCCGATTTTCTCCGATTTCGTTCAAGCAAGGTCCAAAAGCTGAATTTTCATTGGTTGAACCCATGCCAAATTCATCACAATTTTGTCTTCCAATAATAATAGCATCTTCATCTAAAACTCGTTGAACGGCAGTAGCATTAAATTGAGATTCAAAACCTTCTAAAATTTTACTTCCAGCTTGTGAAACGTGGTCTTTATAACAAAGTAAATCCTTGATTCCCAATACCATACCTGCTAATTTGCCCGCTGATTTATTTTTAATTTTTAAATCAATTTCATCTGCTCTTAAAAGAGATTCATCCTCATAAACCGAAAGAAAAGCATTGAGTTTATCATTCTTTTCGCTAATATTTTGCAAGTAAAATTCTACTAAATTACGGCAGGTAATATTTCCAGCGTAAAGGTCAGATTGGATGGATTTTAATGTGATATATTTCATTTGGTACAACAGGTTTCCAACCTGTTAGAGAACGAGAACAGGTTGGAAACCTGTCCTACTTAAAAAAATAAAAGCATATTCAAGATGATATTTCATCTTGAATATGCTTCAATAAGATTTACTGAAAATTATTTTTTTACAGGCTCGTCTTCAAATCCTTTTGAAATCTGGTCTGTAACGTCTTTCTGGGCTTCTTTGAATTCTTTCATGCCCTTTCCTAAGCCTTTCATCAATTCTGGCAATTTTTTACCACCGAAGAATAACAAAATAGCTAATCCGACTAAAATTAGTTCTGGAGCTCCCATGTTGAATATTAGATAAATTGAATTAAGTTCCATGTGTTTGAGTATTTAATTTGCGTAAAGATACGACTTTATGAAATATGAGTAATAAAATATGAATTATATATTAACGAAAATTATCGTTCTATATCGTGTCAAGGATAAGCGTATTTAATAAAAAGTTACTTAAATTTTCCTTGTTCCCAAGCTTCAAAATTTTGAAAATCTTCTGATAATGATGAAAACAACCACATTGTTAAGGCTAAATCATCTGCCAATCCGATAAAAGGTAAAAAATCAGGAATAACATCAATTGGGGAAATAAAATAAATCAACACTGCAATTATTTTTACAATTGAAGCCCATGGAATTATTCTATATTCGCCCGTGAAATATGCTTTCACCATTCTACTTAAGGTGGTAACTTTTTCCAATAAAATCTGCCCAGCCCCTTTACTTTCGTTGCCAGCAACATCTTTTGCTTTTGTTAATGCCTCTCTGAGTAATTCTAAAATGGCTAAACCACCGCCAGCGTATTTACTTGCTCTTCGAGTAGCTGTCTTAAAAAATATTGATTTCAGAATTCGGGCTACTAAATCTTGCTTGTTCATTGTTTGATAGTATTTAGGGCGTATAGTTTAATCTACGTTGATTTTGGATTTACAGATTTGTTAATCTTAGTTTATTATGTTTGTCATCTCAATGAAAAATGGGAATAATAAAAACCAATTCTCTGTATCGTCGAGTTAACAAATTTAATTTATATTTCAATTTACCAACATTTCTTTATCTATTTTCTATAAATTAGATAAATAATGTTTACTGAATTTACAAATAACTTACTTTTGTGTCAAGATTTAAACGTATTTCATTAAAAATAAATTCAATTTCAATTATGTCAAAAATAACTGTTGTAGGTGCAGGGGCTGTTGGAGCTACTACTGCCGATAATATCGTTAGAAAAGAATTAGCTGACGAAGTAGTAATCCTTGATATTAGAGAAGGTTTTGCCGAAGGAAAAGCCTTAGATATGTTTCAAACTGCCGCAATTTTGGGGTGGGATACTACTTTTACGGGTGTAACCAATGATTATTCAAAAACGGCAAATTCGGATGTAGTTGTGATTACTTCTGGACTTCCACGCAAACCAGGTATGACTCGTGAAGAACTCATAGGAGTTAATGCTGGTATTGTGAAAAGTGTAGTTGAAAATATCTTAAAATATTCCCCTGATGCGATTTTTGTGATTGTTTCCAACCCCATGGATACCATGACTTATTTAGCCTTGAAAGCCTCTGGATTGCCTAAAAACCGCATTATTGGTATGGGAGGTGCTTTGGATTCAGCTCGTTTTAAATGTTATTTGTCTTTGGCAATGAATGTTTCTCCAAACGATTTGCACGCAACGGTTGTGGGTGGTCACGGCGACACAACCATGATTCCATTAACACGTTTAGCTACTTGGAATGGAACTCCTGTGGCAGATTATTTGGATGCTGACACCTTGAAAAAAGTAGCGGCTGACACGATGGTTGGTGGGGCAACTTTGACTGGTTTATTAGGAACTTCCGCTTGGTATGCACCAGGTGCAGCGAGTTTGGCTGTGGTTGAATCAATTATTCGTGATGAGAAAAGAGTAATTCCTTGTTCTGTATATTTGGAAGGAGAATATGGTCAATCTGACATCTGTATGGGCGTTCCCGTGGTTTTAGGAAGAACTGGATGGGAGAAAATTATTGACTATAAATTAAATGAAGAAGAGCAAGCGGCTTTCGCAAAATCTGCGATTGCCGTTAGAAATATGAATGAGGTGCTTTCAACGCTTTCGTTGTAGGTACAAATTATGAGGTATTTTTAGGTGGTAGGTATGAGGTAGTAGATATGAGGTAGTAGGTAATAGTTATGAGATAAAAATGATCACAATATGACCTCAACCTACTACTTCATACCTACTACCTCATACCTAAAAACACCTCATACCTAAAAACACCTCATACTTAAAAAAATCATTGTGCCGCTTCCACCGATGTAACAAAATACTCCGTATCGCCCATCCAAGAAAATTTCATGTATCGTTGTTCGTAATGAAGTTTTACTCGCTTTCCAGTTGTCATGGCATCTTCAATGTCTTTTGTAAGTTTATCGTCTCCTCCTGCAATCGTGAAAGACCATAAATTATTAGACATATTGCCTACCTGTCCTTGGGCTCCAACATTTAATTCTCCTTCATGCGTTTTGAAAACGTATCCTTTTTTGGATAATTTAGAGACAACACCTGCTCTGTCGCCTTCGGAATAAGCCATTTGAGTTGATAAAAATCCTGCGGCTAAGATTAATAATCCTATCACAAGAAGTCCAATAAATAGTTTTCTGAAAAAGCTCAT
>JANXML010000076.1 GCA_025354645.1 Arcicella sp. | reverse complement strand
TTCAATATCCGAAATTTGTTTCACCACATCCTTCTGACGGTTGTTGTAATACTGCAAATTCTTCAACATATTCGCCGCCCCGCCACTCACAAATTTCTGTGCAACCACTATTCTTTTCTTATCCGAAAGATAATACTTTGTCTGTTCTACCTGCATTTTACCCGCCAACAAGTATTCCTTGGGCATAAATGAACCCGTATAGTGTTCATAATAATCGAAAAAATGAACTGCCACTTGATGCTTTCCCAAGAAATTATACATTGCCGAATTCGCATCCAACGACCCAAAACAGTAAATATTATCTACCGTTTCAATGGGCAAGTATCTCGGTTGACCTTCAACTCCGTGTTCATCCACAGGCTGGAATTTAAGCGTATTATCCAGCCGACTCAATCGCCCAGGGTTAAAAAGGTAGTAAGATTTTTTCATAGAAGTTATATCAGTAATTTGAATTAATACCGCCCAGCCAATAGCTGACAGCCGAGTGCCGAGTGCTACACCTCACTCATCACCGCTCCAACAAAAATCAAAATAAGAACACTTCGTACACTTATTTTTGGGCAAAGCTGGTGGGCAATTTTCTTGCTGAATTATGGCATAAACTTTCTTAATTTTCACCTCAATTTCCTTCATATCATCCTCATGCAATTCAACCCTGTCCGTTTGTCGTAATTTAGGATATTCAATCGTTCCATAATTGGCAACAATCTCATTTTTACGCAACAAATACAAATAAAACTGCACCTGGGCAATGTGAGCTAACTCCTTCGCTGCCGACTTCTTAGTTTCATGCACAACCCCCAATTTGGCATCAAAAAAATCAATCTTAGCCGATAACTCAATTCCCTCAAATGCCCCTGAAAGCTCAACCTCCTGATTTTTTTCAGCCCGTTGCGGATAACTTTCTTCTCCAATCATTTTCCCCTCCGACACAATATCCGAAGTATGTTCCATCCGTATCACATGAGCGTGCAACCACACCTTGCGATGGCACAAGTGCAGATAATTTATCAGCGTAGCGTTGATGGTCATGATTTATGGTTGAACAATTCAGTGAAAAAACTTTCTAACTCCTTGATTACTAATTCTCTATCAAACGATTTTTGTAGTTGATGTCTCAATCTTCTGTCCCACGTAATGGCAACTTGTTTCATTCGTTCAGGCTTAAATAAATCAGAGACATCATTAAAAACAATATTTTTGAAGCTACACTTTTCAAAAAAAGCACCTTTCACAACTTCCCAATCAATTCCTTCTACGTGGGTTTTGATGTACCATAAATCAAAATAATCTCTGGCTTCCCCACGATTCCGCTGTATTAAAGACCTCATTTTTTCTGCCAAAACCTCATGGATTGAATAACAAGGAATATTCACCTTCACCTCTTCCGCATCACTAAATAAATGAATCAACGTCCTTTCCTCTTTCGGGAAAAGCACTTTTTCGTAAAACCTAAACTCACACCAGATTTTTGTGTGACAATCCTTCCCAAACTTCGGAGCTTGATTTCTGAGGTGATTTGCCCCCCAAAAGCAAATATCTATGTCCCAACCCACGTGCAAATCATTGAAGATTGTCTTCTCAAATTTGAGTATTCTGAAACCAATCCCGACTTCGTCCGTAATTGTTCGACAAACATCTTCTATTTGTTTTTGGGTAAGCGCAAAATCAGGATTGATGATTGTGGCATCAATATCTTCCGAAAATCGGTATTCTTCAAAATAACATTTCTTCAAGCACGTACCCCCTTTGAACAAAAAATTATTCTTTGCCCATGATTGCTTAAACATCTCTTTCAAAAAATGTCCCAACACATAATCCTTGTCTATGGTGTCCAAAGGCACATTTAAGGCTTCGGCAAACGTTCTTATTTCTTTCTGTAAAATCATTGTCAATACAAATTCTGGCTCATCGCCAAAATATCTTCTTCCGAAATATTAATTCTTAAATTCCATTTATTGTTAAATACGCCCTTATCATCCAGCGACGGGTCAAGAATATTTACGTTGTACTTTTGCTTCACACAATCTAAGGCATATTTCAAAAAAAATGACATACCTTCTTTCTGTAAAACCTCCATTAAATAACCCAATCGCTTGATAACCGCAATATTATCAACCGCTTTTGCAGCTTCTATCAACTTTTTATTATTCAGTTTTGCCTTAGATAACGCCAAAATCAATTCAGCATATCCTCCATTATAATCAGGTAAATCAAAACAATCCACTATCGTTTTTTCGATGGTCGTTAATTTAAAAGCATGATTCCCATACCCCGATTGCTCGTAACAAACCGCTTTTGAAGGTTTCACTTTTATGAATTGATAACTAATGCCAAACACCTTTTTATTACGTTTCAATTTAGGCGTTTGCACAAAAACAGTATTCGGAAATTGCGTAGTAAGCCCATGCAAATTCAAGGCAGACCAATACGCCACCGCACCTTCGGGAGCCAAATAATTAGCAATCACAAACTCATTATTGAAATTATGCCGACAATATTTTCCTTTCTCAATCCGAGACAGCAAACCACGTTTTACGAGCGTCTCAATTTTACGTTGCAACTGCCCTGTTTTCTCTCCAATTTGTAATGAAAGGCTATTTATCTCAAAAATATCAATTTCAGCATCATTCAAAAAAACTAAGATTTCATCAACATTCATATTATTTTTCGATATATCATATCACAAATATAACGCTTTTTAGTATAATGAAAAATAATAATTTTGATTGACTTAAACAAGCCCATTTTCTTTGTATTCATCCTCCAAAGCCACAATAGATTCTTTATCAAAACATTTTGGTCCATACTCCATCCGCAAGAATTTCTCCGCTTTTTCCAAAGCCTCATCATGCGACTTTGAACCAGCATCTTCATAAATCGTTCCACCTTCATCCAAAAGTGTCAAACGGCTATGCCCCCAATCGCCATTGGTGGTTTCCATTTCACCCCAATCTTCTATCCAGTAGTCGAGGTATGGATATTGTTGTGAGAAGGTTTTTTTCATAATTCTTTATACTTACCACACATTATCGCTAACCCAAGGAGAATCTTCATTTGTAAAAAGCCCTAAATCTGAATCATAATTTTTATTTGTAATAAAATAGTCGATTTGCATCAAATCCCCTTTCTTATTTTTCTCAAATGCAAATGACTCTTTTTTAATATTTTCCTTACTTAACCAAATAGCAAAACGCTTCTTACTTACAGACACTTTCAAATTTTCGGCACTGATAAAATCAAATTCTTGTAGGTATTTGTTGAATTGTTCTTTGTAAATCTGGGGTAATATTTTTGCTCCATCAAATTTTGAGTAAAAATCTTCTTCTGATTTTTTAGAATGAATTAAAGGAATAAGCAAATCAAGTGTTGCCTTCATTGTATCGTAAGTGGTCTGAAAATCAAGCAATTGTTCTTTTGTCCATGAAGGATAAACAAAATCAATGTATTCCTGTAAAATTGCTTCATTTATTATTCCTTGATTCTCATTCTTTGTAAATATTTCAATCGTTCTTTCAATGACATATTTATCGTAAATATGAAAATCAGAATCATTGTTTTCCTTAAAAACCACACAGGGTGAAATACCTTTTTCTCGTTTCCTATTTACTCTTCCAAATCGTTGAAGCAACGCATCAATAGGTGCAGGTTCAGTGTAAATTATGTCAAAATCTATATCAAGGCTAACCTCAATTGCCTGAGTACCAACCAATAGCATAACATCTTCAATCTCTTCATTTCGTTCAGCCTGCAAAAGTGTTTGCTCATGTCTATTTCTATCAACTCCATTGAAACCTCCATGAAGAAGAACTGATTTAATATTCTCAGAATTTAATTCATTGAAAATCTCCTGAGATTTAGCAACAGTATTACAAACTACTAAAACCTTTTTACCTGCCTTCAAATCGTCCTTTATAGAGGCTAAACTTTCTTCTAATAAACCATCTTTCAAAATAACCTTGTGTCTTTGAAATGATTCAAATAAAGCAACATTAGCTGAAATAGGTTTATAATTTTCAATAGCACTAATTAATTCATTCCTTAAAAATTTGGGTAATGTTGCAGTCATAATCATAACTTTTACATTCAGATTTTGAGTAGCAAATTCCAATAGCACTTTTATTTGAGCAAATGTTTTTGGGTCATAAGCATGAATTTCGTCAAAAATAAAGTATCCATTTATCCATTCAAATAATCCTTGCTCAAACCCTTTTAAACCAAATAAATGTTTTAATAATTGAAAAGGAGTACAGACTTTTATAGGAGTTGTAACATATTTGAATTTCTGTTTTAAATCATTAATTGCCTCACGTTTATTACTTTGACTGTATTGATGTTCTTCAAAATAATTATTGAGATAAGCACTTAATTTTCCATGTAACATTCCAATCTTTTCTTCTTCAATCACATTTCTAAGTCTTTCAAACATTGCGTTAATTGATGCAGTAAATGGCAAAACATAGAAAATTCTTCCAGTTAAATTTTCTTCAAAATGTTTTTTCAACCAAAGAAATGCACTCTCAGTCTTTCCTGAGCCAGTTGGAGATGTCAAAATTACATTTCCTAATGTATTTGAACAGTCTATTTGATGCTGATAAAAATCCTTTCCCTTTGCGTTTAAACTGAATTGATACTTCTGTAAAAAAGTAAAGTCTTCCGAAGTGGTAAAAGGAATATTTTTAACTCCTGCTGACCCCAAATGGTCACAATTTTTAATAGCTCCAAATAATAATACCAAAAACCAGTAGTATTTATCTTTAAGATTTATTCCTTTTTTTAGATACTTGGGAATAGTATTTTGAATAATGTTTAGGTATTTTTTAGGCTCATTATTCAAATTAATATCAAACTCTTTTTTAAGAATTTCTAAGACTTGTGGCATTTTAAGTTTATTAAACTCACTCTCAAAAGTGATTTTATCAACACTACCCAAATCAAGGCTATACTGATTATCATCATCGTTGCCATAAAAATTAGAAATATATCTAAGGAAAAGTAGTCCAAAATCCTTGTGATGCCCCGCAATCGCTAAAAACATCAAGTGTTCTATATTTTTATCTTCAATCCCATCGTAAGCAAGAAAAAATGGCAAAGAAAAAAGTTCATGCCGTTGTCCTTTCCATTCATTACGCTCTTTTCGTAGTAGTTTTTGGAACTCACTATGCCCTTTCCCTAAATCATGGAAAATCATGGCTATTTTTACCAAATGCCAAAAATTCTCGGGAATATTTGGCATTTGAGTAATATTAGAAAATTGACTTTCTAATAATGAATGGATAACCAAGCAATCTTTAATATGCTTAGATAGAGATACTTGCGGGTCTGATTTAGCTAATAAGCTGTTCATTAGTATAATTTAATTGGTGTAAAAAAACATTTAATCCAAGTATGTCATCCCTTAAAGTTTCAATATTTGAATTAGTAACTCCATTTTTACAAGAAACTATTGAATACGGTTTCGTACCTAAATTTTTTCTTGGGAATGTATTTGTAAAATATTGAGGTAATGCCTGTATCATACCTGCAAGTCGGTATGGAAAAACAGGTACAATTTGTCCTTTTAGTTCAAACGAAGTTTCATCTATTTCCATATCAACTTCCAAAATACTATTTACGCTTGCTAAATCATTCATTCTCCCAAGTAATAGGGGATAGACTGGTTCTTTAAAATAATTAGCAATTGCTTCATTACTTGTGTATATTACCAAATGAGGGTTAAATAAAAACTCTCTACGAATAACATTTGATTTAGCAATATTGGAGGTTGTCTTACCTTTACTATCCATTTGATAAATAGTTTCTAAATCAATAGCTTTTGAATCAAATTCAAAGTAATAGCCCAATTGTTCATTTTCGTAAGTTACAAATTGTCCAGCCGCCGCATTAATTATTCCCAACACTGTACTTAATGGAGGAACTTCCAGTGTGGGTTGGAAGCCACTTATTAGATTGGGATATCTAAAACTGGCTGTCCAACCTGTAATATCAATTCTATGAAATTTCATAATTACTTCAATTGAGTTTTCACTTGTTTACAATAACCATCAATTGCTTGATTTACAGTAGTAACAATTACATTTTCTGAATTAAGTGATGCCAATTCATCATTGCATTCGTCCATAAATCCCGCTCTTTTACCAATATATACAGTACCTATAATTTGGTCTTTGTAGTCGTCCAACACTTCTTTCAAAGCATTAATATTCAAAACAGCTATATTGTTATATAAACCTTCGCCTTTGGCAACGTGTGAAAAAGGATGATTTCCACTTGTAGTAGTCGCCAAAATAATAAATTTTGGCGTTACATCAGCCATGTTATTAGTTTGCATTGCTCCACCAGAAATTGTTTTTAGAGCTTTTAAGGTGTCTTCAATTCTTGTTTGCCTTGTAGCCAAAGGAAGTTGTACTAACTGTTTTGCAATTCCTTTTGCATCTTTAACAAATGGGTCATTTACTAAACTACAACCATTGGCTAAACCTTCTTCCTGCAATTTTGAAGTTAGATTTTTGAATCCCGTTTTGTTGTAAGTTGCAAAAGTACCTACTTGTGCTAAATCCAGAGAAAACATACCCTTCATAACTGCACTATATTCTTCTTTACTGTAAGGAACGGAATCTCCTTCTTGGCGTGCCATACTCGACCAATGTTCTTCTGTCGAAACATTAACCACTGAAACCAAAACAGAGTTTTTCAGGGGTGATACACGTGTAACTGTAACGTCTTTTTTTTCTTCTTTTCCTTTTGAATCTAATTGAGGAGTACCATCATCTTTTAAAACTACATCTTTGGCAGCTTTCATGTAACCAAAAACATCGTCATCTGAAAATTTCAAAGGGTTGGCATCGGTGAATGCTATTTTACTTTCTCTTATTATAGGTGACATATCCCAACCAAAATCTTTTTTTAAAGTATCTCTCCACCAATAACGCCATGATTGCCCAGATACATAGGCATAAGTTTTACCATTCTTTTTTATGGTCTTGGTTGCTACTCCATTATCAAATTTTGTAGTAGTGCTTGCACCTGCATTATTAAGGGCAACCACATCAACATCAATAAGTATAAATCCTTGTGTTTTTAATAATTCCATGTTTTTATGTATTTTGATTATTTTAAAAATTAGTTTTCTGTTTCTTCTAAATCTTCTTCTTTTGCTAAATCTTCAATAATCTTATTCATTAAATGAAGTTTTTGATAAATAGCAATTAGTAATAGGTCTCGCATTTCTGTCCAATTAGACCCTTCTGGTAAAATATAAAAAACGTAATCTTCAAGAGTAATTAATGGGTCTGGGTTCTTTGCATTATAATTATCTCTTATGAGTTTGACTAAGTATTCTCGAAAATTATTCTGACCCTTTAAAACACTTAACTTTGTGATTATACTTTTGATTTGGTCATCTGATTTATCATTTAAAATAAAATCAGCTAACTCTTTGATTTTCTGAATAGTATATTTGTCCATTTTTAAAATATTAATACAATAAATTTCTACAATGTTAAAACTAAAATGATTTTTGCGACTCCATCTACATAATTGACCGATGATAGATTCATTTTTAAGTAACTTGTTGAGAATAGGATTATTCCAAATCTTGTAACTATCAAAACTTAATCGTTCCTTTGAATTAAACCACTCTTGCTTTGTGGTATCAAAATGTGCATCTTTAAATTTTGAATACTTAAAATGCTGATTTATAAACAGATTCCATTCTTTTGAATAGTGAGTTTTACAGTGAGCGTAAAATGCAAAAAGCCGATTGGAAAATGTATATAAAGCTATATCAGGGCTTGCTCCAAAATTTGTAAAATGAAACAGATTTAACTCAACATTTTTTAGTGCAATCTCATCATCATTTTCAAC
The DNA here is from genome assembly GCA_025354645.1 of Arcicella sp. GTDB lineage: Bacteria > Bacteroidota > Bacteroidia > Cytophagales > Spirosomataceae > Arcicella. The sequence goes on along the minus strand of JANXML010000076.1, from coordinate 10,345 downwards.
AGCAACTTTTAAATTTCCAATACAAAAATCTGCAAAACTGAATAAAGCATTTGCCACTATTCCGAACTCAGATTTTAAAGTACCTTCCCCAAAGCCAGAAGCTACGTTTCTCATATTTTCTTCAACGTTTTTCTTAACCAAGAAATAAGAAACTTGCGGATAATTACTTTGCAACAATGCAACTTTATCCCCTACAAAACAAACCCCTAATGGAACAAAAAAGATACGAATTAATGCCTCCTTGGACAAATATAGTCCTCCTTCATAAGCACTATGAAAGTTTATAAAAGCTCCTGATGCAGACATCATGTGGTTACTCCTGCCCGCAATGTATAGTTTTGTTTCATTTCCCAAAATTCGGCAAAATCCATCTTTAAAATCTTGATTAGTTTCTTCAAGAAGCCCCTTATAATATTTCAGAGTTTCAGAAACTTTCTTTTCAGCATTAAAGGCTGGCTGAGTAATAGATGAATTCAAAAAGTAGGTATGTAACTTTCCACCCCACTGTTTGACATAAACTGTGGTAGCATATTCTATTAACTCGTAAATTGTTTTTTGAGGAAATTTCTCACTCAAAGATTGAATGACATATCCACCGACATCTATGAAGGGGTCGCCCGTTGGTTTTGTAAAACTATTTTCTTCCATATATTGTATGTTAAATAAAGAAATGTAATTTTGTTATATCTATTCCAATAATAGTATTTTTGATTAATCTTTTTAATTTTGTGCAATATCTGAAAAGAAATTGAAACATAATCGTATTTTTGAAATAATTAATCGTATCAGTCAGATATTTTTATTTAACGGTAATTCACAACAAAATCCCCATGTCCCAAACCTATTTTTTCATTGATGAATGTGGAGACCCAGAATTTTTTGGCAAAGGTAAAAGTCTTTTGGTAGGTACAAAAGGCTATCAGCCATTACTTATTTTGGGTATGATTGAAACTACCAATCGTAAAGCCCTCTACAAAGCTGTCAATGAGTTTAGTAATCAAATTCTTAGTGATACACTATTCAAAACTATTCCTTCTGTCAGTGAACCTAACTGGTTTCTTCATGCCAAAAACGACCATCCAGAGGTACGTGCTGAGTTTTTAAGTTTCTACGAAACCGCCTTGATATTACTTTTCATGCAATTATTGCTCGTAAAGACCTGAACATTTTTCGCAAAAAACACAATAACAATGCCTCTGAGTTTTACTTTGATGTTATCAAACATCTCTTAGAGCCTCGACTAAAATTAGGAGGTAAGTATTCTATTTACCTTGCTCAAAAACCAAAATCCACCAATGAAAAATTGATTGATTCAATCGAAAAAGCTATCGAATCAAGTAAGAAGAAACAACCCTTTATCAATGAAATTACCTACACTTCAACAATAGAAAAAAGTAGCTTTTTGCCTGAATTGAGCGTTGTGGACTATTTCTTATGGGCTTTGCAACGATACATTTACAAAAAAGAAATTCGTTTTTGGGAAGCTATTGAGCCATTAGTTGGTTCTGTAATAGATTTATACGATAATCATACTCAATATGACAGTCAAAATCTTTTTAGATTAGAGGAAGCACCACTTTTTGAACCAATTTTGTAGGGAAAAGGGCATAAAAAAACTGATAAATCCCTTTATCCTCGTTCCAATACTGGAAACCCGCAAGTAGTTATGCGTTCTGAGATAAAAACATTTATCAGTTCTTATCACAAAAATACATATTTTTTATTTATGTACCAATTTTGGTACGCAAATAAACTTTTCAAAATCACATTCATTCAAAGAACTTTGAAAATCAAATTATTAAACCACCTCACAAAACCCAAATCCCTGACTCGCTTCTTTGCCAAATCCCCCATAAAATCCAACGCTAATAATTTCCTCGGGGGCAGTCAATTCAAACTCGAAATTTCGGAATCCCCTTACTTCTGTTGCCGAGCTTTTGCCCTCTTTAATGGTTACTTTTCTTGATTTTACATTATTTGCTTCGATAAGCCTAAATGAAATTTCTTGATGCTGAAATACAGGATTAACTTGCTTCCCTTGTTCGACCATTGTACTTAAATATTTATCTTTGAGTCCCTCAATCAAGTATTTGCCGAATCGTTCATCAGTAGGTTCGAGGTACTGGTCTATATCATTCAGTTTTTCAGCCACCACCATCGCCGAAGTAGCCTTGAATCTTGTAGTCTTAGCAATAAGGGGTTCGGCAAGCGTTTCCACCCGTTCAATCGTAAAATTTGCTTCATGAAATTTATCAAAAAGGCGAATCTCTTGGTCTTGAAATAACCCTATGATGAAAGACTCCGCTGCCTTTTCAAGATAGAAGGAAACCGTCCACTCAATTAAAGGCGAAACAACTTCAAAACCTTTGGTGTCTGACTTCCCAATTTTGCAACGTAAATCCGAAAAAGTAAAATGCTTGAAACGTTTGCGGCTGGATAATTCATAGCCTGTATTGTGCAGGAAATTCGCATAACTTTCGTCTGCCGTTGCGATAATGCCATATAACCAGGAAGACAATGGATAATGATAATTCCACATAATGCGTGGACGAACAGTGAATGGTCTTAGGTATAGTTTAAATCTCATAATTTGGTTAAGTCAATTCATTTGTTGTCTGTGCAAATGTAGGATAAAGAATTAGTAGATTTTAGCGTAGAATTACCTAATTTTTAGAAAAAATGAAATTATTTTGAGATTGGTGATTTCTGTAATTTCAAAATAAACTCAATTGCCCCAAAATCTTATTGGTTGCCTTCAAATAAGGCTTTCGTTTATCGGATTCAATCAATTTTACATCCGTTTTGAAAACCGTTCCCACAATCATTTGATTACGCTGTTTTTTGGAACAACTCACCCAAAGCTCAGGTACATTCTGCCCTTGGGTTGGGCGAACTCGTACCTTCTTACGTTTGCCATCGTAAAGCGTTGAAAGACTGATATTGATGAAAATTTTACTCATTTTCAAAACCTATTTTAGCAATTTTTATTACTATAAATTTACTCAAATTAGGGCATATTACCTCATAAAACTTGACAAAAAACGGTTATATTTTCAATAAAATTTGAACTAAGCAAGGGTAACAATTTTGAAAATTGTGCGGATGGTCAAAGCCAAGATTTCAACATTGAGATGCTTGCGATTATGTCCAAAGACGGTCTTCGTAGGCTATGTGCGTAAGGTCTGAGAAGATGGTCTTTGGATTGAAGGTTATGCCATTGAAAACGTGGGGATGTGCGTAGGCAAACGAGGGCATCAAAGCAAATGCTGACATTTTGTGTGCTGGGCAAAGCGGGGAAAGAATGGGTGCATTTGATTTGATACCTTCGTCAATTATGTCCAAAGACGGTCTTCGTGGGCTACGTGCGTAAGGTTTGAGAAGATGGTCTTTGGACGGAGGTAAAGCGATATATCACATTTTTTCAAGTACCATTTTAGTGAGCATTTCGAAAGCCTCTCGTTGGTCATATATCTCGTCTGGACGGATTAGAGCCGTAATATCGCCCAAAAACTCATCATCCTTCATTTTGATTTCAAGATTTTGTTGATACAATTTCTGGGTGGGAGGATGTTCAACCACAAATGACATATAAGCCCGATAGCATTGTAAAACTTCTTCAATATCCAACCCTTCGATTTGTTTCAGAGCTTTGTACATATCGAACAAATCACGTCCTTTTCTTCGTTGATACAATGCTCTTAATTTTGTACCTAAAAGTTCTTCAAGTTTATAGGTTGTAATGTCGCATTGACCCGTAAACCAACTTGAATTTACCTCAAAGGGAAATTTTTGATACCCTAACACTGTGAAATGTTCACGGCAATTGGTTTCTACTTTTAATTTCAAGGTTTGGACGGGTGGAAATTCAGATTCAAAACGATAAATCAACGTATAATTGTTTTCTTTTTGTTTCACTTTGGGCAGTCCCAGAAACGTTAATTTCTCTTTAATCCTATCTATGATTGGACCAAATGGAGCTGTTGTTATCTGTACTAAATCAATATCTTCCGAATATCTTGGCTGTGGTTGAAGATAAAGTTTGTGCAATGCTGTTCCCCCTCTGAACGCTAAACTTGAAGCTAAAAATTCATCCGAAAATATTTCAACCAAAGCTCGACAAATAACCAAATCTTGTTCAACTTGCTCATTTGTCTGCCAGGGTACTTGATTAGACCATTCGGTTATATAGGCTCTTGGAATCATTCGTCTATTTCGATTTGAGTGTTAATAATGATTTTCCATCTTTCATCCAATGCAAACCCCTTTACGGGTGGCGATGCTTTTAAAGGAATACGGAAAAACTTGATGCTATTTTTTTCTAAAAAATCAAAAAGTGCATCGGCGAGGATTTGATTTTCAAAAATTCTCTCCATTAAATAACCCAATCGTTGAAATGCCGATACTGGAATATTGGGAATTAATGCTTCAACAAAATCTTTAATTTGTATGGTTTCTATCAATTCGTTCAAAACAGTTGCGACTCGATTCATTCCTCCCACTCTTTTCTCAAAATGAATTAAATCCGTAGCGGTTAAAATTGGATTGGAAATTTTCAGATAACCCGTTTCTGTTTTTCTCAACGCTATCAGGTTTTTAGGAATTTGTGTTTTGCTGATGTAATTGATTTTTAACCCTTTTTTAAGCGTGGGTCTAAGGGCTGGCGATGTTGTTACGACAAAAAACGCTTGCGGTTGTTGATGAGATGCTCCATGAAAAGTGGCAGCATTCAACAAGCCCACGTAATACGGTCGTTTCAAATAAGACATTAATCCATCCAAAAAAAGGGTGGCTGGCAATATGCCTTTTGACCTGTATTGAGCTGGAATTATCAGGTAATACCCTTTATGAATTGACAGGATTTGCTTCTTTTGAGATAATCTACTCAAAGCTCTTTTTAAACTAATTTTAGTATGCCCTTTCAACTCTTCCTGTAATGTTTCTAACGAAAAAGCAATCCTTCCCTGTGATTGAATTTTATCAATCCAACTACTGAGCGTTATATCTTCTTGTTCAACCATAAAAGTATTATTTTGCGAAAGATACTATAAATCGGTACTTTGTGCAAATTTTTACTTTTATATTTTTAGAAATAAGTCAGGAAAAATAAAAAGCTATAAAATATGGCAACTCATTTTTAAAAATATTATATTTGCAATAAGTTAGATATTTATATATTAACATAACTATTTAGAAAACTATGGAAAATCAAATCACTTTCAAAAAATCGGTTATTACTGAAAAGCAAAAGGCTGTAATTGCTTATCTGGAAATCAACCATCCTGACATCTTGGATTATTATTCAAAAACGGAATTGGAGGAGTTTATTGAAGCAAAAATTGAGACCTATTATTCAGAATATGAGAAACATATGCTCTTGGGTTTTCAAGCTCCCGAAGCCGAAGAAATTGCCAGTTTGCAGCTCTACGATTTTAACACTGCTTATTCAAGGCTCCGTGCAATTTTAGTGGAAAATTATGCTTTAACGGTTGATGTTTTTGCGGATGAAACAAAAGAAAAAATGCTTTATTTCACGAAAGAATATCGAAACTTGATTGATGAAGAAAAGCCAATTTCAACCCTAATTGATTCATTCTTCGTGGATTAAGTCTTCGTTTTATTATTCCTCTAAACTCAAAAGTTCTCCAAAACAATGTCCTACCATAAAAAACAAGCCCTCCAAGACAATTTGGAAGGGCTTAAATTAGCGTACCAAATTCTCGAAGAAAAAAGAGTGGCAACTCTATCTGAAAAGGAAATTTTGCTGAAATTTAAGGGCTGGGGTGGCTTGAAAGAATTGCTTTTACCCTCGGATGATTTATCGGCTTGGAGTATGGAATCTTTGAAAGTGAAGCCGCAAATTCAGGCATTACACGAAATGCTTTCTACCAAAAAAGATTACGAAAAGACGATTGAAAGCATCAAAAACAGCATTCTGACCAGTTTTTATACTTCCCCTCAATTAATTCAATCAATCGGAAAAATTTTATTGGATAATTCTGTGTCGGTAAATACTTTTCTCGATCCAAGTGCGGGTTCAGGCTTATTTTACAATGAATTTCAAAAGTTGGGTTTGCCCATCAAAGAACATTTATTACTCGAAAAAGATGATTTAACCGCTAACATCTTAAAGGCTCTTCATTCGGGCAGTGTAAATCAGCCGTTTGAATCAATTGGGAATAGCAAAATTGGTTACTACGATTTAATTTCTTCCAATATTCCCTTTGGCGATTTCAAGGTCTTTGATTCGGCATATAATCTCAATAAAAATAAAGTAAAACGCCAGGCTACCAACCACATTCACAACTACTTCCTGACTAAATCTTTGGATTTGCTGAAATAAGGGGGAATGCTCGCTCATATTATGCCCTACGGTGTTTTGGATAGTCCCGCTCACTTGCCCATTCGACAATTTATTTTGGCAAATTCAAATCTTATTTCTGCCATCCGATTACCCCAAAATACGTTCTTGGATGCGGGAACTCAGGCGGGAGCGGATTTATTAATCCTCCAAAAAACTCGTTCTAAAACATCGCTGAGTGCTTCTGAACAAGCATTAGTACGAACTTCTTTTCTGGTTGATAGTATTTCCGAGAATAAATTTCAACTCAACGAATACTTTTCCAAAAATCGTGATTCAATTGTTTCGGATGAGCTAAAATTTGGCAAAGACCAATACGGAAAACCCAATATTGAATACGTAAAGACGGGCGGCATTCCATCTATTTGTGAGGCGGTGGATAAAATATTAGTTTCAGATTTTCAGAAAAATTATCAAGCAAAAAAAGCGGTTAATCAGGTTAGAAACATTGATTTTTCTACTAAAAAGGCTTCTAATGCTTTCCAGTTAGATTTATTCAGCGTTCCAGAAAAGTTTTCAATTTCTCAAAAGGAACTTGATGAATTACAAAGGGTTATTCCATATATTATTCCACTCAAAGATTCGGATATTGATGGTCAATTTATCGTTCAAGAAGACAAGATTTTTAAACTAAAAATTGACATTGGCGTAAACTATTTAGTGCCAACGGATTATACTTCGGAACTTCAAAATTTGTATCTATCCGCCCTACAAATTCGTGCCACTTATGAGAATTTGTACCGTTTGGAATTGGAGGATAAAATTGAATACGTTGGCTTACGAAAAACCTTAAATGAGGGTTACGATAATTTCAAGAAAAGCTACGGAACACTCTCGACCAATAAAATTTATTTGGACGAAGACCCCAAAAATAAACAAATTTATGGGTTAGAGAAAGTAGTCAATCACGAGTTTGTCAAAGCGGATATTTTCCAGAAACCCGTCAGTTTTAATCAGGTACTCGAATACTCAGTACAAGATGCTTTTTATGTTTCGCTCAATCAATTCGGTTACGCTGACCTTTCTCACATCGCACGGTTGAGCCAAACCAATGAAACTACCATTGAACAAACGCTTCTATCCGAAAAACTGATGGCGTATAATCCAAAAACAGCCAGATTTGAAGGTTTTGCTTCGGTAATTTCAGGAAATGTGGTGGAGAAAATTGATTGGTTGGAACAAAATCTACACCTGTTTAGCGACACTCAGAAAAAAGAACGATTGGCTCATACCCTCGAATGTTTGAAGGAAGTTGTGCCAACACCAATTCATTACGATGATTTAGATTTCAATTTAGGTGAACGGTGGATTTCTCCCAAAATTTACGAACGTTTTGCCAGCCAATTATTCAACAGTGATAGCATTGCGATTAGCTATTTGGAAAACACGGATAATTACATTTTGGATTATAAAAAATATGAGCGTAACGAAAATATCAATACTTTGTACGCTGTAGCCGCCGATAATGCCAAAGTAAACGGCATGGATTTATTGGAACACGCTCTGTACAATACTACGCCCAAAATGGAGAAGTTGGTGGGTTTTGATACTACTAAAAATCGTAATATTTATGTAACGGATAAGGATAAAACAATTTTAGTAAACAATAAAATTGACGATATCCGAAAGAAATTCTTAGTCTTTTTGAATGAGCAAAGCCCCGAATTTAAAGACCAATTGGCGGACACGTATAATCGCAAATTTAATTGTTACGTCAAACCCAAATACGAAGGCGGACACCTTACTTTTCCACAGTTAAATCTGCAAAATTTGGGTATTCCAGATTTATATAGTTCTCAGAAAGATGCCGCTTGGACCTTAATTCAACAGGATGGGGGTATTATTGACCATCAAGTTGGTTTAGGAAAATCATTGACCATGATTGTTACCAGTTATGAAATGAAGCGTTTAGGCGTGGCAAATAAACCTTTGATTCTGTGCCTCAAAGCGAACATTGCCCAAATTGCCGAAACCTACAAAAAGGCTTATCCTCACGCTAATTTACTATACAGTGGCGATGTAGATTTCAGTAAAAAGAATCGTGAAAATATCTTTAATCAAATCAAAAATAATAATTGGGATTGTGTAATTCTTACCCACGAACAATTCAGTAAAATCCCCCATTCCGCCGAATCTTTTTCTGCCGTATTGGGCGATGAATTAAACAATCTTAACAAGGATTTAGTGGTGATGAATTCGATGTCTGATTCCCCCGAAACCAAGCAACAGCACAAGGGATTATTGAAAAGAAAAGCAAATTTAGAAGCCAAGCTGAAAACCAAAATGGAATCTATCAAAGAACATCGGGATGATGTTTTGAATTTCGATTCGATGGGAATTGATCATATTTTTGTGGATGAATCGCACATTTACAAGAACTTGACGTACAGCACTCGCCACAACAACGTGGCGGGTTTGGGTGGTATGGAAGGCAGTGACCGAGCTTTAAATATGTTGGTTGCCATCAGAACTTTGCAGGAGAAAAAGGGGAAAGATTTATGCGTAACTTTTCTTTCGGGAACGCCCATTTCTAATTCACTGAATGAATTGTATTTACTTTTCAAGTATCTGAGACCGAAGGAGTTAAAGAAACAACAAATTTTCAATTTTGATTCTTGGATTGCGACTTATGGCGTAAAATCTACGGAATATGAAATCTCAATTACCAACAATATCATTCAAAAAGAACGGTTTAGAGAATACATTAAAGTCCCCGAATTAGCCATTTTTTACAGTCAAATTACGGATTATAAAACCAGTGATATGGTGGGGATTTTTCCCGCCAAAGCCAAAACGGAATTGGTGGTTTTACCACAGACGGCAGAACAACGAAATTTCTCTCAGCGTTTACAAGAATTTGCCAATACGGGGGATGGAACGCTGATTTATCGGGGAAAACTTACCGAAAGTGAAGAGAAAGCCAAAATGTTAATTGCCACCAATGAAAGTAAGAAAATGGCGTTGGATATGCGGTTGATTAAACCGTATTTTGCCGATGATGTCAATAATAAAATCAATCAGTGCTGCCATAAAGTGCTTGAATACTATCAACAAGGGGATAATTTTAAAGCAACCCAAATGATTTTTTGTGATTTGAGTACTCCCGCTTCCAAGAATAAGGGCTTTAATGTTTATGATGCTATCAAGGAAAATTTAATTCAAAAGGGGCTTAAATCGGATGAAGTGGCATTTATTCAATTGTTCAAGACCGATAAGCAACGAGAAAAACTGTTTGAGCGAATGAATAATGGGGAAGTGCGGGTGTTGATTGGCTCCACGAGTACGTTAGGAACGGGTGTAAATGCCCAAAAGCGAATGATTGCCATGCACCATTTGGATATTCCTTGGAAACCTTCGGAGTTTGAACAAAGAATTGGTCGGGGTGCCAGGCAGGGCAATGAATATGCCGCAAAATTTAACAATAATGAGGTGCATAATTTTGTCTATGCGGTGGAGCAAACGTTGGATTCTTATAAATTTAATTTGTTGTTGAATAAAAGTATTTTTATCAATCAAATAAAATCCAATCAGTTGGGAGTCAGAAAAGTTGATGAAGGGGGCATGGATGAAGCCAACGGCATGAATTATGCGGAATATTGTGCCATTCTTTCGGGGAATACGATGCTTTTGGATAAGGCTAAATTGGAACGAGAGTTGGGGAAAATTGAATCCGAAAAGTTTATGTTTTTGAAAGACCAAAAACAGGCGGATGAAAAAATTGCTGGTTTAGAAACGTCGTTGGGTTTGAATGAAAACCGAAAAAATATTTTAGTAAAAGACCATCAGGCATTAACCGCTCAACAATTTGATTTTTCAACTGATAAAGTCTCTTTGGATAAATACCATCTCAATGCTGAAACATTGAATACCTATCTCGACAAAAACTTAGCCATCATTTTCGATAAAAAGGATTTTGAGGTAAAAACAGAAAGAGCATTGGGACAATATTTGGTAGGGCTAAAAAATGGCATAAACACCGCTGGCATT
>JANXML010000050.1 GCA_025354645.1 Arcicella sp. | reverse complement strand
AAATCGCCTTCTGTGAATAATTCTACCGTAACGGTTTCTCCTAAATTAAGTGCTGTGTCAAAAGATTTAAACTCAATGAGTTTTTTCTTTGGAGTGGTACCTGCTTTTTTGAAGTGACCTAAAAGAGGTTGCGTAGTATGCTTCTCTTTTTTTTCGCCATAGCCTAACTGAATAGCACTATAACCTTCTTTTTCTACTGTTTTTACTTGCGTTACTACACAAGGACCAGCTTGGATCAGCGTACAAGCGAGGGCAGAGCCATCAGCGTTGTAGAGGCTGGTCATACCGATTTTCTTTCCGATAATTCCAGACATTTTATTAGAATAAAACGTTAATAATTGATTGATAATGAGCGATTTGCGAGTGTCACCACGACAGTTCGTGCGAATCGGACTGCAAAGGTCGGGATTTTATTTTGCAAAAACTAAATTGTTTGCGAAATAAAATTAATTTACGGAAGTTCGTGAATGAATAGAAAAGCGACAAGATGTACTCGTGCAGGGACAGGCAGAAGCCTGTGATACGAAAGAATGTTCTTGTGTAGCTTAACATTAAAATTAACTGCTGGGCATTCAACAAATCAATCCAATATCAGTTCTAACACTATTGTAAATTTTAACCTTTACGAACGATTTAAGAAATTTTTATTTCTATTAATTTTTAAATTTTATCAAGTTCTGCCAACCCGTATAAAAATGAAGAAATAGTTGTTCTCTAAATCGGACTGCAAAATTAGTGCTTTGTTTTTGAAATACAAGGGGTTCGGGGAAATAATTTTCACTAAAAATTACTACATCTCAATTTCCACTCAACAATCCCAAAGTCCTTGATTATCTTTGCAACCACATAGAGAGGATAGAGAACAGTAGTTTTAGAGATTACTCGTCAGATTTTAATTTACAGATTTTCCTGTTCCTCTTTTTCTATGTTTCCTACATTGTCTATGTGGTTGCAAAAATTATTTAAATGAAAATATCCATCATCACCGTTACTTTCAATAGTGCCAAAACCATTCGCCAAACCATTGAGAGTGTGCTTGCTCAGGATTATGACGATTTGGAATATATTGTGATTGATGGGGCTTCGAAGGATGGAACGGTGGAAATTTTGAAATCATTTGGCAACAAGATCAAGTTTATTTCTGAACCTGACAAAGGAATTTATGATGCTTTGAATAAGGGCGTAAAGATGGCAACTGGTGAGATTATTGGAACAATTGGGGGCGATGATTTTTATCCTAACTCACACATAATCAGTCATATAGCCAAAATTTTTCAAGAAGTACAAACAGATGCCGTTTATGGTGACAAGCAATACGTGAACATGGGTGATGATGAAACGATTGTGCGTTATTGGCGTTCGGGAGATTATTTACGGGAGAATTGGTTGAAAGGTTGGATGCCTCCGCATTTATCATTCTATTTGAAGAAATCAGCATTTGAAAAATTTGGTTACTACATTACAGATTTCACTTGTTCGGGGGATTATGAGTTGATGCTGAGGATGTTATATAAAAATAATTTAACGGCAAAATATCTTCCAGAAGTAGTGATGACGATGCGAAATGGTGGAACGAGTACTGCCTCTTGGAAACATCGCTATCGGGCAAATATGGAAGACCGTCGAGCTTGGCGAATTAATGATTTAAAACCTCGTTGGTACACACTTTGGATGAAACCGATTGCTAAAATTGGGCAGTTGTTTTTGAAAAAGTAGAATAGGTTTCCAACCTGTTCATAATCTTTAAAATAACAGGTTAGAAACTTGTTTTACTCAAAAAATAACAGGTTAGAAACCTGTTCTACTTAAAATATGCGTATAATTTTGCTTACCCAAGATGATCCATTTTATTTGGCTCAAAATATTGATTATTTGATTACAAATTTACCTTCGCATTCGGAGGTTGTGGCTACGGTAGTTTTTGATGTTTCGCCTTTCGGAAAACGAGAATCTTTTACTGATAAATTAAAGAAAACATACGATATTTTTGGCTTTGGTTTTTTTGTGAATTATGGGGTAAAATTTGTACTTTCAAAATTGAATCCGAATAAAAAAGTAAAGAATATTTTAGCGAAACACAAGGTGCCTTTGGTTGAGATTGAGGGGAATATTAATAAGGCTGAAAACTTGGATAAATTAAGAAGTTACAAACCCGACTTATTAATCTCAATCGCTGGAAATCAGATATTTAGGTTGCCTTTAATTAATCTTGCTCCGAAAGGGTGCTTGAATTTGCATACCGCTTTATTACCCAAATATCGTGGGTTGATGCCTTCTTTTTGGGTCATAAAAAACAATGAAAAATACACGGGCGTTTCTGTTTTCTTTGTGGATGAAGGGATTGACAGTGGCGAAATTTTAGTTCAAAAAAAGGTTGAAATCGGCAATAAAACGCAAGCAGAATTAATTGATGAAACGAAGTTGTTGGGAATGCAAGCAATCTTGAAATCAGTGGAAAAAATTCATGAAGGAAATTACGAATTAATCCCAAATCCAAACGAAGAAATGACTTATTTTTCTTTTCCTACGAAGGAAGATGTGAAGGAGTTTTTGAAGGCTGGGAAGAGGTTTTACTAATTTAGTTATGAGGTATGAATTATGAGTTTTGGTGAACGTCTTTTTTGCATTAATCTTCACGTAATTACTCATAATTCATATCTCATAATTCATAACTAAAAAAATGAATATTCTTACTTTTGATATAGAGGAGTGGTTTCATATTTTGGATAATAATTCGACCAAAACGGAAACGGATTGGGCGAAATACCCAAGCAGAATCCATGAAAATATGGAACGAATTTTCCAACTTTTGGAGCAAACCAATCAACAAGCTACGTTTTTTTGTTTGGGTTGGGTTGCCAGAAAACACCCTGAAATTATCCGAAAAATTGCGGAACGTGGTTATGAAATCGCTACGCATTCTGACTTGCACCAATTGGCTTATGAACAAAGTCGATCAGAGTTTAAAAATGACTTAGAAAGGTCAATAAAAGCTCTGGAAGATATTTCTGGCGTAAAAATCAGAGCGTACAGGGCTCCTGGGTTTTCGATAAAACAAGAAAATAAATGGGTTTTTGAGGAATTGATGAAGCACGGAATTGAAGTAGATTGCTCGGTGTTTCCTGCCAAACGCTCACACGGGGGCTTTGAACAATTTGGCGTTGCTGAACCTTGTTGGATTGATATTGACGGAATGCGTTTAAAAGAATTTCCGATAAATACGGTTAATGGTTTCGGGCAGTCGTTAATTTTTTCTGGCGGTGGATATTTCCGATTGCTCCCCTACCCTATTTTACAATTTTTGACGAAAAAATCCGATTATGTGATGACGTATTTTCATCCCCGTGATTTTGATGCCAATCAACCGATGATTGAAGAATTGAGCCGAGTTCGTAAATTTAAATCTTATTATGGTTTGGCGGGTTGCTTAGATAAATTGCGAGATTTAATAGTTGATTTTCCTTTTATTGATTTGGCTTCGGCTGAGAAATTAGTTGATTGGAATTCAGCTAAAATTGTTAAAATTTAGAACGCTTCTCGACTCTAAGAATTTATCTCACATATTTGCTACACGAAAAGGTTTCACTTCAAATTTTTCCCATACTTTTTGTTGAATGTAAGGTTCATTATCCATCCAGTTTTGAAGTTCTTGCGGGTCTTCAAATTGAAGAATTATGGTTGAACCAATCATCTTTCCATCATCGTTTAAGATTGCTCCTCCGATGATAAAATTTCCTTTTTCTTTCATCTTTTTTACTCCTTCCAAGTGATAAGGTCTTATGTTCATGCGATGTTCGAGAGCATTTTCATTCGTTCCATCGAAAGCGGTAATTAAATACTGATTCATGTTGTTTCTATAAATTAAATGTTTAAAGCAAAAATATGAAATTATGTGTGACTTTTTTTAAACGCTATTGTCTTAATCTTTGCCTACCCAATTGATATTCTTGTCATTTTGAATATATTATTTTCTTAAAATTAACAAAAGATTATATTTTCTGCAATATTTGTTAAGCTCCTGATGATTTTTCCACTTTTATACACTTAATTACCATTTGATAATTCATTGTTTGAAAAAAAAAGCGTTTTTTTGACCTTGCTATTATTCCTTTTTTATAACAACCCGCCTTTATTAGAAATACCATGACTCAAAATTTAATACAGTTCATTAAACAAATAGTACCTTTCACTGATGAAGAAATTCAAGATATACAGCATTTATTTGTAGAGAAAACCTTGAAAAAAGGGGAATATTGGGTAAAAGAAGGTGAATTTAATTCGGATGTACTTTTTGTGAATAAGGGAATGTTACGCTCTTATTTTATTAAAGAAGAAGTTGAAAAAACGTTCGATTTAGTGATTGAAAATCAAATAGTTACGGCTACTGAATCTTATTCATCTGGACTATTGAGTACTGATTATATTCAGGCAGTTGAGGACACTTATTTATCAGTAATTACAAAAGATAATTTAGAAGTTTTATATTCAAAATCATCTAAATGGGAGCGAATTGGTAGAATCATTTTTGAAGCATATACACTCGAACAGGAAACCAGAATTCGGTCATTTATTGCGGAAACTGCCCAAGAACGTTACGAGCGATTGGCAAAAGACCAGCCCGAATTAATGCAACGTACCCCTCAAATTTATTTAGCAAATTTCTTAGGAATTACGCCTCAGTCTTTAAGTCGTTTACGTAGGAAAATTATAAGCAAGTAGAAAGGAAAAAAGAGTAAAGCAGACAGGATAAAAGTTAATTTAGATTATCATACTCGCTGTCTCTATTCCTGCTTTTCCCTTTTCTCCGCAACGCTTTACCAATTCAAAATTACCTTCTCAATCACGTCGCAAGCCTCATTCATTTGTGACTCTGTGATGACCAAAGGTGGAGCAAAACGGATTTTATTACCGTGGGTTGGTTTAGCCAAAAGTCCATTTTCTTTAAATTTTACGCACATATTCCACGCAGTTTCTCCTTCTTCTGAATCATTAATTTCAATAGCATTCAAAAGTCCTTTTCCTCTCACAATGGTCAGTAAATCAGGACGTTGAGTCATAATTTGATTCATTCTTTTTCTGAATAATTGCCCCATTGCTTCAGCATTTTCTGAAAGATTTTCGTCTTGAATAACTTTTAAGGCTGCCACCGTGACGGCACACGCCAAGGGGTTTCCGCCGTAAGTTGAACCGTGTTCGCCTGGCTTGATGGTGAGCATGATTTCATCGTTACAAAGCACGGCAGAAACGGGATAAACGCCGCCCGAAAGTGCCTTACCGAGAATCAAAATATCGGGTTTAAAGTCTTCGTGGTCGCAACACAGACGTCTGCCCGTACGAGCGATACCCGTTTGGACTTCATCGGCAATGAAAAGAACATTTTTTGCTTTGCACATTTCGTAGGCTTTTCGTAAATATCCTTCGTCTGGAACAACCACGCCCGCTTCGCCTTGGATGGGTTCAACCATAAATCCTGCCACATTTGGGTCTTTCAAAACCTCCGCCAGTGCTTCTAAATCGTTGTATGGAATTATCTCGTAGCCTTGCAAAAGTGGTCCGTAATCTGAATAACTTGATGGGTCGGTTGAGGATGAAATGGCGGCGATGGTTCTGCCCCAAAAGTTTCCTACGGCATAAACGGTTTTGGCTTGGTCTTGGGGTATGCCTTTCACTTTGTACGCCCATTTACGGGTTAATTTTAAGGCTGTTTCGCCTCCTTCTGCTCCTGAGTTCATCATCAGCACTTTGTCATAACCGAAATATTCACACATAAATTTTTCACAAATACCTAACTGGTCGTTGTAGAAAGCACGAGAAGTCAAGGTCAATTTTTGTGCTTGTTCAACCATTGCTTGAACAATTTTTGGATGGCAATGTCCTTGATTTACAGCACTATACGCTGAAAGAAAATCAAAATAACGTTTATTATCAACATCCCAAACGAATACGCCTTCGCCTTTTTGAAGGACTACGGGCATGGGGTGATAATTATGAGCTCCGAAACGGTCTTCGAGCATCATGGCTCGATCAGATGCGGATTGCATGGTATAATTTTGTGTTGTGGAAATCATGTTTTTGATGAGCGTGGACACTATATTTGAATTCAAACATTTTTAGTCTGAATTTGGATTGCGAAACGTCGCACCGTGTTAGATTTTAGGATTACTTGGATTAAAAACAGCAATTGAAATTTAGCTAAAACCAAAAAGACTGATAACGTACAGAATTTGTACAAATGCGGAAAGGATGCGGTGAATTTTGCAGAAATGACCGTAGAGTGAACTGGTAGTAAATACACGAACATCTGCCTGTTGGGCAAGAGCATTTTGAGCGTTATATTTACCTTTAAACTCGTTCATTACTCCAAAAATACGAAAGAATAAACCTTTTTCAAAAATGCGTGTTGAAAGTTTGATGAACAAGACTGCTAAAAATACAGAAAAATTAAATAATAGAGGACTAACGCCCGAAGATTTTTATTTAAACGAACAAGGTTTTATGGTTTTTACGGAAACGTATCATTTGAAGCGAGGGTATTGTTGTAAGAATGGGTGTCGGCATTGTCCTTATGGGTTTGTTAGGGAGTGATTACCACTTTTTAAAACCTGAACGTGGACGATGAATAAATGAGAACGGTTTTTTAGTAGAACATTTTTCTTTTATATCTTTCCATTCTTTAATAAGAATTTCTACCATTTGCCAATATGTGTAACCATTTTTAGGTGGTGATATAAAAAACATTCCAATTCCATGTTCTTCAAAAAGATCTCTTTGAGGCTTTGTTCGATGGATGTTTTTATCCTGTGTTATTACCACACCACCCATTTCACCGACTTGTGGAATCCACTCTTCATCTTTGACTCCTTTCCCATCACTTTTACCAAATACATCTTTTATAGATAAGACTTCAAAGCCATCATCTAAATGTGTTTCTAATATATGTATTCCTCTTGCCAAAAAAGGGGATAAGTTTTCATCAATAAAAATTTTCATCAAGCGGCTCTAAGGTGAAAGTCAATAGCATCTTTCACCTGCTTTGATGTAAGTTCAAAGATATTAGCAATTACTTTTGAAGATTCTCCTGCACGGTGAAGATCAAAAACGGTTTCTGTCAAAACATTTGTATCACCAATAACGGGTTGTCCAAATTGCCTTTGAGGGTCAATTACTATATTATGATTTTTCCCAAGTGGGTAGAATCTTGTTGCCAATGAATTCAAATCAAAATCTATATTTTTACAAAAAGGTTCTAAAACCTGCTTTATTGTAATTTGTAAACCCTTATCCGCTTCGATAAGCTCTCCATCCTCGTGATTAAAAAATATATTTTTACTCCCTGTTAGGATATTAGATTTAGCAAAAGGGTATTTAGTTTGATATAAATTAGAAAGAACTTCATGTGCTTTATTTATTTTATCACTACTAACTCCGTTTAATCTTAATTGATAAAATGTGTAAAATTCAATTAAAGTGTAGAAGTTAGTAACTTGTTCTTTCCCAGAACCTTGCGAGAAAGTATTGTGTTCGCCCTGTGCAAATTTTTCATTCCAATATTCTTTCATCCAACGCCTAACTTTGGCAGTAGGAAGTCTAAGAATGGAAGCAATATCAGGAATTGTATAAATCCCCGTTCCAATATCAAATATATTTTGTTTATCGAAGGTCAATTTTGTTTATTTTGTTTTGCGAAAGTGCAATTATAGTACCAATTTAGGAAGAAAAGGTTTTGGTTTGTGTTAAGGGAGGCATTTTATTCAAAATTAAGCAACTGCCTTAGGATATACCTTATCGAACTTTAAGATTTCCCAATTAATATAATCAATCATCTGACTTTCTTTTACCAAGTTTTCTAAACCAACATATTGAATAAATAATCCTACTTTCTTTTCTACTTCAAACCAATCCAGTTCTACTTCTGATATTGAAACCCAACCAATTGCAGGATAAAATCCACCATGTGCATTAATAACCGCTATCAAATCATATTCATCATTTTCAACAATAATTTGAGGGATTTTTAGTCGTAATACTTCCAAACACTTTACGATAAGGTCTAAATCCCATCCTAATTCATCATATATTGTCGGTTCAATCAATGTGTAACCTCTCATAACTTTTTAATTTTGAAATACGGTAACTTTTCATTTAAGAACATAAAACATTCTCTGTATTTTCCCAAAATTTTTCTTCAACAAAAAATGTATTTTACTCCTTTAATTTACCTAAAACCACTAAATTGCACCAATGAAACTAACCAATCGTGAAAACGCTTTTATTGCAAAAGAGAAAATTCTTGACTATTTGATTGATGAAGAAAACTCAAAAGGAAAAAGTGCTTTCTTTAATCTTTTTGGTTATTTCAAGGACAATTTTGAGGATTTAGCAATAGACCTAATTAAATTGGCTTCTTCGGGAGAGGTTTCAGAAACAGAGCAAACAAAATTTGGTTTGAAATTTATAGTATCAGGAAACATAATTGCCCCTAATGGACGTTTTATTGCTATGACTTCAGTTTGGATAATAAAAAATAACGAAGATTTACCGAGATTTGTAACCGCATATCCAACATAATTATGATAAAGGAATATAATGAAATAGTATTGCTCGTTGATAAACTCGAAAAGGGTTTAATGAGAGGCGATGTGGGAATTGTGGTAGAAATCTACGATAATCACGAAGGCTATGAGGTAGAATTTATGACGAAAGAAGGTAAAACCGTAGCAGTAGTTACGCTTGAAGCTAACGAAGTCAGACCAATTGGCAATAAAGATATGCTCCATGTGCGTGAGTTAGAATTGGTAGCATAATTACAAAAAAGTGGGCTAAATCACAGATTCAGCCCACTTTCTATACAAATCTCTACTTCAAAAACTCATAAATCCCAGCCACACCTTGCCCGCCACCTACACAGGCAGACACCATGCCGTATTTCTGATTTCTTCTTCGCATTTCGTTGAATAACTGTACGGATAATTTCGCTCCTGAACAGCCTAATGGGTGTCCCATCGAAATTGCTCCACCATTCATATTGATTTTTGAACGGTCTAAATCCAACTCCTTTATCACCGCCAACGACTGTGCCGCAAAGGCTTCGTTGAGTTCTATTTGGTCAATATCGTTGATTTTTAATCCCGCTCTTTTCAATGCCAACGGAATCGCTGCCACAGGTCCGATACCCATAATGCGTGGCTCTACGCCTGCGGTGGTGTACGTTACCATCCGTGCAATGGGTTCAAGGTTCAATTCTTTCACCATCGCTTCCGACATTACCAACACAAAAGATGCTCCGTCAGACGTTTGAGACGAGTTTCCAGCCGTTACACTTCCACCCGCCGCAAAAACGGGTTTTAGTTTCGACAAACCATCCATCGTTGTTCCTGCCCTTGGTCCTTCGTCAGTCGTTACCACTGATTCACGGGTCTTTTTCTTTCCTGAATTAGCATCAAAATACGTTTCTTTGACCGTTATTGGCACAATTTCATCCTTGAAAAGTCCAGCGGCTTGGGCGGCTAATGCCTTTGTGTGCGATTCTACGGCAAATTCATCTTGCTCTTCACGAGAGATTTTGAATTGTTCCGAAACTTGTTCTGCCGTCAAACCCATTCCGATGTAATAATCAGGATTTTTCTGAGCAATCTCAAAATTCAATGCCATTTTATAACCCGTTGTGGGGACTAATGACATAGATTCTGCTCCACCTGCGATGATGCAATCGGCAATTCCTGCGTGAATTTTTGCCGATGCCAATGCAATTGCCTCCAAACCCGAACCGCAATAACGATTAATGGTAAAGCCTGGAACATTTTTAGGCAATGACAAAAGAGCGATATATCTCGCAATTTGCATCCCTTGCTCGGCTTCGGGAACGGCATTGCCCACGATGAGGTCGTCCACCCGAGTGGGGTCTAATGCGGGAACTTGTGCCACCAAATGTTTGATAACCTCGGCTGCCAAATCATCTGGTCTTGTAAAACGAAAAACACCTCTGGGAGCTTTTCCAACTGCGGTACGGTAGCCCGCTACTATGTATGCGTTCATTGTTATTTCTTGTTTTATTAAAAATAATCTGTGAGTTTATGTCATTGCGAGCGTAGCGAAGCAATCTGTTCGCTTACGGGTAGAAGACTTTAAGCCCTTTTTCTGACGCTTGGTTTTCAAATTCTTTTGCATCAATCCAAAGGATTGCTTCGTGCCTCGCAATGACATGGGGTAAAACGTTAGATTTTCATAGTTTTTTGCATCAATCCAAAGGATTGCTTCGTGCCTCGCAATGACATGGGCTTAGAGACTCGCAATGACAAATTAATAAAAAATCAAATTTTCATCAAATATTCATACAAATCCTCACAATCAGGATTTATGGAAATAATTAAATCTGCTTTTTTATCTCTTGAACCAGCCTTTAATTGTTTTTCTCGTTCAATAGCATCCTGAATGAATTGGAACGTTTCGTAATAGACCAATTTGTCAATATTATATCGAGCGGTAAAACTCTTTTTATTAACAGGATTCTTATGTTCCCAAACTCTACGAAGAATATCATTTGTTACGCCTACATACAAAACGGTATTGTTTTGATTTGTCATAATGTAAACGTAATAATGATGATTTTTCATTTTGTTGTGGTTTGTCATTGTTTACAAGCCCATGTCATTGCGAGTGAAACGAAGCAATCTTTTAGCTTACGGGCAAAAGACTTTAAGCCCATTTTCAAACGTTTGATTTCAAAGTTTTTTGCATCAATCCAAAAGATTGCTTCGTGCCTCGCAATGACAAGCCCATGTCATTGCGAGCTTTTCAGCGAAGTAATCTTTTAGCTTACGGGCAGAAAACTTTAAGCTCAATTTCTTAACCATTGAGTGTTTTAGTCCTTTGCTTTCAAAGTCTTTCGCATCAATCCAAAAGATTGCTTCGTGCCTCGCAATGACATGGGCTTGTCATTGCGAGCTTTTCAGCGAAGCAATCTTCCAGCTTACGGGCAGAAAACTTTAAGCTCAATTTACATTTCTTGATTTCAAAGTTTTTTGCATCAATTCAAAAGATTGCTTCGTGCCTCGCAATGACATCTTAGCCCTTTGCTTTCAAAGTCATTCGCATCAATCCGAAGGATTACTTCGTTCCTCGCAATGACAGTACTCCAAATGCCTCGCAATGATAGAACGCTAATTCCTCGGTGGTTTCCCGCCGTTCAATAAGCCCTGCAAACGTTCCAAAGTCTTTTTCTCTCCGCAAAGTGAAAGGAACGCCTCTCTTTCTAAATCCAAAAGATATTGCTCCGTTACGTTTTGGGCGTAACTTAAATCACCGCCTGAGATAACGTAGGCTAATTTATCGGCAATTTTTGCATCATGTTCCGAAATATAACGTCCCATTTTCATTCCTTGAACGCCCGCTTTGAATAGGGCAATTCCTGCTTTGCCTTGTACCCGAATATCAGTGCGTTGTTTGGGTTGCGTATATCCTGCATCTGCCAATTCGATAGCCGCATTTTTAGCATCGGCAATCAATCTGGCACGACTTACCACAATTTCATCGCCACGACGTAAGTAGTTCATTTCCAGAGCTTCTTGGGCTGATGTACTCACTTTTGCCGTGGCAATATTCATAAATGCAGCTTGCAAAGTGTTCAATTCTGGGTCGCCCGATGCGTATAAATCTGAACAACGAAGTGCCATTTCTTTGGTGCCTCCACCCGCAGGAATCAAGCCAACGCCCACTTCCACGAGTCCCATGTACGTTTCTGCGGTTGCCACTACTCGGTCAGCGTGCAAAGAGATTTCGCAACCGCCACCCAACGCTAACGTATGCGGAGCAACCACTACTGGAATTGACGAATAACGCACTCGCATCATCGTGTTTTGGAACTGGGCAATCATCATGTTTACTTCATCAAATTCTTGCTCAACGGCATACATGAATAACATCGCTAAGTTTGCCCCCGCCGAGAAGGCTTCGGCACTATCATTTCCGATGACCAAACCTCTGAAATCTTTTTCTGCCAAAGCAATACTTTTCTGAACGCCCTCAATAACGCCCGCTCCAAAAGTATTCATTTTTGAACGGAACTCTAAGCCCAAAATACCGTCTCCCAAGTCATAAACCGAACTTTCAGCGTTTTTCCAAACCACATTATCCGAAAGATTTTCGAGAATAATGAATGATTCTGTACCTGGAATTACTTTGTAAGATTTACTTGGAATATCGTAATACAAACGTCTTCCACCTTCGCTTTTATAGAAAGTTTTTGCTCCCGAAGCCAACATTTCATTAACCCATTCGGCGGGTTTCATGCCTTCGGTTGCCATCATTTCAATGCCTTTCTCAACGCCCAAAGCATCCCAAGTTTCAAACAAGCCCATTTCCCAACCAAAACCTGCACAAATGGCGGCATCAATTCGGTATAATTCATCAGAAATCTCTGGTATTCTGTTAGTTACGTATTTGAATCCGTCCAGAATAGTTTTTCTGTAAAATTCTCCTGCCTTGGTTTTATCAGCCATCAAAACCGCAAAACGATCTTTGAGAGCCAAGTTTTTTGTCTTTTCAAAAACCTCAAATTTTACTTTCTGCGAAGGTTCGTATTCAAAAGTTTTGAGGTTTAAAGCCAAGATTTCAGACTTGCCACCTTCACCTTTTATTTTCTTATAAAAACCTTGACCCGTTTTATCTCCCAACCATTTATTTTCCTGTAATTTTTTCATCATTTCAGGTAAAATAAAAGTATCTTTCGACTCATCGTTGGTCAATCCTGCGTACAAATTGTTCGAGACGTTGATGGTAGTATCCAAACCCACCACGTCCGACAAACGGAATGTTCCAGATTTCGGACGACCCACCACTACGGAAGTCAATTTATCTACTTCCTCAACGGTAAGTCCCAATTCTTCAACCACTTTCATGGTTTTCATCATCGAATAAATCCCTACACGGTTGGCAATAAACGCTGGCGTGTCTTTACACAAAACGGTCGTTTTTCCGAGGAATCTATCGCCGTAGTGCATCAAGAAATCCGTCACCGAAGCATCGGTTTGAGGCGTTGGGATGATTTCCAACAACTTCAAATAACGAGGCGGATTAAAGAAGTGACTTCCACAAAAATGCTTCTGAAAGTCCTCAGAACGCCCTTCTGCCATCAAATGAATCGGAATTCCAGAGGTATTTGACGTTACCAAAGTTCCCGCTTTACGCAAGGCATCCACTTTTTCGTAAAGCGATTTTTTGATTGCCAAATTCTCTACGATAACCTCAATTACCCAATCATAATTTTTGATTTCGGTAAGGTTATCATCAAAATTTCCCAGCTTGACACGGTTCGCAAACGAAGGCGAATATAATGCCGCAGGATTGGCTTTGAGGGTGTTTTGGAAGGCATCATTCACGATACGATTCCTCACAAAAGGGCTTTCTGTTGTAAGTCCTTTGGCTTTTTCGGCATCGTTAGGTTCTTTTGGCACGATGTCCAGCAGTAAAACCCCCACGCCGATATTCGCAAAGTGGCAGGCAATACGGCTACCCATAATACCCGAACCCAATACGGCAACTTTTCTAATTGAACGGTTCATTTTTTTTTAGTTATCAGTAAACAATTATCAGTAAACAGTTATTAGTAAACAGTTATCAGTAATACTTAGAAAATCTAATGCCTATTAAACAAAAAATACTGGTTTTAGGAACTGATAACTGTTTACTGGTAACTGTTGAACTGTAAAGTTAATATTTTTTTAAATTGTTATGCAAGCATACTATTTTTTTGTAAAAATGAAAATTGTGATTAAACCAAAACAGCAATTCTCTAAGAATCAAATTTTTAGAGAATTGCTGTTTTGGTTTAATCAATTGTGATTAATCCTCGGTAACTCGAAAAATATTCATCTGTTGAAATGACAGAGAGGTTTTCGACTAATGCTTGTGAAATAATTAGCAAATCAAAAGGGTCGCCGTGCTTATCTCCATTTTTCTTTAATACTTGCGGAACATTTGGGATATTCGTATAAAAGATTTGCTTAGAATTTATGAGCTTTATTTTCAATCTTCTTCGCTCTCGCTCAATCGTGGCTAAATTAATATGAGCAAAATCATCTCTTTGAAGTCTTGATTTTATTCCAATTTCATACAAACTCGCTTCGGATAAATAAAACTTGTTTGTAGGCTCCGATAGAATTTCTCTTTGCTTTGTGCTTAGTCTGTGGTAAGACTTTTCAAGCATTATGATAAAAATATTAGTGTCAAGCAGATAGGTCATTTATGCTTATTATTTCGAGATTCATGTGATTCTAATAATTTTGAAAGCCCAGCATATTTACCCTCTGGAATTTCCTGAGAGAGTTCCATAAGGCTTTTTACTCTTGACTTCGGTAAAATCTCCCTAACTCTATCAAGTTCTTTTGTTTGTGTTGCTGCTCTCATTTTAGTAAAAATTAGTACAAATATTTGGTTATTTGATTCAATAAAATTACATAAATCTTCTGAATTGACAATTTTTAATCCGTACAAATTCTTCTAATTATTACCCCATTTTTAAAGCAATACAACACATTAATTTTTTTATCCGTAATTTTGCACCTCAATTTTATGCAGTAATGACTATTCAAGAAGAAATACATAAACGCCGAACCTTCGGAATTATCTCTCACCCCGATGCGGGTAAAACTACGCTCACGGAAAAACTCCTACTTTTTGGGGGTGCAATCCAAACAGCAGGGGCAGTAAAATCAAATAAAATCAAAAAAGGGGCAACTTCCGATTTCATGGAAATTGAACGCCAAAGAGGTATCTCGGTGGCAACTTCGGTGATGACTTTTGAATATAATAACCTTAAAATCAACATCTTAGATACGCCAGGGCATAAGGATTTTGCTGAGGATACCTACCGTACTTTAACCGCCGTGGATTCTGTAATCTTGGTGATTGATTGTGTGAAAGGTGTGGAGGAACAAACGGAAAAGTTGATGGAAGTGTGCAGGATGCGAAACACACCCGTGATTATTTTCATCAATAAAATGGATAGAGAAGGGCGTTATGCCTTTGATTTATTGGATGAATTAGAGCAGAAATTGAACATCAAAGTACGTCCGTTGACGTGGCCCATCAACATTGGAGTAAATTTCAAGGGAGTTTATAATCTATATGAAAAATCGTTGAATTTGTTTAGTGCCAATAAAACTCGAATTGAAAAAGAGGTTTTGGCGGTTGATATTTGGTCGGACGAATTGGATAAAAAAGTGGGTAAAAAAGACGCTGATCAATTGCGTGAGGACGTTGAATTGATTGAGGGAGTTTACGGTGATTTTGACCGTGAAACCTATCTTTCGGGTGAAATTGCCCCTGTTTTCTTTGGTTCGGCGGTGAATAATTTTGGTGTGCAAGAGTTGTTGGACACCTTTACGGAAATTGCTCCGAGTACGCAACCACGTCAAACGGATGTACGCATTGTTGAACCCATGGAAAAGAAATTTTCTGGATTTGTGTTTAAAATTCATGCTAATCTCGATCCAAAACACCGTGATAGAATTGCATTTATGCGGGTTTGTTCTGGGACTTTTGAACGTAATAAATTCTATAAACACGTTCGTTTGGATAAGAACCTCCGTTTTAACAATCCATACACTTTTATGGCTCAAGATAAGGAGGTCATTGAAGAAGGTTTTCCTGGTGATGTGGTGGGTTTGTACGATACAGGAAACTTTAAAATTGGCGATACCATGACGGAGGGCGAAAACCTTCAATATCAAGGAATTCCAAGTTTTTCTCCTGAGATTTTCAAGGAACTCATGAACCTCGACCCGATGAAATCAAAACAATTGGAAAAGGGAATTATGCAATTGACGGACGAAGGCGTGGCTCAATTATTTTTGCAACCCCAATTAGGAAATCGTAAAATTGTGGGAACGGTTGGGGAACTTCAATACGAGGTAATTCAATATCGTTTGGAACACGAATACGGAGCAAAATGTCGTTTCGACCACCGTGACATATCAAAAGCGTGTTGGATAACCTCGGAAGACCCCAAGAAATTAGCGGAATTTGTTAGATTAAAAGGACAAAACATCGCCCAAGATAAAGATGAAAACTATGTATTTTTAGCAGAATCAGATTGGATTTTGAGGATGAATATCCAGAACAATCCAGATATTCAGTTTCACTTTACTTCGGAGTTTAAAAGAGCAGTGGAAGCATAAAAAAAGCGGTCAGACGATTTAATTTGTCTGACCGCTTTTTTATTTATTGTTTTACGTAATTAATGTAAGTTGCGTAGCGTAAAAAGTGTAAAATCCTTCAAGATGACGTTAAATTTGTTTTGCGAACTTAACTAACATCAAAATGAATGATTTTACAATTGCAATTTACTGTTTTGTGGACGATTTATTGTTAAAA
>JANXML010000030.1 GCA_025354645.1 Arcicella sp. | reverse complement strand
TACAATATCAGCTAATTGCGTCAAATCGTTTTGACTAAAAACCGTCCCAGTTGGATTGTGTGGCGTATTTAAAATAATTAATTTAGTTCGTTCCGTAACCTTGGACTTTACAACGGTCCAATCAATCTGATAATCGTTTTCAGGCGTAAGGGTTACATATACGGGCGTGCCTCCGTTGAGTCTGATGGCAGGGGCATAAGAATCATAACAAGGTTCAAGTAAAATAACTTCATCGCCTTCATGAACAACGGCGGTGATGGCAGCGTAAAGTGCCTCAGTTGCCCCCGTTGTGATGGTTACTTCGGTATCTGGATGATAATTTACGTGGTATAACTCGCTGATTTTCTGAGCAATAACTTCTCGAAGTGGTTGAATTCCAGTCATCGGAGCGTATTGATTCATTCCTCTTTTAAGGTAATAATTAACTAAATCCGTAAGTTTAGGAGAACAGTCAAAACTTGGAAAACCCTGCGACAAATTTAACGCTCCGTAATCGGTAGCTAATTTTGACATAACGGTAAAAATAGTAGTGCCTGTGTTAGGTTGTTTAGATTGTAATATCATTTTTAAAAATTATTCGTTAAAACCACTCCAAACACCCTGCTTCAACCACTCCTTTCACCACAAAATTATCATCAAAAATAACCATATTAGCTTGATAATCAGGCTTTATTTTGCCGAGACGATGCCTTAAATTCAACACTTCGGCAGCATAAGTTGATGCCATTCTTAGAGATTCTTGCAGTGAAATGTCCACTTTTTCCACACAGTTTTTTACGCCTTGCATCATCGAAAGAGCAGAACCTGAAAGGGTACCTTTCGTGTCAGTATAATGTGTGCCAGCATAAATGAATTTATAGTCGCCTGATATGTCATTCGTGACGGCATCAGTAATAATGAAAAGTCTTTTACCCATTATCTTTTTGGAGATTTTGATACTGGCAAAATCCACGTGAATACCATCGGGAATGATACTCGCCCAAGCCTCCGAATCATAAACCGCCCCAACCAATCCAGGTTCACGACCTTGCAGTTGCGACATGGCATTAAAAAGATGTGTAGTTCGCTTAATTCCTTGTTTAAACGCATTTTGAGCCTGTTCGTAAGTGGCAGAACTATGCCCTGCGGCAATAATAATATCACTTTCTAAAAGTATTTTTAGCTGTTCATCCGTAAATTCTTCGGGAGCGATGGTCATGTAGGTAGGCAAACCTTCACACGCTTGAATGATGATTTTTAGTTCTTCGTTCGTAGGTTTACGGATGAATTCTGCCACGTGAGCTCCCCGTTTTGGAAAGCTAAAAAATGGACCTTCGAGGTGTAGTCCGACTAATCCTTTACCACCGTTTTTGAGGTAATTTTTAGCTACTTCAATGGCTTGCAACATCTTTTCTAAGGGAGTAGATGAAAGCGTAATCTGAAAATGAGTAGTGCCTTGTCGACGGATTTCGAGGTAAGTTTTTCGGATAGTTTCCTCCGTGGTTTTTGAATTATACAGACTTCCACCACCACCATAAATTTGAATGTCTATGAACGATGGAGCAATATTAAGTCCTTTTAAATCAACGACTTGGGTGTCTTGATTTAGATTTTCTTCAGAAGTAATTTTAATTATTTTATCACCTTCAATCAATAAAATTTGGTCATTTAAAACTTCTTCGGAAGTAAATATTTTGGCGTTTTTTATTATGTACATTTCTGCTGTAGCTCGAAGTGGCACTTCGAG
>JANXML010000029.1 GCA_025354645.1 Arcicella sp. | reverse complement strand
TGTTTTGCCTGTCTCTTTTTATCTCCTTTTTTTAAAATTTATTACAACCACAATTACTAAAAACACGTCTTTCACTCAACAGCCCTATGAACTGTTTGGGTTGGGATTGTATTGTCTAATTTTTTAACATTTTAAAACCTTAATGTAATGAAAAAAATACCCAAAATTTGGTTGTGGGCAAGTATTGGCTTGTTGGCAACCTCGGCGAGTTGTGAGAAGAAAGTAACTCCCGCAATTGAACAAATTAATTCTTGTACTGAATGTGGAGGTACATTTACAGTTGATTTAAAAGGAGAAACTGTAAAGCTGAGTTACAGTGAAGTTACTAAATCGTGGAATTTTAGCAACGGCAAGTTTTTTTCAACACTTCCTTGTAAATTTCCTAAAGAATTATTGATAGAAGGTAAACAGTTTACATTTGATGGAAAGGGGATAGAAGTAAATATAGGAAGTAGTATTCCAATTCCAAACCAAGTTCCTGTGTTTAAAGTATGCATTGAAAAAATTTATTAACCTTTAAATGAAAATAATCATGAAAAATTTTGCACTTTTCTTTTCTTTTCTTTTCTTTTCTTTTCTTTTCTTGTAACTCCTTTTAACTCTTTTAGTCAAGAAAAAGTCTGTGGCTCTTATTTCAATTATGAAGCCTACCCTTTAACATTGCGACAACGATTAAATAGTTTGAGTGATGCAATGGAAAGTAATTATAGGGTTCTTCCAGGGACTGTTCGAGATGTCAGTGGAGAGCCAGTTTTGATGATACCTGTTGTAGTGCATATTGTACATAGAAATGATGAACAAAATATTTCAGATGCTGTTATCAGAAGTCAAATTGAAGTTCTGAATAATGATTATCGCCGTAGAAATATTGATAGAGTTAATACTCCTGCACTTTTTACTCCTGTCTCTGGTGATACCAAAATCCAATTTTATTTAGCATGTACAGACCCACAAGGTAATCCAACTTCTGGCATTATTCGTAAACGAACTATCCATACAAGCTCTACGTATGGCTCAGATAATAGATTCATTCCTGAATATAATACTGTTGCGTTTGACTCTGAGAGTGGTAGTAATTCATGGGATAATACAAGATATCTTAATATTTATGTTGCGGATTTCTTTTCAATTTCTTCCGATGGTCGAGGAGGTGTTGTGGGAGATGGTATTTTAGGAGTTGCTCACTTTCCTCATGAAGCATATACTTTATTTAATCAAGCTGCTAATAGCACAAATGTAGTAAGCATAGTACAAATTGATTTTAGAGCTTTTGGAACAGGAGCAACCTATTTATATACTGGTTATACAAGTGGACGTGCCACTACACATGAAATAGGTCATTGGTTAGAATTAAGACATATTTGGGGAGATGATGGAGGTGCTTGCACAGGCTCTGACTTTGTTGATGATACTCCAAATCAAGCAGGTTTGAATTTCGATTGTCCGTCACACCCATTAGCAGATGTTTGTAATGCAACAGCTGTAATGTTCATGAATTATATGGATTATACAAATGATAATTGCAAAAATATTTTCACTAACGGACAAAAGGTTAGAATGCGGAATGCACTAAATCCTGCTACTGCTCCAGAAGTTCGTAGAAATTTAACGTACCAGCAATTTTATCTTCGAGGTATTTCTCAATTGGGAGAATACTATAATCCAACGCCAAATTCTCAGGCTGTGAGGTTTCCTAATCGTACTTATGCGATAAACGGTTATACTTCTGGTACGACCACATGGAGTGTTACGAGTGGAATTACTATTGTTTCCCAATCAAATAGTTCGATAACTGTTACAGGTCGTTCTGGGTTTCCAGAGGGAACTATTGAGGCAGTTATTAATAATGGTGGACCTTGTGGGAATATTCGAGTCGAAGCATTTTCAATTACAGTCAATAATGACCCTTCGGTATATACAACAGGCGGTGGCACAAGTTGCGATAACGGCACAAGTCCATTCGCTGTTGCAAGTGCCAGTTACAGTAATCAAAGAGTTTATTTTCAATTCAACGCCAATAATTTAAGTTCAGTCAATTGGGCGGTGAAACAAGGAAGTACAACTATCACTAATGGAAGTATTGATCCTGTTACTTTAAATACACTTAATGTTTATACGGGTACATTAGGAGCGGGTACGTATGATTTTGTCTTGGATGGGGTTAGTTGTAATGGTTCAGCCAGTAGGTCATTTACCGTTGGAGGAGGCGGCAGTTCATTATCCCTTAACCAATCTACATGGTCGCCAAGTTCAACCTCCAATACACTAAGCGTAAGTGTAACGTCAAATATTGCTTGGTCGGCTTCAACCAGTGATGGCAGTTGGCTAACGGCTTCACCAACGTCTGGGAGCAGTAATGGCTCTTTTACGATGAGTGCAACTGCCAATGGTGCAACGTCTTCACGGTCTGGCATCATCACGGTTTCGGGTTCGGGTGTAAGTTCACAAACTGTTAATGTCATACAAGCTGGCACAGGTGGAGGCACACCTATAGACCGTACCGAAGGCGGAACTTCAAGCGATGATGGAGCAAGTAATCCTGGTTCAGAAGGTGAAGCTCAGGCTTTTGATAATACGACTAATACCAAATGGTTAGTATTCAATTCAACGGGAAACATTGGGTATGATTTTGCAGGAGATGATAATTATGCCATCAATAGTTATACGGTTGCTTCAGCCAATGATTCTCCCGACCGTGACCCTAAAAACTGGAATCTACAAGGTTCAAATGATGGTTCAAACTGGACAAATATAGATTCTCAGAATAATCAAAACTTTGGCGGTCGTTTTGAAATTAAACCTTATTCGATTTCAAACACAACAGCGTATAAACAATATAGACTAAATGTAACGGCTAACAATGGTTCTGGTTTATTGCAAATCGGAGAAATTCAAATGTTTGGTCCCGCTGGCACAGGTGGGGGAATGTGTTCATACACAAATGGACAATTTTTAACTGAGTGGTTTGGTAATGAAATCGTAAGAGCATACATCTGTGGAACAAAGTACTATGCCAAAAATGATGCAGGATATTTCAAATCAAAATCTTGGTTAACGGGTACAGGTCGTTTCACCGCTGCTGAACTCAACTGTTTTGAAGAAGTAAATCCAGGTTGTGGAGGTTTAAGAATTGCTTCTGGATTAATCGAAAATGATAACAGTTTAGAAGTTTTCCCAAACCCCACCAACGGCAAAATAAAAGTAAGTTTCACGATTGAAAAAGATGAAAATGTTTGGTTTAATTTGTATGACACACAAGGTAAAAACCTTCAATTGAATGATTTTGAAGGAAAAAAAGGAAGAAACGAAGTAGAGTTTGATTTACAAAATTATACTTCGGGAACTTATTTTATTGATTTGCAGTACAATCAAAAAAGAGAGGTTCGGAAGGTAATGAAAGTAAATTAAGAATTTTTTTATTGTAAAAATCCTCTCAAATTTGATTTGAGAGGATTTATTTTTAATGATATTTTGTATTCAAAGAGCTTAAAAATGCAACTTAGATAATCTAATTGGACAGAATAATCTGTTGAATTAAGAAATATAATTCACATCATTTCACCTCCTTTTCTTCTGTTTCACTTAAATATTCAAAACATTTGATAAGTAAATACTTTAATTTCGGTTTTATCCGTTTACTTTTCAAGAATAATCAGCTAAAACTCTCAAAATACATTAGTTATAATTATCTGTAAATCAGTTAGTTAAATCTTATTTTAAAAGTTTTGCAAAACTTTCTGTCTGAAAAACGCAACCTTTCACCAGAATTCAAGTATATATAAACAAATTCCCATCATTAAATCCCTCAATTACAATGAACTCAGAAAATCAAGTAGAAAAAATTAATCGTTTAGAATTCCTTAAAAAAATGGGACTTTCAGGAGCAAGCCTTCTGGCAGTTTATTGTGGCGTAACGATGTCGTCGTGCAAAAATGAAGATGCAACTGCCGTTCTAACTGGTGGAACCGCAACGTATGACATGAGTACTTCAGCATACTCAAAATTATTAACCAAAGGTGGCTATTACGTTGATACAGCCAAAAATATTGTCATTGCCAACACAAGTGATAATGGCTACGTGGCGGTTACGTTAATATGCACGCATGAACAACAAAAACAAGTTTATTATTCCACTAATAAATTTGCTTGTTCAGTACATGGAGCGACATTTGATAATAAAGGAAATGCACTTTCTGTTGCTTCAAGAGCATTGACAACCTACAAAGTAACGCAAACAGGCAATGTTCTGAGTGTGGCAATTTAATGCACAAAATTGCATACAAACCATTTTTCTTTGTGATTATTAAGCCACGAATAAACGAATTTAAAATTCCTATATCATTAATTTGGGTTCAACTCAAATAAATGAATTTTATTAAGGATTAATTCGTCAATTAGTGGCTTATTCCATTCATCTTATCATCGCAACCGTAACCAAGAATTATGAAAAAGCTCTTCATTATTATTTTGTGTACTTTATCAATTCAATCATTTTCACAAGATGATTTGATGAAAATGTTGGAAAATGAAACAAAAAATCAAACGGATTATACGGTTGCAACTTTCAAAAGTACCAGACTTATAAACGGTCAAACGATTGAAACAGTAGGTAGAAATCAATTAAATTTCTGGATTTCGCATCGTTTTGGAGCATTAAATACGGGATTTATTGATAATTTTTTTGGATTAGACGAAGCCAGAATTCGTTTAGGTCTTGAATACGGAATTAACAACCAATTGACCGTCGGAATTGGCAGAAGTTCACAAGAAAAGATGTATGATTTTTATGCAAAATACAAACTTCTCCGACAGTCCAACACCATGCCCTTAACCATGACTTTGTACGGAAGTAATGCCATTAGTACGGTTGCCACTGGTTCGTCCTTAGAATCAGGTACAATAATGAAATACAGAGATAATTTGGAGCGAATGACTTATACTGGTCAAGTATTGATAGCAAGAAAATTTAGCGATAAAATTTCCTTACAACTGATGCCAACGTTCTTGCACTTCAATAAATCAGAAACCACTGACACTCCAAACAACATGATAGCTTTGGGCGTAGGCGGAAGGGTGAAATTAACCAAAAGATTAAGTATCACGGGTGAATATTATTACGCAGATTTCAATCGTCCTGTATCAAGTACTTATAATAATTCTTTGGCACTGGGTTTCGATATTGAAACGGGAGGACACGTTTTTCAATTGCATTTCACCAATTCCAGAGGTATGATTGAACGTCAATTCATCGCTCAAACTACCAAATCATGGAGTGATGGAGGCATTTTTTATGGATTTAATATTGCAAGAAGTTTCAGTTTAGATAAAAAAGCAAAGGAGTTGAATAAGTAAAAAATAGGTAGTAAAAT
This sequence comes from Arcicella sp., assembly GCA_025354645.1. Lineage (GTDB taxonomy): Bacteria > Bacteroidota > Bacteroidia > Cytophagales > Spirosomataceae > Arcicella. The sequence goes on along the minus strand of JANXML010000029.1, from coordinate 15,268 downwards.
CGTTGGTTCAAACCCCTTCGTTTAAATTTTATGAGCCTTCATGTTCAGTCAAAAACAAATTTAAAATCACATGAAAAGCACTATTAAACTCTTGATATTCAGTGTCTTAATATCAAGTAAATCTTTCGGGCAACTTTATGCCACACAAGCTGGCGAGACGATTTTCTTTTCTGAAACGCCGATAGAGAATATTTCAGGAACCAATAAAAATGTAGGAGCAATCCTGAATACTTTTACTAATGAAGTGGCGGTCAGCATGAAAATGACCGCTTTTGATTTTCCTAATAAATTAATGCAAGAACACTTTAATGAAAACTACATGGAATCAGAGAAATTTCCAACGGGCGTTTTTAAAGGAAAAATTGTTGAAGTAATTGACTACACAAAAAATGGAACCTACGACGTAACCGCCAAAGGACAATTAACCTTACATGGTGTAACGCAGCCACGAGATTTGAAAGGAAAATTAACGATAGATAATCAAAAAATTAGCTTAGCTTGTAATTTTGACGTAAAATTAGTGGATCATAAAATTGACGTTCCAAAGTTGGTTTTTACTAAGATTGCCGAGGTAATAGCCGTAAAATCTAAATACGCTTTCGCCCCTTACATAAAAAAATAAACAGCCAAAACTAACTATCAAAGCCATGATTTTTATTAATCATGGCTTTTTGTTTGATAAATGCCTTATTCAATAATTAATCTAAACGATGGTAAATCTTTAATAAAAAAAAACTAAATTCAAAAGATTTAATATTGTTATTCAAAGAATTATTTTTATTTTTACAGTACAAAACAGTAAAGAACCAAACCACTTCGGCATGACATTTGTTTGTAAATAATTGAAAGTGAAAAATTACCACAATCTTTTAGACAAACAACGGTTTTGACCGCTATCGAAATCAATATGAGAAAATTAAATCAGTTCATGATTCTTCAATGGCTCATTTTTTTGCCTTTGATCCTTCCTTTGAGCATTGCTTCTGGAGCATTGCAAGGTATTAAACACGCTTTTTTGGGATTAGTTGATCAAATAAGAAACGACGTTGTGTCTCCTCTTATTCATGAAGATAGTCAAGATTCTTTTGCTTGAAATCATCAGGATCAAGTTCTAAGAATTCTTCCCAAAAAGCATTAGGTGGCACTGCCGCCTTACAAATGATAGGTTCTTTCTTTACGGGATGAATAAAATATAATCGTCTCGCATGAAGATTGATACTTGCATCAGCATTAGGCTTATCATATCCGTACTTCAAATCGCCACGAATAATACTTCCCATCGTGGCGAGTTGAACACGGATTTGGTGTGGTCTGCCCGTCAAAGGCTCAATTTCCAATAAAAAGTGTTTATTTATTTCCCCTAACACTTTATACGTCAATTCTGCCTTCTGCGAACCTTTCACTTCCTCATCGTGAGCTGTCGTAACATTCTTAGCTTCATCCTTCGTGAGCCAATGAGTCAATTTGCCTTTTAATTCTTTTGGTCTGCGTTTCACAACCGCCCAATATGTTTTCTGAATCTCTCTTTTACGAAAAAGCTCCATCATTCTTTCCAATCCCTTTGAAGTTCTGGCAAAAATCACCAAACCACTTACAGGTCTATCCAAACGATGAACGGGATGAAGAAATACGTCCCCAGGTTTATCATATTGCTTTTTGATATAATCTTTTACAGCATCCGTCAAAGTACGGTCGCCCGTTGAATCCCCTTGAACCAGAATTCCCGCCCTTTTATTGACAACAATGATATGGTTGTCTTCATACACTACATGGAAATCTTTCATTTTTTGGTATTAAGGGTTGGGGATTAGGGGTTGAGGGTTGGGCATTGAAATTGAAAATATTACTACTATTAAATTTAAAATACTTATTAAAATAATAGTAATATTATCTTAATAATTAATCTCAAAATTTAGCTTTATACTTCTTAACTTCACCCTAATCCCCAACGCCTGAGCCCTAACCCCTAATTTTAATAACTTTCTTTTTCACTCGGGAAATCAACTGATTTCACGTCTTTAACATACTGTGAGATTGCCTCGTTCATAATACCATCTAAATCAGCGTATCTTCTGAGGAACCTCGGTTTAAATTCTTTATTAATTCCTAACATATCATGAACCACTAAAATTTGTCCATCCGCATCCGCACCTGCCCCAATTCCGACGGTTGGAATATGAAGGCTTTGAGAAACTTTTTTCGTAAGTTCAGAAGGAATTTTTTCTAAGACAATTCCGAAAACGCCAATATCTTCTAATAATTTGGCATCTTCCATTAATTTATTAGCTTCATCTTCTTCTTTTGCTCTAACAGCATAAGTCCCAAATTTATAAATGGATTGTGGCGTCAGTCCCAGATGTCCCATCACAGGAATACCAGCACTCAAAACACGTGAAACAGAATCTTTAATTTCTGCCCCACCTTCCATTTTGACAGCATGACCACCCGACTCCTTCATAATTCTAATGGCTGAACGCAATGCTTCCGAAGAATTACCTTGATAAGACCCAAAAGGAATATCAACCACTACCAAAGCCCGTTTAACTCCTTTCACAACCGAAGTGGCATGATAAATCATTTGGTCGAGTGTTATGGGAAGCGTAGTTTCATGTCCAGCCATTACATTAGAGGCAGAATCACCCACAAGAATCAAATCTACACCTGCCGCATCAACGATGCGAGCCATTGAAAAATCGTAAGCAGTTAAGCAAGATATTTTCTCCCCTCGATTTTTCATTTCTTGCAAGATATGCGTTGTAACTCGCTTTATTTCAGTATGTATGGACATTATATAAGGATGATAAATATTAACAAAATATTATTTTTATTGATAGAAGTAGGTTTTTAGTTACAAGCCTTTACTTTTGAGTGTACGGTATTTATTTATTAATTCCGTTACCTTATATTTGCAAATATCGAAATAATCTTAAATTTGTCACAAAATTAAGATTAATAGTGGGTAATAATGCTTAAAATGTCTGTATATCGTATTTTTTTCTAAAAAAAGTAGGATTTTTCGTATATAATTTCTTGTTTTTTTAGAAAAAGCGTTACTTTTACCCACTCGATTAGTTAGGCTACTAAATAAGTCCGTCACAAAACCCTATCATTTTATCAAAACTAAAAAAACATGAAACAGATTTTTTCAGGAATTAGTCTTTCAAAAAGACTCACTATGGGGCTACTGACCTGCCTTACTGCCGGTCATATAGCATCAGCCCAAGTCCCGAATACTACTGGCACTAAACCAACCGTTGTTAGTTCATTAACAGACAATGGAATTACAACAACGACCTATTCAAATGGGCAAGTAGTAAAAACAGTGGCTGATGGTTATTATCTTGACTCGGCTTTTTACAAAAATGCTAACGTCTTACGTTCAACTAAACCGAGAAGATATTGGAAAGCTACCGACCGCATCGGAATTGCTGTTCCTTTCTGTAAAGATGGTGAAGACAAATCTCTATTTTTAAAACCAGGTGGTTATAACTCATTATCGGTCAATCACTTTTGGGGAAATCTTGGTTTTGGCTTAATGGGAGGTTACCAAAACTTTGGTGTTAAAGATGATTACCAAGGTGTTGATGGACAAATTTCTAAAAATGCAAAAATTTTGGGTATTAGTCCAAGTGCTTTAAAGTATGACACACAAGGAGACTATGAGGATTTCTATTTATTGATTGGACCTGCCATCGCATTGCCAATTGGTAAGAAATTCAATATTGATATTGATTTAAAAGGAGGTTTATTCAACAGTTCAGCACCAAGATTTGGAGCTGTAACGGCAGGTTCACAAGGAGCCGACCAATTGGTATTCCGTACTTCTCCCTCTGCTTCAAAAAACCAATTAGGCGGATTATTAAGTGTTGATTTTCTTTATAATGTTGCTAAAAATTGGGCTGTTGGCTTGAATGCACAAGGCTTCTTGACTTCAACACCATATACAGTTGCTGGTGGAGACGTTGCTCCAAATTCATTGAGAGTGTTGACAAGAGAATACACTCGTACACACGGTGGTTGTAATTTTGGTTTAGCACTTTCACATACCTTTGGCGAGAAAACAGGAAATACAGTTTATTCATTATTACCTCCTCCTCCTGCACCAGTGGTTTGTGCGATTCCTACAATAGAAGGAGAGAAAGGGATGATGTATGATAACGGTGCAACTACCATTCCTTCATTCCGTTGGAAAAGTACTTCTGCAACACCAGAAAACGAGGAATACATTTATAAGTTATATAAAGCTGATGGTTCTGGCACTCCAATCTATCAACAAACAACTAAGAATACTAACTTGAGTTTACCAGCGAATGTTACTTTGGTAAATAGCGATGATTGTAGTTTTTATTACTACACAGTTCAGTCAAGTGTAGAAGGAAAATGTTTGTCAGAAGCTGTTGCCGCAAGTTTTGGATATAAAGCAAAACCAGTTGTTCAAAATATCGTAGCAGCAAAACCATTCGAAGACCAATATATGTTTAAAATCTTTGGTGGTTCAACTGCAACAAGATATTTTGGTGGAGCAGGTGCTGGAACAGATGGTTACAGATCACCACGAAAAGTTCGTAGAAAGAGATTATCAACTGCTGTTGCTCCTGCAAAACCTGCTGATGGAACAGTAGCTCCTGCGAAACCAAAACGTTTAGTACCAAGACGTAAAAAATCAACTGGACTTGCTGGAGTTTCAACTTATAGTACAACTATTAATTACGAAAACGTTGCTACTAATCCAAACATTAAATGGCCTTCAGACCTTCCATTACCAAAGAATCCGTCGGTATATGAATACGAAGTTCAACGTTTAAATGCTGGTGATTGTAAGCCAACGGGTCAAGTAGCTAAATATAAATTCTATATTGATCCTAAAAGACCTGATGATATTCGTATTATTCCTGATACTCCTAAGAGAAAAAGATAATTGGAATAGCGTAAAGTAAAAATAAAAATCCTCTTCGTGAAAACGTAGAGGATTTTTATTTTTATGCTAACACAACCTTTTTAACATTTTTTACGTCCTTATTAAGAATCCAATATTTACTGTTTATACGTAGGTATAAATTGTTGATTTATTTTTAGGAATTTAAGAATAAATTATAGAAAAAATAAATAGCTTATGGAGACTGCCTAAAGCCCTGAGAAAATTTCTTAGGGCTTTTTTTGATAACTTTTTAAAACAAAAAATCCTCAAACCATTTTGGAAAGAGGATTTTATTGAAAATCTTAAGGTTTATTAACCCTTCAAAGCTGACATAACATCATCCTGAAGAATGATTTCTTCTTTGAATGTATAAGCACCAGTTAAAGGGCTTTTTACTGCCTTAATGATTTTAGCGTATTTTACACCACCTTCTTTTTTTAAGGTTGCAACTACTTTCTTCGCCATTTCTTTATGATAATTTATGAAGCGATAAGTGAAGTTTAAAGAATATAATTCTTAATCTATGACTCATAACTCCGCCGTGAATTATTTAATTTCCTTATGTACAGTTACTTTCTTCATGAAAGGATTGTATTTTTTTAATTCTAAACGAGCCGTAGTATTTTTACGATTCTTTTTGGTGATGTAACGAGACATTCCTGGTACACCTGATGTTTTTTGCTCAGTACATTCCAAAATAACTTGGATTCTATTGCCTTTCTTAGCCATTGCTTTATAAAATTATGCGTTAATCGTTGTGACATAAATGAAGTAATCATCATTGTTATCAAAGATTATGAGTGGTTACTAATAATCACAATCAATAACGATTTACTATTTCCTAAACAGGACTGCAAAGGTAGTAAATCTTTGAGTTTTAGGCAAATATGTTTTAAAAAGTTTTTGATTATTTTCCGACATATCAGCTACTAAGACTTGAAGACACCAAGATTTTTATTTTATTTCGATAATTGACTTTAAATAATCTTATTTACCTCCTACGACAATTTCAAATAATGAATCTGTCTGCAAGTATTTGTTAGCTGCTTCCAAAAGTTGAATATCTGAGACTTGTTGAATATTTGGAATATAATTTTGATAAAAATCCAATGGCAAATTTTCTGAAAAAATTACTTTGTATCGGTCTGTGATGTCAAATGGCGTGTTTAAGGAACCTGCAAAAGAACCAACCATATAATTTTTAACGGTTTCTAATTCGTTTTCTACAATTAATTCTGTTTGTAATATTTTGATTTCTTTATGAATTTCATCAATGGTTTGTTGTGTAAATTCACGTTTTACATCCGTACCAATTACGAAATATCCTGCTTGTCCGAAAAGGGCTAAATTTGAGGAAATACCATAAGTTAAACCTTTTTCTTCTCTGATATTTCTCATTAATCTTGATCCAAAATAACCCCCTAAAATTTCATTTAATAACATCATCGTAAAAAAATCTGGATGCTTGCGAGTCATTAATTGTTTTCCCATGCGGATGGATGATTGCATCGCTCCTTCTTTTTCAATCAGAATATTTTCTCCTTTTGGAAGAATATTATTCATAAATACTTTATTATCAAGAGATTGGCTAATTTTCTGAATGCCAAAATATTGCTCAATCAAATTAATTTCTTTTTCTCCTACATTACCCGAAAGAAAAATTTTATATGGTTTTCCTTGCCAATAATTCTTATAGAAATTGATAAGTAAATCTCTATTAATTCCTTCAATAGCTTCCTCAGTCATCGAATTACCGTAAGGATGAATGTTACCAAATACTTTTTTACGGAAGGTTTTATTGGCAATAAAAGAGGTCTTTTCAGAGTTTACTTGAAGCGTTTGTAATTGAATGTTCTTAAAGGTTTCTAATTCATTTTCTGGAAAAATTGCTTCATTTAATAATTCTTGCACCATTGGCAATAGTGATGAAAGGTGTTTTTTTAATCCATAAACCACAAAATTAGCACGGTCTAAACCTTGCCCTGATTCTGTGAATGACCCAAATTTATCAAAATACTCACTAATTTCTGATGAAGAGTGTTTACGTGTTCCTTCCGAAATCATTTTTGAGGTGAATAAAGAAACGCCATTTTGTGGTTCTTGCCAATTGCCTGCTTCAAAACTAAATTCAATTTTAACGACTGGCTGTTCTCCCACGTTTACTACATACAATGGGATACCATTTGAAAGCGTAATCACTTGTGCAGGAGGAATATTTATGGATGTAATCGTCTGGAAATCAGGGATTATGGTTCTGTCTAACATTTTTTATTTTGTGTTCAAAAAATTATTCTCGCAAAGTAGCAAAGATGCAAAGGAGGTAAGAGTTGAAAATTAAGAACTAAATTTATAACAAATGAATATTGTTTATCACGATTTGTTAATTATGCTGTTTTATTTTCATACGTTACCTATATTTTCTATGTATTTACAAACAAAAAATGACACTTCCGAAGAAATGTCATTTTTAAAAAACTTATGTACTAAATTTTAGTTTGCAATTACTTTTGGAGCAGTGTTAAAGTTTGCATGAAGCGAAAGTCTCAACGTTTGGGCTAATGGGCTTCCACCAGTTGTTGGAATTAAATAAGCAAAATCTAAACCGTATTTCTTTTCTAACTTTACCCCAAAACCTGCGGTAAAGTATTTCCTACCACCTTTATCAGCATTTTCAAAATAATATCCTCCACGAAGAGCAAACATATCATTGTAAACATATTCACCACCTAATGCGAGATTGATTTCTTTTAATTCTTCGCTAAATCCACCAGGTGCATCTCCGAAAGAACCTAAAATGCCTCCAATGGCTGTTCCAGTTTCAACGATTTTTCCATTCACATAAGTAGGAGTTGGAATCATTAATTTATTGATATCAGCCGTCAAGGTAAATCTGTTGTGAGCATCAATCATATTTGTTGTGGCAATACCTATTTTCAAATTAGTTGGAATAAAATTAGATGTTGTACCTCCGTAAGAAACTCTACCCGAAATGTTTTGAATCATTACACCCCAGTTGGTATTCCATTTTTTATCACTCTTTGAAGTATGAAACAAACCAATATCTGCCGCAACTGTTGAAGCGGGTTGTAAAGATGTGCCATTTACTGTACCATTATACAAAGTTGAGTTTACATATTTAATGTTTACTCCTAAGCCTAATTTTTCTGATAACTTACGTGAATACGTAACTGAAATAGAATATTCTTTAGAGTTAAAATTACCCAAAGAACCCCCGTTAACATCAGTAGCTTGAAAAAGACCTTGATCAAAATAGTGGATTGAAGCTCCAACTACTTGATTGTTCTTAATTTTTTTATAAACACTGAGGTTAAGAATTGCCATATCATTCACTAATTGACGTAGCCATGGAGCATAAGAAACGGATACTCCAATATCTTTGGTTGAAAAAGGCATTTTACCAGGATTCCAAAAAATAGAATTTGCGTCGCCGTCACCAGGTGAAAGTGCAACACCTGCATCTCCCATGGCTGCTGAACGTGCATCAGGTGTAATTATCAAAGAGGCAATAGCAGGTGAAGGAACACCAGATTCTGTTGGATTTGTACTAATTGTCTGTTGTGCGAAAACATTCGCTGCTGACATTGTTAATCCAAGCATCAAAGACGCTCTAAGAGCGTTAGTAACATTTTTAATCATTGTCTTTAAGGTTAAAGTTTCTCGGAACGAGGCTTAATAACGCATTGTGAAATATCAATAAAAGAAATCCGATTGGTATTGTCAAAAGTAATCAATAAACCAGTTTTAAACAAAACTTACAGATAAATTAACTTCCTAAAATTATTTAACGGACATCATTTTTCCACTTCCTGTTGCTTGATAAGTGGATGTTAGTGATTTTGCAAAAATACGATAAAAGTAGTTACCAGTTACAATCGGAGTGGAATCTTCTAAAATATTCCACGAAATTTTGTTGTAAGGACTATCAATTTTATAAACATTCTCACTAAACTGCTTTATTAAACGCCCGTAACTATCAAAAATCTCGATGGTGATATTTATGTCGTCGCCCACTCGTTCGTGTTCAAAACTAAAATTGGTTGTTTGGTTAAAAGGATTAGGGTAACAGAATACATTATTAAGTAAATTATTTTGGTTTATAATTACCCTAAACTGTAACGAAGTTTCAGTTGAATTATTATAATTATCCCAAATTTTTAGTTTCAGTTGATGTTGTCCTTTGGATAAATTTTTTAAATTATATCTAATTTCGCCGCTTTTATAATCGTCTAATTTACTGGTAAAGTATTGATTTAAAGATATTTTTGTAGTGTCATCAACTGTCAAAATCATTTCGTGACCCAATCCATCGGATGCAATATTTATACCATTTTCATCGAATAATTTTGCAATAAAAATGGGATTATCATTCGTTTCACCATTATCAACAAATGTTTCATCGTTAAGATACAGATTGACATTCGGTGGTTGATTATCAGTCAAATTTTGATTGTTCGCACCACCCACTATTGGCTTAGACGAACCAAGTGCATCAGAGGTTGCATCAGTTGTTTGAGCATAAACAAATATTTTTCCTTCACCGTATTGATAATTAATATCTTTGGGAACAATAAAAGTGCTGGTGAAACTTCCATTTTGCACTTTTACTTTTCCTTCAAACAAAATATTTTGATATTGTTGGTAGGCAAATTTTCCCCCAAAGTTTCCTAATGTTTGTAGATTTTTCAGTTTATCGTAAACTGTAATTTGTGCAATTCCATTAAAATTATTCGCTTTTATTTGTGTGCCAAATTGCTGAATTTCACCTTCAAGGATGACTTTACTTAGTGCTTTTAAGGTGTCATTTTTTGCAATAGATTTATTATTAATTTTTGTGATAACTGCTTCATTTTCAGGGTATAATAATCGCATCGAAGGGTCGCCTAATAAAGAAAAATTGCGGTTAATTACGCCTTGTAAACTGTTGTTTTTAGTATAAATCATTACATCACCTAAACGGGGCATTTTTCCGTTTATAGGTTTGAAAACTGATTCATAAAATGCTTTATTTATAACAAAATTAGTGTTTTGATACACAGGTCTTGTGGTGGTTAATAAAGCAATGGCTCCGCCTTTTGGATTAAGAATTGCGACTTCTGCACCTGAAACTTTATTTGGATAATCAAAACGACCAAATTGGCAAGTTGCGGTGAGCATCAAGGGCATTGTATTAAAATTTGTAAAACTTTGAATATCGCCGTCTCTTAAAATTTGTTCATCTGTTAAGCCATCCTCTGAACCATGTCCATTATAATTCATTATCAAAACTCCTTGCTGTAAAGTTTGAATAAGAATTTTCTTTGCTTCTGGCGAACGCTGCAGGTCTGGTGATATTATTAATGGAAATGCGTCAACGTAAATCTTATTAGTTTGATAATCAGGGTTTTGCACATTGATACGTTTGGCAAAAGTATCTGCATCTTCTTGATGAATATTGCCATCTCCATTATCGGCAACAAAAACAACTTTGCTTCTCCAATTGCCTAAAGTATTTTTACTTGAACTGTAATATATGAGTTTATCAACCACATCTTTTGCCTCTTGTACATTCTTTACAGGCAAGCGTCCTATCCCAATTTCAAGGGTATGATTTCCAGCTGAATTTTCTATCCATTCTCCCTCACTATTTTCCAAAAATCCAAAATAATCATCCGAATTATAGCTATCAATTGGATTTAAAGATTCCCTACTTTCATAAGTTGGAATGTATATTTCTTTGGTTTCGTTTTCAACTATGTTTATTCTTTTTTTGTAATCATAGCAAGCATCGCCAAAGAGCAGTAAATACTTCATTTTTAAGGAATTACGGTCGTAAAGAAACTTTGCAAAATCTCGAATTGCCGTGACATCTTGTTTGCCTGATGAAAACTCGTTATAAATTTCTTGCGTAGAAACGACTTGCACCGTCAGCTTATCATTTTGTCTTCTGAAATCTGCTAAACGATTAGCTTGCTTTCTCAAAATCTCGGATGTAACTATAAGTAAATCAGGGATTTCTGCATTATGCAAATTCTGATTATTAATTTTTTGAGCGGAAACGGGTGCAAGAAAATTATTAGAATTAAAGACGATAAACTCCTTTAAAGTTGATGTATTTACGCCAAAATTTAGCTTTTGGTTTTGGGCAATGTACAATTGGTTTTGAACTTGTTGAGGATTAGTAACATCCCAAATTTTTAAGTTCGTTGAAGATTCATTTAAAATGAATTTAGAAAGTGGATATTTCAGACTTTCCAATGAGCGAAAGATGGTTTGATTTTCGTATAATTTTAGATTTCTGACCACTTGCACACCCACATAATTCAAATAGCCAACGCCCGATGTGAGGGTATTGCTGTCATAAGTAAAACCAACTTTCAAATCGGTAGCATTCGTGAAATTATCAGCATTAACAGTGAAAGTTTGAGTGTTTGTTGAGCCTTTAACTTCATATCTATTCGTGCCATCTTGTTGAACTTCGAGGATTTTATCCAAAGTCAAACTTCCAACATTTTGTCCATTGGCTTTTACTATAAATTCTGTTTGTTTAAAAGCCTGTGCGGCAACTGATGCTGTAATTTTCAAGACTGTTTTAAGTTGAATTCCAGAAAAATTGAAGGTGAAAATATTTTCATTACTATTAAAAAATTCTTCACCTACCCACTCACGACCTGAACCTGCAAATGGTGCTTGAGCGAGGAGATTTTTACGGTCAATTTCATGAAAATCGTAATCATCAAAGGTTGTAATTTCTTGCGTTGCCGAAATAGAATTTTGGTCTTTTATTCTTAGCCCTTTGGTGTCTGAAACCGTGAGGAAATAGAAAGTAGTATCGGAATAGATATTGAATTGATGTTTGAAAGATTTTACCAGAGAATCGTAGGAAATATTATGCGGGCTTTGACCGTAAAATAAGATAAAATCTTGATTATCAAACCGTCCGTCTGCTTCTCCTTCTATGGAAATGGCATTTTCTATTAAATCTATCGCACGGGGAGTATTGTTTGCTTGGGGTAACATTCTGCCTCCGTTACCATAAATTTTTATATTTTGTGGATTTATTTGGGCAAGATTTAGTCCCGATTTTTGAAGGAAATTTGCCTCTATTTTGTGAATTCCAGAAGAAGTTACGCCAATTTTTATCCAATCCCCTTTGGCTAAAACCGAATTCTGGGCTACCGTTTTTTGGGAGAAAATTAGGATGAAAAACAAAAAAATATGTGGGTAAATTTTCTTCAAGGTATGGATGAATTTCAGTTTGTTAACGAAATCTACAAAGTAAAATTATGAATTATTTCTTATTCAAATAACAATTTTATAATTCGATAATTGGGTATTTCCTCAAATCATCTTTGTAATTTGCTATATTTACGACAATGTAAATCCCTCTGAATCAATCATTTGGACTATTTTCCCCATCTTTTTTTGAATGATTTTGAAATGATGTTCTTCCTCTGGAATAATTAATGAAATGGCTTCTCCCGATGATTCTGCCCTGCCTGTACGTCCGATGCGATGCACATAATCTTTGGGTGAACGGGGCAATTCGTAATTAATTACAAAGGGCAAAAACTGAATATCAATTCCTCTCGAAGCCAAATCGGTGGCTACTAAAACAGGAGTTTTCCCTTTTTTGAAACGGTTTAAGGCTTCCGTTCTGGCACTTTGACTTTTCTTACTGTGAATCGCCATGGCTTCAATACCGTTTTTTTGTAATTTATCGGTTAAATTATCGGCAGTTCTAACCGAAGAAACGAAGATTAAAACCTGTTTCATTTCTTTGGTTTTAATCAAATAACGCAACAAAGGTCCTTTCTTTTCGGGTGAAACTCGATAGGCAGATTGCCTGATTAAATCTGTATTTTTTGCTTCTGCTTCAACCTCAAATCTGACGGGATTACATAAAAGTACTTCCTTTATTAACTTGCTTTCAGTATCCAAAGTGGCTGAAAAGAGGATATTTTGACGTTTTTTGGGTAATAAAGCAAAAAGCTGATTTACTTCTTCTTGAAAATTCAAATCTAACATTCTGTCGGCTTCGTCCAAAACTAATACTTCAATTTTAGAAAGATTCACCGATTGCGTTGAAACCAATTCTAACAACCGTCCTGGCGTGGCAACTAAGATTTCGGTATTTTTCAACGTCATCATTTGCTGGTTGAGCGTAACGCCCCCGAACACGGCATTATGCTTGACTGGAATGGTTAAATATTTGCTAAATCCTGCAATTACTTCGCCAATCTGCCCTGCTAATTCACGGGTTGGAACGAGTATCAAAACCTTCAAATGGAGATTTCTGGTATGTTTTTTACGTTGAAATAACTCTAAAATTGGTAACACAAAGCTGGCAGTTTTCCCAGAACCCGTTTGAGCAATTCCTAAGACACTTTTCCCTTCCAAAATGGCTGGAATAGCTTCAATTTGAATAGGATATGGCTCTGTATATTGCTGTTCTGTTACAGCTTTTAAGATTGATTGTGATAAACCAAGCGAAGAAAATGTCATGAAATAAATGATAAAATGTGGGTCAAAGGTACGATTATTTATACAATCAAGTAAATTTGTATTCTCTTGAAAGAGATACTTCAAACCTTCAAAATTGTATGAAAAAAATTATTGACTATTTTTTCAGTTGTGTCTATTTACTTTATTTCTTCCTAATTCTACTTATTTTTCATCCATTACAAATCATTTGTTACGAATTTTTTGGACAAAGAGTTCATCAAAAGTTGGTTCACGTGATGAATTTCTTTTTACTTTATGGTACATTAATATTAGGAACAAATGTGAAATTTGTTGAAAAAATAAAGTTGCCAACTGACCGCCCCATCATTTTTGTGGCAAATCATCAAAGCCTTTTTGATATTATTGGGATGATTTGGTTTCTCAGAAAAAACTTTCCTGTATTTGTTTCAAAACAGGAATTATCGAAAGGAATTCCTTCCATTTCTTATAATTTGCACAAAAGTAGAGCTGCTCTTATCGACCGTGAAGATGGCAAACAGGCGGTTGTAGAAATTGCTAAATTGGGCAAAATGATAGAAGAAACGAACTTTTCAGCCTGTATTTTTCCAGAAGGCACACGTTCACGAACGGGTACGATGAAGCCTTTTGCGGTTGGTGGAATAGCGATTTTGATGAAAAAAGCCCCTAACGCTCTAATCGTTCCAGTGGCGATAGAAAACGTTAATAAACTGAATCCGAAGGGATATTTTCCGTTGGTAAGTTTGCAAAATCTTCGATGGACAGTGTTGCCGCCCATCGAAAGGGGGGAAAAAACACCCGAAGAAGTTGTGGAAGAAGCAAGGTCGGAAATTGCGAAAATTGTGGAAAAGTAATTAGTTTTGAAATTTTATAAATACGGCTTCGCTCAAAACGAAGCCGTATTTGTTTTTAATTTATCCCCTAAAAAAAGATAAAAATAGTAGTAATAATTGAGATAGTCTGAGAAGATGTTTAAAAATTTAATTTGGCTTTTCTCGAAATAACAAAATTTCCTTTTGCATGGCTTTACTTTTCTTCACTGTGCGTGCCAGTCAGATACAAGAAAAGTAACCGCAGCGATTGTTACGGTTATTCCAAACAATATTTTACTTATTTTTAAGCGGCATTTTTTAGTATTTCATCTGATTTTACAAAGTTATCCACATAAGGAGTTTGACTTTTTATTACTGCTACAGCTCTTAAAACTAACTTGTTTTTCACCGCATTAATGATACTTAGGGCGTGTTTGCCCTCTGACATTTTTCTGCTGTAATAGTGTTTCATTTCAGGGTTACAATGGATAACGGACATAGCACCCATGTGTAATATTTTTTTCAATTCTTTGTTCGCCATTTTATGTACCTTTTCGGGTTTCTTAATACTGGTTCCACTTGAGTTTCCGAAGGGTGCTACACCAGCGTAGGATGCCAGCTGTTTACCCGATATATTGCCCGCAAAATTGTTGGTACAAACTATTAAATAGATGGCTGTAATGTTACCAATACCTGGAATTGATAGTAATAAATCGTAGCTTTTCTGTAAGGAATCTTGATCTGATATGAGTTTTTTTATGAGCTTTTCTACAGATTTTATTGACTTTTCTAAACCTTCAATCGCTGTTTTATAGGCTTGTTCCAATACTTTTTGGATCGCTTTATCATTGATGTTTTTCAGCTCTTTCAAGTAGGATTGATTGGCGTTTTTCTGACTTAATAATCTTACCCTTGAGGTTTGAAGATCTTTCAACTGCATTAGTTTTGGATTTAATGGCTTACTCATTATAAGCTCATCTGACTCTTTGCAGGCATATTTGCAAAGTCTTATGGCATCAATCTTATCGTTTTTACCTCTGGCTATACCAAAACTCCA